>ONPY01000096.1 GCA_900319835.1 uncultured Eubacteriales bacterium | reverse complement strand
TGCCTTTCGGTTTTGTCTGAGCAACTCAACCCTAACACAGGTACTCTCTATTCGCTATTCTTTTTTACCTTCTGTCACACATCATTGTAAACCCTACAGACCCGTACAGCTGATTTTTTAATTCGCCCTTGCACTTGCGGGGCAAACTATATATAATAGAAAACCGCTGATTTGAACGAAACCGGCGCCCGCGGGCGTCTTATGAAAGGAACCATAACCATGAAGCGTCAGAAAATTACCGGCATTTTTGCCGACCCGAGCGCTTTTGCGGAGCAGAGCATGACCGTCTGCGGATGGGTCAGAACCGTCCGGGACATGAAGAACTTCGGCTTTATCGAACTCAACGACGGCAGCTGCTTCAAGTCGCTGCAGGTGGTGTTCGCCCGCGAGAGCCTGGAGAACTACGACGAGATCGCCCGCCAGAATGTGGGCGCTGCGCTGATCGTGCACGGCACGCTGGTGCTGACGCCCGAGGCCAAGCAGCCCTTTGAGCTCAAGGCCGACAAAATCGAGGTGGAGGGGACCTCCACGCCCGACTATCCCCTGCAGAAGAAGCGCCACAGCGTGGAGTTTCTGCGCACCATCCAGCACCTGAGACCGAGAACCAATCTCTTCTCCGCCACCTTCCGGGTCCGCTCCGTGGCGGCCCAGGCGGTGCATGAGTTCTTCCAGCAGCGCGGCTTCGTCTATGTCCACACCCCCATCATCACCGGCTCCGACGCCGAGGGCGCGGGCGAGATGTTCCGGGTCACCACCCTGGATCTGAACAACCTGCCTCTCAACGAGGACGGCACCGTGGACAACAGCAAGGACTTCTTCGGAAAGGCCACGAACCTGACGGTCTCCGGCCAGCTCAACGCCGAGAACTTTGCCATGGCCTTCGGCGATGTGTACACCTTCGGCCCCACCTTCCGCGCCGAGGTCAGCTACACCCAGCGCCACGCGGCCGAGTTCTGGATGATCGAGCCCGAGATGGCCTTTGCCGATCTCTACGATTACATGGACACCGCCGAGGCGATGGTCAAGTACATCATCAACCGCACGCTCGAGCGCTGCCCCCAGGAGATGGAGTTCTTCAACGCCTTCGTGGACAAGGGATTGCTTGACCGCCTGCACAACGTGGTGTCCAACGACTTCGGCCGCATCACCTACACCGAGGCGGTGGACCTGCTGCTCAAGAGCGGCAAGAAGTTCGACTACCCCGTCAAGTGGGGCATCGACCTGCAGACCGAGCATGAGAGGTATCTGACCGAGGAGATCTTCAAGAAGCCCATTTTCGTCACCGACTACCCCAAGGAGATCAAGGCCTTCTACATGCGCCTCAACGACGACAACAAGACCGTTGCCGCGGCCGACTGCCTGGTGCCCGGCGTGGGCGAGATCATCGGCGGCAGCCAGCGCGAGGAGCGCCTGGACGTGCTGGAGGCCCGCATGGACGAGCTGGGCCTCAAGAAGGAGGACTACTGGTGGTATCTGGACCTGCGTCGCTACGGCTCCTGCCGTCACGCGGGCTACGGCCTGGGCTTTGAGCGCATGGTCATGTACCTCACCGGCGTTTCGAACATCCGCGACGTGGAGCTGCACCCCCGCACCACCGGCAACGCGGAGTTCTGATCAGCCAAAAGACGCAGCCTTTTGGCTGAGATTTGCAGCCTGCTGCAGCGCACTCGCTTGCGGGGGACGCTCGCACGTTTGCAGGCTGAGAAGTGTGTTTTGCCACGTACACGCCGCGGCAAAACACGAAATGAAAAAGACGGAAGTCCCATGTGGACTTCCGTCTTTTCTTCAGGCCCCTCCCGCAAGGCCTCCCTTTGGATAGGCAGAAAAAGGCGGGGCGCAATCTCCGCAGCCGCGCCATTGGCGGGCCGTTGCGAAGCAGGCCCGGGAATGGCAATCGCGGCAAGGTGGCATGTGCCGAGCGCAGCGAGGCGGAGGGATCGAACGGTGCCAATCACCGATCCCCCACCGCCTGCGGCGAAGCCCCCCTTTACAAAAGGGGGCCAAACACCGGAGCCGCGCATTTTCGTCATTTTCCTACTTTACAGCCCACCCCGGTTTATGCTATATACAGTACATAAAAATGTTGGAGGTCGAAACATGGAGCTTCTGGAACAGCGCATCCTCGCCGACGGCAAGCTGCTGCCCGGCGGCATTTTGAAGGTGGACAATTTCCTGAATCATCAGATGGACCCGTTGCTGCTCCAGGCCATGGCGAAGGAGTTCAAAAGGCTCTTCGGCGGCGAAGACGTCAACCGCATCCTGACCATCGAGGCCTCCGGCATCGCCATCGCGATCCTGGCGGGCCTGGAATTTCAGTGCCCCGTGGTCTTTGCCAAGAAGAGCAAGACCAAAAATATTTCCGACAAGCTCTACACGGCGGAGGTGCCCTCCTTCACCCACGGCAACGTCAACACCGTCGTGGTGTCGAAGGACTACATTCAGCCCGGCGACCGCGTGCTGCTGATCGATGACTTCCTCGCCACGGGCGCGGCGCTGGTGGGCCTGCGGGCGCTGGTGGAACAGGCGGGCGGCACCGTCGTGGGCGCCGGCGTCGCCATCGAAAAGGTCTTCCAGGGCGGCGGCAACCAGCTGCGGGCGGAGGGCATGCGCGTGGAATCCCTGGCAAAAATTGCCGCCATGGATGACGACGGTATCCGCTTCGAGCACTGAAATGCTTTAAAAACCTGAAGCGCTTGCCGCGCAAGGCATTCCGCGATTTGGCAAAAAACGGTTTCTTGTGCAAAGTACACAAATTGCACTTGTCGGTTCTGGCCACATCTTACAAGAAAAACAGTTGACATTTGGTGAAAACGCTGTTAAGCTTGTTTCATCCAGTTAATTAAATATCTGCTCGATATATACCAAATGATATGGATTTGAAGTTTCTACCCGGACGCCGTAAATGACCGGACTATCGAAGTAACCGACAGGAGAGAGGCCTGCCCTCTTTTCCTTTTGGTATAAGGCATTGGTACCGGGCGCCGATCGTCCGCGCCAGTGCACTTTTTTTCGCACGGCGCTGTCACGAAAGAATCGCTTGCTTTTTTCGTGACAGCGTCATTTTCCCCAAGTATCAAAGGCCGTATGGCCCGAAGATAAAATAACAATATCTATGAGGAGAATGTACATGAAAAAGATCTTTGCTCTGCTGCTTGCGCTTGCCATGATCTTCGCCCTGGCCGCCTGCGGCTCCAGCGCTCCCGCTGCCGCCCCCGCCGCTGAGAAGCCCGCTGAGGCTCCCGCCGCCGAGGCCCCCGCTGCAGAGGCCGCCCCCGCCGCCGAGGCTCCCGCCTTCAAGGCCGGCTTCATCTTCCTGCACGACGAGAACTCCACCTACGACCTCAACTTCCTGAACGCTGCGAAGGAAGCCTGCGAGAAGCTGGGTGTGGAGTACCTGTTCAAGACCGGTATCCCCGAGGGCCAGGAGTGCGCCGACGCCGCTGAGGAGCTCATCGACGAGGGCTGCACCTTCATCTTTGCCGACTCCTTCGGCCACGAGCCCTTCCTGCTCCAGGTTGCCCAGGAGTACCCCGAGGTTCAGTTCTGCCACGCCACCGGCACCCAGGCCCACACCGCCGGTGTCGCCAACTATCACAACGGCTTTGCTTCCATCTATGAAGGCCGCTTCCTGGGCGGTGTCGCCGCCGGCATGAAGCTCAACGAGATGATCGAGGCCGGCACCATCACCGCCGATCAGGCCAAGGTCGGCTACATCGGCGCCTTCCCCTACGCGGAAGTGAAGTCCGGCTACACCTCCTTCTTCCTCGGCGTCCGGTACGTCTGCCCCTCTGCCACCATGGAAGTCACCTTCACCAACTCCTGGTATGATCCCACCCTCGAGAAGGAAGGCGCCACCAAGCTCATCAACAACGGCTGCGTCCTGATCTCCGAGCACGCCGACTCCATGGGCGCTCCCACCGAGTGCGAGGCCAACAACATCCCCTTTGTGTTCTACAACGGCTCCGCCGCTGACGCCTGCCCCAACACCTTCATCGTCGCCTCCCGCATCGACTGGGCTCCCTACATGGAGTACGCCATGACCTGCGCCATGAACGGCGAGGCCATCCCCGCTGACTGGACCGGCACCCTGAGCACCGGCTCCGTCAAGATGACCGAGATCAACGAGCAGGCTGCCGCTGCCGGCACCGCTGAGAAGCTCGAAGAGGTCGAGGCTCTGCTGGCCTCCGGCGAGCTGAAGGTCTTCGACACCGCCACCTGGACTGTCGGCGGCGAGACCCTGACCGAGTACCTGGCCGACGTGGACGATATGGGCGACTTTGTCCCCGAGACCAACGTCATTGCCGACGGCTTCTTCCACGAGTCTGAGTACCGCTCCGCTCCTTACTTCGACATCGACATCGACGGCATCACCAACATCGACGCCTAATTGAACACTGCGCCCGCGCTCCCAAACGGGAGCGCGGGTATCGTGCCACACAGGGAAGCGGGCGCCCCGCACCCGTTTCCCTGTACGGCATCTGCAAACACTGCGTGCGCCCGAAATCCATACGGCAGGCAGTGTTTTTTCGTTTCTTTTGGAAGCCTCCCCTGTAAGGGGGGCGCAGATTGTAGACAAAGTCAGCTTTTCTCGTCATTGCGAACCCACCTGAGGTGTAAGTTCGCGTTAGCCAAATCGAAGATTTGGACGCTCACTTAAGTGACCGATGTCACTGGTGTGGTGTACGCCCTGCGGGTGCGATCCGTATTCCCCGAAAACCGCAGAATGATTCCCATTTCACTGGCCAACGGATTCCCACGCCAGTGTTGCGACACTGGCTCGGAATGACATTTGGTGGCGTTTGCTTCCAAACGCCACACTCATCATGAAGGGAGTGCTGTCCTTGGACAACAAGACCGCCGCAGTCACCATGCGGAACATCACCAAGCGCTTCGGCCCGACCCTCGCCAACGACCGGGTCTGGCTGGATATCTACCGGGGCGAGATCCTGGCCCTGCTGGGTGAAAACGGCAGCGGCAAGACCACGCTGATGAACATGCTCTCCGGCATCTACTTCCCGGACGAGGGTGAAATCGCCATCGACGGCAAGACCGTCGTGATCCGCTCCCCGAAGGACGCCTTTGAGCTCGGCATCGGCATGATCCACCAGCACTTCAAGCTGGTCGACGTGCTCTCCGCCGCGGAGAACATCGTCCTCGGCCTGCCGGGCAAGCTCGATCTCAAGGCCGCCGCGAAGAGGATCCGGGAGATCTGCGATCTCTATGGCTTTGAGGTCGACCCCGAGCAGAAGATCTACGACATGTCGGTCTCCCAGAAGCAGACCGTGGAGATCGTGAAGGTGCTCTACCGCGGGGCGGACATCCTGATCCTGGACGAGCCGACCGCCGTGCTCACCCCGCAGGAGACGGACAAGCTCTTTGCGGTGCTGCGCAACATGCGCGACGACGGCAAGGCCATCGTCATCATCACCCACAAGATGCACGAGGTGGAGGCCCTGTCCGACCGCGTGGCCATCCTGCGCCACGGCCAGTTCATCGGCGATATGCCGACGAAAAAGACCAACGCCCAGGAGATGACCAACATGATGGTCGGCCACGCCGTGACGCTGAACATCGACCGGCCCGAGCCCAAAGATCCCAGACCCCGCATCGAGGTCAAGGGCCTGACGGTGCGCAGCATGGACGGCATTTTGAAGCTGGACGACGTGAGCTTTACCGCCAATTCCGGCGAGATCCTGGGCATCGCGGGCATCTCCGGCTGCGGCCAGAAGGAGCTGCTGGAGGCCATCGCGGGCCTGCAGCCCGTGGAGGCCGGCTCCATCTGCTACATCGAGGATGACGGCCGGCGCGAGGAGCTGTTGGGCAAGGACCCGCTGGCCATCGCGGAGATGGGCGTGGCCCTCTCCTTCGTGCCGGAGGACCGCCTGGGCATGGGCCTGGTCGCAAACATGGACCTCGCGGACAACATGATGCTCCGCTCCTTTAGAAAGGGCCGCTCGCTGTTTACCGACCGGCGCAGCCCCAAGAAGCTGGCCGAGACCGTGGTGCAGGAGCTGGAGGTCAAGACCCCCGGCGTGTCCACTCCGGTGCGCCGCCTCTCGGGCGGCAACGTGCAGAAGGTGCTGGTGGGCCGTGAGATCGCCTCCGCCCCCACCGTGCTGCTGACGGCCTACGCCGTGCGCGGCCTGGACATCAATTCGTCCTATACCATTTATGATCTGATCAACAAGCAGAAGGCCCAGGGCGTCGCCGTGCTCTACGTGGGCGAGGATCTGGACGTGCTGCTGGAGCTGGCCGACCGCATCCTGGTGCTCTGCGGCGGCAAGGTCTCGGGCATCGTACCGGGCCGCGGCGCCACCAAGCGGGACGTGGGCCTGATGATGACAAAGCTGGGAGGGAAGACCGATGAATAACAAAACGCGGACGCCCCTCTTCCACGTGGCCAAGCGTGCGGCCCTGCCCTGGTACAAATCCTGGGCGATCCGCGGCGCGGCGCTGCTGCTGGCCCTGGTGCTCTGCGGCGTGATCACCAGCATGGTCACGGGATTAAACCCCGCGGCGGTCTACGGCGCGATCTGGCAGGGCTCCTTCGGCACCACCCGCAAGCTCTGGGTGCTGCTGCAGAACATCGCGATGCTGCTGTGTGTGTCCCTCGCGGTCACTCCGGCCTTCCGCATGCGCTGCTGGAACCTCGGCGGCGAGGGCCAGGCGCTCATCGGCGGTCTGGCCGCGGCGGCCTGCATGATCCTGCTGCCGGGCAAGCTGCCCAACTGGGCCATCATCCTCTGCATGGTGGTCACCAGTCTCCTGGCCGGCGCCGTCTGGGCCGGCATCCCCGCCTTCTTCAAGGCCAAATACAACACCAACGAGACGCTGTTTACCCTGATGATGAACTATGTGGCAACCCAGCTTGTGGCCTACTACTGCGTCGTGTGGGAGAGCCCCAAGGGCTCGGGCACCATCGGCATCATCAACCCCAACAACCATCTGGGCTGGCTGCCCCAGTTCAGCGGCCAGAAGTACCTGCTCAACGTGCTGATCGTGGCGGTGGTGCTGGTGGCGATGCACGTCTACCTCAACTACTCCAAGCACGGCTATGAGATCGCCGTCGTGGGCGAGAGTGAGCGCACCGCCCGCTATGTGGGCATCAAAGTGGAAAAGGTCATCCTCCGCACCATGCTGCTCTCCGGCGCGATCTGCGGTCTGGCGGGCCTGCTGCTGGTGGGCTCCACCAACCACACGCTGACCACCACCATCGTCGACGGCCGCGGCTTTACCGCGGTTCTGGTGAGCTGGCTTGCCAAGTTCAACCCCATCTGGATGATCCTCACCAGCTTCCTGCTGGTGTTCCTGGGCCGCGGCGCCGGCGAGATCGCCACCAAGTTCGGCCTCAACCAGTCCTTCGGCGACATCCTCACGGGCCTGATCCTCTTCTGCATCATCGGCAGCGAGTTCTTCATCAACTACCAGATCAAGTTCACCCGCGCGGCGGGAAAGGAGGAATAAGCCATGTTTGATTTTGTCTCCTTCATCCCGCGCGCCATCGTGCAGGGCATCCCCCTGCTGCTGGGCAGCACCGGCGAGACCCTCACCGAGAAGTCCGGCAACCTCAACCTCGGCATCCCCGGCATCATGTATGTCGGCGGCATCTGCGGCGTCATCGGCTCGTTCTATTATGAGATGGGCAAGACCGCCGCGGACATGAACCCCGCGCTGACCCTGCTGATCCCCCTGGTCTGCTGCCTGCTGGGCAGCCTGCTCATGGGCCTGCTCTACTGCTTCCTCACCGTCACGCTGCGCGCCAACCAGAACGTCACGGGCCTGGCCCTGACGACCTTCGGCGTGGGCTTCGGCAACTTCTTCGGCGGCTCGCTGATCAAGCTCTCCGGCAGCTCCCTGCCCTCCATCATCATGACCAACACCTCCAATGTCTTCCGCCGCAGCCTGCCTGCCGCGGAGCACATGGGCGCCTTCGGCAAGCTGTTTTTGAGTTACGGCTTTCTGGCCTATGTGGCGGTGATCATCGCGCTGGCGGCGGCGTGGTTTCTCAACCGCACCCGGACGGGCCTGCACCTGCGCGCCGTGGGCGAGAGCCCCACGACCGCGGACGCGGCGGGCATCAACGTTTCCCACTACAAGTACATGGCCACCTGCATCGGCTCGATGATCGCGGGCCTGGGCGGACTGTACTACGTGATGGACTACGCCTGCGGCGTCTGGACCAACGACGCCTTCGGCGACCGCGGCTGGCTTGCCATCGCCCTGGTCATCTTCACGGTCTGGCGGCCGAACGTGGGGGTGCTGGCCTCTTTTCTCTTCGGCGGCCTGTACATCCTCCACATGTACATCCCCTCCGGCATGAACCTGGCCGTCAAGGAGCTGTACAAGATGGCGCCCTATGTGGTCACCATCATCGTGCTGGTGCTCTCCTCCATGCGCAACAAGCGCGAGAACCAGCCCCCCGCCTCCCTGGGCCTGGCCTACTTCCGCGAAGAGCGGTAGAAAAAACAAAAAAGAACGCCTCTCAGCCAGGTGTTCATAAGACAGCTTTGAAAGAAAACCTGATTTGGGCCTTTCGTTGAAAGCTTGGGACAAAAAATCGGATGAGAATGCATGACTGTGTGCATTCTCATCCGGTTTTTCTGCGTTAAATGATCGAGCAGATCGGTCAGATCATGGTCCGCCGCAGGAAGATCGAGCGGTTGATCGAGAGTGTGAAGGACCTGCCGGGCGTCCTCACAAGCTGCGCATCCATTCGCTTCCCTCATACGTTCGGAAAGCTCAGTCGCTCCGCTGCTCGTCCTTCTCCCATCAAAACGTATTTTGATGGGAACCCTGAGACCGAGTTCGATGAGAGCCTGTGGGCCGGGCTGGTGGGCAGCATGACGGTGCACACCAAGGACCGGATCGTGTTCAGGCTGATGTGCGGGATGGAGATTGCGGCGTAAAAAGAGCGCTTTTCTTCAGAGAGGATGTGCCTTTGACATACTTTATCATTGAATATTGATGCTCCAATGCTTATAATAATCAGAGATGATTGTGCGCGATCTGGCCGTCAAGCCTGATTTAATTGGGGAGGAAAGATTATGGATATAACCCAAACCTTTTATGATAATATGGCTTCTCAGTATGACAAGCTGTTTATGGACTGGAATGCTACTACTCAGGAACAGGCCGTTTTATTGAATAGAATCTTT
>ONPY01000089.1 GCA_900319835.1 uncultured Eubacteriales bacterium | reverse complement strand
CAAAAATCGCCTTGAAGCGAAACATTTCAAGACGATTTCTGGCAGGGGAAGAAGGCTTCGAACAGAATTTGGGTATTTTTTGACACTTTTAAACGTCATTTTACGTCAATTTTGCTATTTTTAAGAACTTTTCCAAACCGGTCTGACCACTGCATTTTTTTAGGTTCAATAAGTTGGGGGTCAAGCAAGGGGTCAAAACGCACTCTGAAGGCGGTTCGCCGAGTGTCCTGATTTGCATTTGCATATATTCATTTTGCGGCTTGTTTCCCCCTCCACCACCAAGAACAGAATCAACCATTTGACTTGAAAAGGAGTACTGATTATGGATCTGACATATACCCGAAACAATGACTATCTGTTCCCCGCTCTCTACCTCGAAGACGCAAATCTGCCCATCGGGAAATACGGCCTGTTGCGAAAGAGCTACCTGAAAGAACACAAGCGTGGATGGTATTCCAGCCTGCTGCTGACCGGCAAGCTGGACGAACACCTCGCCGAGATCGACCACAGTTGCAATGAACGCATTGAACTTATTATGAATCAACTGGCCCAGCGCGAGGGCGTGACCGAAGCGCTCAAGGCGGCCAATCAGATGGAGTGGGTGCGCCGCATGAACAGCATCTGGGCAAGGGCAGAGGAAATCGTTTTGAGCGAATTGGTTTACTGCTAATCAGAACATATGAACCCGTGACAAATCGTCACGGGTTCATTTTTGGATTTGCTTCCCACCAGACTGCGTTTGGTTTTTATTGTTCGCTTGTCAGGAACACAAAATTGTTTTTCCGTATCGCCCGCAGCTCCTCGGCGCGGATCAGCTTTGTGGCAAATTCATATTCTGCCTGCATATCAAAGCTGCCGTCGGATTGGGGCGTGCCGTAAGGTCCGTCGCTGCCATACAGAACATGATAGGGCCCAAGCGCGTCGATCGCCCGCCGGACCATTTTCGCGTCCACATAGCAGCCGGAGGAGATGTCCACATAGATGTTTTTCCGTTTCTTCAGCTCCGGCCAGATCAGGTCGAAATACGGGAAGGCGCAGTGGGCCAGCAGGAAATTGACCTTTGGGTATTGGTCTGCCAGCGAGAGGATCGCATCCTTGCTGTCAAAGGGCAGATGGATGAGCAAGGGCTTTCGCAGCGGCTCCAGGATACGGCAGACGGCATCCAGCTTTGCCACATCGTATTGATGGTAGAAGGGATGCACCTTGACGCCGCAGAAGGTCTCCCGGTCGGCATATTGCAGGATTTCCCGCCGCATTTCCTCCTCGCTCTGTCGGTCGGGGTTCACCGTCACCCAGGCGCAGAGGCGATCCGGCGCCATGGCCACGGCATCGAAAACGGCTTTGTTGCCCGGCGCGAAGAAGATCGGCACATGGTCACCGAGGATGTTGATCCCGTCGCCCTCAAAGGTGCAGAGCAACCTTTTCAGCAGCGGGTAAAACGCGGCCTTTCCCATCAGACGACGCATGAAGCGCATGGGCAGACTCATGGGTTCAGACTTGAAAATCGGGCAGATCGGCGCGATCAGTGCGATCTTGTCAATGCCCGAGGCGTCCATCTCGCGGAGCTTTTTCTCCACATGGAATTCGCTGGGAAAATAGTGGTAGTGACAGTCGATAATCATAGCTTCCCTCAAAAGACCAGGATCGCCAAAACGGCGACAAAGAGATTGGAGAGCAGGTTGACAGTATCGTTGTTGACCCAGCGCCAGCCCCGCTCGACCTTGCCGGGGACATCGCAATGGCGGTCTCTCTCGGTCAAGGCCCCGCAGGCCGGGCAGCGATATTTGACCTGGATGCGCGAGCCCAACACGCTGTCAAAGAGGCAGCCGAGAAAGCCAATGGCTGCAACAAGTAGCGCTACCTTTTCGTCCGCACCCGGAAACAGCAGGCAGAGCACCCCGATCAGGATCGCGCCAAGCGCAGCGGCGGCGCTTCCCGCTCCCGAAACGCCTCCGGAGAGTCCGACGCCGACCTCATGAAAGGAGCAGATATCCACCGTTTTCCCCTTGACGAGCGGCCCCAGTTTGGAGGCCAGACTGTCCGAAAGGGATTCCGCCATGACCGCGGCATAGGCGAGAATTAATCGGGGCGCACCGGTTACGCCGTAAAGAAGGATCATTACCGTGCCGACGCCCACATTGCACAGCACGCGCACGGCGTCACGCCTGCCGGATTTGCGGCGCAGACCACGGGGGTCCGCCCGCTTCCCGGCAAGCCGATCCGCGGCGACCGTGGCAAGGAACGTCACGGCCAGAATGAGAAAGGCAGGCATAGCACCGATGCGGCAGATCGCGAGACACATCGCCCAGGCGAGCAGCGTTCCGACAGGCGTCAGCGCCCTCTTCCACAGGGCCAGCCCCGCCAGCGCGGAGGACAGCAGAAGCGCAAGCGGAAGGCTCACGCCTCGTCGCCCTTCTCACCGCAGCCGTCGCAGCCCTTGTAGGGCTCGGCGTACTTTTCCCCGCCATGGATATAGCCGGGCTGCTTGGTGCTGATGATGTCCTTCTCGCGGGGGTCGGACTTCATCAGGTGCATTTTGCTGCCCGTAAAGGTCTTGTAGAACCACACGCCCGGCATGAAGATCGCGTAGACATAGGCCACAGACAGCGCCACACGCAGGCGGCTGGGCTCGGAAACCTTGATGACGCGGCTTTCGGTGTACTGCATATGACCGATCTGATCGGGACATGCGCACTCGCAGAGCCCGCAGCCCAGGCATTTGTCCAGGTCGATGTGCCGCACGCCCTTTTCGTCAAAGCTCATGGCCCCGACCGGACATGCCTTTACGCACTTCTGACAGTGGGTGCATTTGGCTTCCTCGAATACGGGCAGATACGGGCCGTTGTAGTTGACAAAGGGGACGTGGTATTGGGTCTTCAGTGTCAACGGCATGCAGCAGCAGGCGCAGCAGAAACAGAGGTTGTCCTGGTAAGGCTGGACGCAGCTCTCCACCACGGCAATCAGCCCCCGCTCATGGGCCATATCGGCCACGGCCAGAGCCTCCTCCTTGCTCAGGCCGCGCTCGCCGGCCTTCTTTTTCATCGCGCCGTAGAAGTTCAGGCCCATGCAGGTGTTGATGGGCTGGTCGCAGTTCTGGCGCACCGTGCGGCAGACGCAGGGCGAGACGGCGATATCCGTGGTGTTTCGGATAATGTCCTTGGCCACCTCAATGGGCACGACAACGGAATTGGTGTGGATATAGCGATAGTGCAGCTCCAGGCTTTTGCGGATCAGCGGGCCGATCACAGGCTTGACTGCCAGCTTTCCCATCATGTAGGAAAAGCGCACCACGTCTACGGTGTTCTTCAGATGCTTTTTCAGAAAGTTCTTGCGAAAGCGTGCGTCGCTGTCATAGAGCGTAATGCCGTCCACCTCGATCTTGCGGGAGGTATAGCGGTTTGCGCTGCCGGTTGTGTTGGTGGCCATGTTCATTCCTCTTTTCTCTATTTAAGTTGCCTCAATTCTACCGGAAAGAGGAGGAAAGAAAAAATATTTTGTCCGATATACGTATATACTTTCGGCCGGTTATGAATTATAATGCTGGTTGGTTATGAATTGCGAAAGGGGTTGATCATCCATGGAATTGCGGGACTTGCGATACTTCTGCACAGCAGCGGAGACGGAACACATCTCCAAGGCTGCGGAAAAGCTGGGCGTCAGCCAGCCCTTTCTGACCAAAATCATCACCCAGCTCGAAGAGGAGCTGGGCTGTGAGCTGTTCGATCATGTGGGCCGCCGGGTCAAGCTGAACCGTTACGGCAGGCTGCTGCTGGAATCGGCCAACAAGATCCTGGACGAGATCGACCTGATTCACTCCCGCTTTGAGTCCATCGTGGACGACCCGGATCAGCCGCTGCGCTTTGCGGTGGGCTCATCCGCCTATTGCTCGGATCTGCCGCTGCGATATATGCAGGAGTTTCCGGGCAGCAGCGTCTCGCGGGAATATATGGATCGCCCGGATCTGATCCGCGCACTGGAGGAAGGGCGGGTGGACTTTGCCATCTGCTCGCCGCCGATCTCTCCGAAGGAGTCGGAGAGCATACTCTCCAAGGCGGTTCATACCGAACGCGCCTGCCTTGTCATGCCCGCCGGGCACCCGTTGGCGGAAAAGGAATATGTAGAGCTCAACGACTTGAACGGCCTCAGCCTGATCACCACGCTCAAGGGCTCGGACACCCGCAACAACATAGACCTGCTGTGCAAGGCCAACAACGTCAGCCCCAGCATCATCTATGAATCCATCGACAACAACCTGATCCTGAGCATGGTGTCCGAGGGGCTGGGCTGCACGGTATTCGCCTGGAACTACACCCGGCTGCTGCCGCCCTCCGGGCACTATGTGATCCGGGAGTTTTCCGATTCCTGCGGCGTGATCGCTCTCTGCCGCAACCGGCACGCGCCTATGACCCAGGCACAGCAGCGCTTCGAAGAATTCGTGATGGATTATTTTGAGGCGCTGTCATAAGATAAAACAACCCCAGACACCTTTTGGTGCAAACACCCTTCTCTGGACACTGAAATGCCCTGAGAGATCTGAATCCCTTGCTGAGATCGACCGCGCCTGCAGCGAACGTGTTGAGCTGATCACGAATCAGTTGGCCAAGCGCGAAGGAGTGACCGAAGCGCTCAAGGCGGCCGATCAAATGGAGTGGATCAGACGCATGAACAGCATCCGGGCACGAGCGGAGGAAGTCGTTCTGAGCGAATTGGTTTACTGCTAATCAGAACAGCGAACCCGTGACAAATCGTCACGGGTTCATTCTTACGTGTATTCTTTTTGCGTTCAAACAACGCTTTGTTCAAACGCCCTATACACGTCACTTTTGGAGGCTAAGCTTTCTCATATATAGTAAAAATCGTCTTGAAACGAAACATTTCAAGACGATTTCTGTCTGTGTTGCACCAAACGGTGTCCAGAGAATGGTATTTGCGCCAAAAGGTGTCTAAGTTATGTTAACCTGTTTCCATTTCTTAACTCTATCCAATTTCATTCAGCGCGGTCTGGATACCATCGTCAATCGAAATACCTTTGTCTCCCAACTTCTTTGGGACGCTCGCCTGGCTGCGGCCGATGCGCACCAGCGTAGCCTGGGGCCAGTTTGCCGCCATCTGCTCGAAGGGGTAACGAATGATGGTCGGCGTATTGTAGCCGACGCCCAACTCCAGGAAGACAACTTTATTCCGTTTGTTCTCTTCCAGAAATTCCTGATACCTGCCGCGCTCGGCATACCACTGCGCATCCTGAACGAAATACATATCCTTGCGGATGTTGATCTCCATGCGTTCCCCGCAGCGGGGGCAGTGAGGCACCAGATCCGAGGGAATACGGCAATCCCGCTGCTTTTCACACATCTCCATCATGAGGTCGTGGTTGTCGTAGAGCGTATCGTGGCAACCGCAGGCACACTGCAGTTTTCCGTAGTCTCCCTGCACCGCCCAGATGCGCAGAGGGTCAAAGCCCGCTTTATAAAACTGTGCGTCCACGTTGGTGGTAATAACGAAGTAGGGCTTTCCCTCCACCATTTTGAGCAGCTGCCTGTACGGCTCGCCCACGGGGGCGTCATAACGATTCATCCGTATGTGGCGTGACCAGTATGCCCACTTCTCTTCTTCGGTTCGGAAGGGGTAGAAGCCGGCACTATACATGTCCGTCATTCCGTAGCGCTCGATGAAATCCTTGAAGTTTTCGGTAAAGCGTGGCCCAGCGTATTCGATTCCGGCCGCGGTGGAGAGGCCTGCTCCTGCACCGACAATGATCGCGTCCGCGTTCTGCAGGAGCTTACGCACATTGGCGGCTTTATCCGTCAAGGTCTCCTCTACGATATTCTGACTGCCTTTGCAAATGGTAAACATAGTTTTCCTCCTCTGAGGGTCTTACTTTCTTATGACTGCTCCAACCGGGCAGGCCCGCAGGCAGTTGCCGCAGTGGAGACAGTGCTCCTGCCGGATCACGAAGGGCGGCTCCCCGCCGGTGATGCAGCTCTGCGGACAGACAGCCACGCAGCTGCCGCAGCCGATGCAGGCGTCCGTGATGGTATAGCCTTCCGCTTTGCTCTCCGCGCCGCCGAAGGAGAAGCTCGCCCGCTCGATGGGCCGCTTGGACAGGTCGAAGTACTCCCCGTTTCCCTCGTAGATCTGAAAGACCGTCAGCGCTTCGCGGGAGGCCTCCGTGGGATAGATCTCCGCCATATAGGGGTTCTTCTCGAACAGCACCGGCAGCAGCGCGCTCCCCAGCTCCCGCACCTTCCCGCGCAGGGAGACGGCCAGCGAGTGCATGGTGTCCTCCCCTTTCAGCGCCGTGAGAGCCAAATACCCCCGCTTTGTCAGGCGGTCATAGAAGCTCTTGCCCCGGGCAGTGAGAAAGTACAGGCCGTTCTCGTCGCTCATCATCATGTCGATGGCCGCCGTGACGGGCAGTCCTTCGTCGTCCACCGTGGCGACAATGGTAGTATGGATCTCGTCGGAGATGAGTTGGAGATACTCTTTTGCTGTCATGTCGTTTCCCTCCCCTTCAGGATCGGCCTTAAGCTCTTGTAGCTTAACATGGTGAGCAGGCTGATGGCAAGCCCTTTCAGCACATTGAAGGGCAGGGCGTTATACAGCACGATGTCCCGCTTCGAGTGGATGAAGGGGATATAAGCCTCGAAGGAGGCAATCAGTTGATCCAGCGGCATGAACTGCTCGAAGAGCGGCAGCAGAATATAGTAGTTTGCCAGCGCGGCCGCGATCCCCATGGCCAGGCTCCCCGCGAGGCAGCCGAGCAGTGCGGTCTTTTTGGTCTTATGGACGCGATAGATCGCCCCGGCCGTCAGCACAAAGGCGGCGCCCATGAGGAAGTTTGCCAGCTCCCCCACGCCGCCGGTAGCCGTGGAACTCAGCTGCAGAGCGTTCTTGATCAGCTCGATCAAAACGCCCCACAGCGGCCCGTACGCAAAGGCGCCGATGAGCGCGGGCAAATCGGAGAGATCCATCCGGGCAAAGGGCGGCGACAAGGGTACCGGGAATTCCAGAAAGGCCAGCACAAAGGCCACTGCGGAGAGCATCGCGGCACCGACAAGGGTGCGGAGCTTGCGGTTGGATTGTTTCATGAGGATTATCTCCTTTCAGCGGAGGGCAAAAACGCCCTGACCGGGCAGGCCCGCTCAGAGCGTCTTGTTCTTCTTCCATCCAGACTGTGACTGTCGGTACCGGAATCGCACCGGTTCATGCTCCCGAGAGCTCGCGGACTGTACCGCCGGTGGGGACTTTCACCCCGCCCTGAAGATGTTGATCTGGTTTTCTAAAGTCGGATCAGGCCAGCAGCCACTCCACCATTTCGTCGGCAGCTTTCAGATCCTCGGGCTTTTCCAGGATGCTGCCCGGAACGTTGGCGTTACCAGCCACATGGGCCTTGTAATCCCGGAAGCCGGCCGTGGCAAAGCTCTTGAGATTGGTCTCGACCATATTGGTGTACACGTCCACGGGGCCGAAGCCGGCAAAGAAGTAACCGCCCAGCTTCTTGTCCTTGCGGCCGGCCATGGAGAAGTCCGGCTGGGTAAAGTCCATGAAGGAATAGGTGCGATCCAGGAAAGCCTTGAGCTGCGCCGGGAACTGGTCCCAATGCACAGGGGCCAGGATCAGCATGGCGTCGCAGGCGTCAAGCTCCGGGATCAAAGCGGTGAAATCGTCCTTCTGGACGCAGTTGGGCGTGTGCTGGCGCTTGCAGCCGTCACAGGCCAGACATGCGCGAACGTCCTTCTCCCCGATGCGAAAGACGGTCACATCGGCCTTTCCCTCCAGCTGCTCGGCGATGCGCTTCTCCAGCGTATAGGAGTTGCCGATGCGGCGCTTGCTTGCGTTGACGATGAGAATGTTTTTCATGTTAGGTGCCCCCTCTTGATTATTCGTTGTAAACATTTTGCTTACAACGTGAATATAACATAGACTCGTTGTAATGTCAATAGTTACATCGGAAAAACTTTTTATTGTTGTAATCGTTGACATTACATCTTGATTCTGATAAAATGAGGGGCGCTAAAGGAGTTGATACCATGCAGTTTTCTTCCCGTCTGCCCATCGCCGTCCATGTGCTTCTCTGCATCCACACCTTTGACGGAACTGAAAAGCTGACCAGCGATTTTCTCGCGGGCAGCGTCAATGTGAATCCCGTCATCATCCGCAACACCTTGGGGAAACTGAAGGCTGCGGGATTGGTCACGGTGGACGCCGGGATCGGCGGCGCGCATCTGGCGAAAGAGCCGAAAGATATTACGATGCTTGATGTGTTCCGGGCTGTTGAGGAAGAGGAAGCGCTGTTCCGGTTCCATGAGAACCCGAACCCCTCCTGTCCGGTTGGGCGGCATGTCCACGATGTGCTGGACGACAAGCTGGACGCCGTGAGCGAGGCTATGCTTGCACAGCTAAAGTCCGTATCCCTGCAGGCGCTGATCGACGACCTGCAAAGCAGACTGCAGGCAGAACAATAAAAGGAAAAACGCCCTGAGAGATCCAAACCCAAGGGGTTCGGATCTCTCAGGGCATTTCAGTCCCCAGAGAAGGGTATTTGCACCAAAAGGTGTCTGGCAGGACAAATATGTCCTGCCTTTTCTTATATCTTGCCCTTGACACAGCCAGTCCTCCATGATAATTTATAATTACCAAATGGTCAATAATAACCAATAGGTAATTTTATGAGGAGGCTTATCTCATGTCCGACAAACAGACTGCCGCCATGCTCGACAAGAAGCTGGACGAAAAAACCGCGCACACCATGTTCGTCTGCGGGCTCGTTATGGTCATCGCCGTGCTGATCCACGACGGCGACCACATCCGCCAGGCGCTCAACTGGGGCTATCACATCCCGCTCGCGATCTGGGCGCTGAATCTCACCGTGTACATTTTCCCTGTTGTCACGATCTTCCTCGCCAAATCCCGCCGCATGTCTGCTACCCTCGTCGGGGCGATTGGCGGTATCTTCACGCCCGCGTCCTTCCTGGGCCTGCACCTCTTCGGCTCGGCCACGGGTCTCTGGGGCGTGTGGAACTTCTCCTACTTCGCGCTGATGAAAGGCGTGGAGTACCAGGGCAATTTCTATCAGGGCGTCGACTGGCTCAGCTGGGTGCTGCTGTTCCATATGGTGCCCTGCTGCGTGCCCTGCGCTGTGATCGGCTTCAAGCATTGGCGCAGACTGAAAAAGGAAGCGCAGCTTGGATAAGGAAAGCGTTGTCCTCGGCTGCGGCTGTGAGGTATTCGGAGATGAGGCGGAGGAGCTCAAGCAGCGCTTCCGCCTGCTTCGGCTGCTGATCGTCTCGACCGCGCTGAGCATGCCGCTTCTCTGGGATCTCCCGCCGCGC
>ONPY01000044.1 GCA_900319835.1 uncultured Eubacteriales bacterium | reverse complement strand
ATCGACGACGGTACCCAGGGCATCATCCGCATCACCCTCAAGTATCTCCCCGGCAAAGAGAAGGCCATCCAGGGCCTCCGCCGCGTCAGCAAGCCCGGCCTGCGCGTTTACGCCGGCGCTGACGAACTGCCCCGCGTGCTCAAGGGACTGGGCATTGCAATCATTTCCACGTCCAAGGGCGTCATGACCGACAAGCAGGCCCGCAAGGAGCATGTCGGCGGCGAAGTCCTCGCGTTCGTTTGGTAAGGAGGTTGCAGTATGTCTAGAATCGGTAGAGCTCCCATTACCGTTCCCGCCGGCGTTGAAGTCAAGGTCGACGAGAACAACCACGTCATTGTCAAGGGCCCCAAGGGCACCATCGAGCGCACCCTGGTCCCCCAGATGAAGATCGACGTTGACGCAGGCGTCATCCACGTTTCCCGTCCCGACGATACCAAGGAAAACCGCTCTCTCCACGGCCTGACCCGTACGCTCATTGACAACATGGTCATCGGCGTCACCCATGGCTTTGAGAAGAAGCTGGAGATCAACGGTGTCGGTTACCGCGCCGCCAAGGAAGGCAAGAACCTGGTCATGAACCTGGGCTACAGCCATCAGGTCATCGTCCCCGAGACCGAGGACATCCAGATCGACGTTCCCGACGCAAACCACATCGTCATCAAGGGTATCGACAAGCAGAAGGTCGGCCAGTTTGCCGCAGAAGTTCGTGGTAAGAGACCTCCCGAGCCTTACAAGGGCAAGGGCATCAAGTACGACTACGAAGTCATCCGCCGCAAAGAAGGCAAGACCGGCGCCAAGTAAACGGAGGTGTGCCTGAATGATTAAGAGACCTGATACCAGAGGCCAGCGCATCAAGCGCCATAACAGAGTGCGCGGCAAGATCTCCGGCACTGCTGAGAGACCTCGCCTGAGCGTATTCCGCAGCGAAAACAACATCTATGCCCAGATCATCGACGACGTGGCAGGCTGCACCCTCGTGTCCGCCTCCAGCGTTGAGAAGGGCTTTGAAGGCAACGGCGGCAACGTCGACGCTGCCAAGAAGGTCGGTGCCAAGGTTGCAGAGCGCGCTCTGCAGAAGGGCATCGAGGAAGTCGTGTTTGACCGCGGCGGCTACATTTATCACGGCCGCGTGCAGGCACTGGCTGAGGGCGCCCGCGAGGGCGGCCTGAAGTTCTAAGGAAGGGGGAAAACGAATCATGGCTTACAACAACGACAGACGGGATCGCCGCAACAAGGAAGAGGCTCCCTCTGAGTTCATCGAGAAGGTAGTTTCCCTCAACCGCGTCAGCAAGACCGTCAAGGGCGGCCGTGTTGCCAAGTTCTCCGCGCTCTGCGTCGTCGGCGACGGCAAGGGCCGCGTGGGCTTCGGCATGGGCAAGGCCAACGAGGTCTCCGAGGCCATTCGCAAGGGCCTCGAGGACGCCAAGAAGAACATCGTCTCCGTCACCCTCCAGGGAACCACCATCCCCCACGAGGTCATCGGCGAGTTCGGCGCGGGCCGCGTGCTGCTCAAGCCCGCCCCCGAAGGCACCGGCGTGATCGCCGGCGGCGCTGTCCGTGCGGTTGTCGAGGCGGCCGGCATTTCCAACATCCGTACCAAGTGCCTGCGCACCAACAACCCCGCGAACGTGGTCGCCGCGACCATGGAAGGCCTCAAGTCTCTGCGCAACGCCGCCCAGGTGGCCGCTGTCAGAGGCAAGACTCCTGAAGAAGTTCAGGGCTAAGGAGGGCGTACAATGGCAAATCTGAAAATCAAGCTCGTAAAGAGCCTCAACGGCAGACTCGACAGCCATATCGCGACTGCCTACTCCCTCGGCCTGCATAAGATCGGCAACGAGACCGTGCAGCCCGACAATCCCCAGACCAGAGGCAAGATCGCCAAGATCGGCTATCTGCTCCAGGTTACCGAAGAATAAGGAGGGCTTGAGAATGTATATCAACGATCTTTCTCCCGTAGCCGGCTCCACCCATGTTGACAAGCGCAAGGGCAGAGGCCATGCCACCGGTAACGGCAAGACCGCGGGCCGCGGCCACAAGGGCCAGAAGGCACGCAGCGGCGGCGGTACCCGCATCGGCTTCGAAGGCGGCCAGATGCCTCTGGCGCGCCGCATCCCCAAGAGAGGCTTCAACAACATCTTCGCAAAGCCTCTGGACGCTCTGAACGTCTCTGTCCTGAACAAGTTTGAGGACGGCGCTGTCGTTGACAGACAGGCGATCCTGGATGCAGGCATCATTTCCCACTGCAAGTACGGCGTAAAATTCCTCGGCAACGGTGAGGTTACCAAGAAGCTGACCGTGAAAGCCGCTGCCTTCTCCGAAACCGCAAAACAGAAGATCGAGGCGGCCGGCGGAAAGGCAGAGGTGGTCTAAGTGCTTCAGACTTTACGCAATGCATGGAAGATTGAAGAGCTCCGCAAGAAGATCCTCTTCACCCTTCTTATCATTCTGCTTTATCGTCTTGGCAATGCCATCCCTGTACCTTACGTCAATGTCGCGGCTCTGCAGACCTACTTCAACTCCCTGCAGAACACCGTGCTGGGCCTGCTGAACGTCATGTCCGGCGGCGCCTTCTCCCACGCTACCATCTTCGCGCTGTCCATCCAGCCCTACATCAATGCATCCATCATCATCCAGCTGCTGTGCATCGCCATCCCGGCCCTGGAGCGCATGAGCAAGGATGAGGGCGAGGAGGGCAAGAAGAAGATCGCCTCCATCACCCGCTACTCCACCGTGGCCATCGGTCTGCTGCAGGGCTTCGGCTTCTACATGCTGATCAAGAACTACGGTCTGCTGGAGGCGGAAGCCGTGGATAACGTCTGGGCGGCCATCGTCATCGTCCTGACCTTCACCTCCGGCTCCGCTCTGATCATGTGGCTGGGCGAGCAGATCACCGAGTTCGGCATCGGCAACGGCATCTCCATGATCCTGTTTGCCAGCATCGTCTCCCGCTTTCCCACCACCATCATCACCAGCATCACCAACATCATGCGCGGCACCCTCCAGTGGTGGGTCGCCCTGCTGATGTTCCTGGGCGCGCTCGCCATCATCGTGCTGATCGTCTTTGTCAACGACGCTGAGCGGCGCATCCCGGTGCAGTACGCCAAGCGCGTGGTCGGCCGGAAAATGTACGGCGGCCAGAGCACCCACCTGCCCATGAAGGTGAACATGTCCGGCGTTATGCCCATCATCTTCGCGCAGTCCATCGCCTCCGTCCCCGCGACCATCGCGGCCTTCACCGGCAAGACGGACGGCTGGGTGAACACCTGGTTCGGCACCAACTCCATCCCCTACGCCATTGTGTACCTGCTGCTGATCATTTTCTTCGCGTATTTCTACTCCACCATCCAGTTCAATCCCATCGAGGTTGCCAACAACCTGAAGAAGAACGGCGGTTACATCCCGGGCTTCCGTCCCGGCAAGCCCACCAGCGAGTTTATCCAGAAGGTCCTGAACAAGATCACGCTGTTCGGCGCCATCTATCTGGGCATCATCGCGGTGGTCCCCATCCTGATCGCCCACTTCTCCAATGCGGCCGCTCTGACGGGCATCTCCCTCGGCGGCACCTCCATCATCATCGTTGTCGGTGTTGCGCTTGAGACCATCCGCGCCCTGGAGGCTCAGCTGCTCATGCGCAACTACAAGGGCTTTCTTGACTGATTGAAAAGGAGAATGCTGAATGAGACTGATCCTCTTAGGCGCCCCCGGCGCGGGCAAAGGCACCCAGGCTGAGATCCTCAGCAAGCTGCTGGACATCCCCACCATCTCCACCGGAAACATCCTCCGCGCCGCCATGAAGGCCGGCACCGAGGTCGGTCTGAAGGCAAAGAGCTATGTGGAGTCCGGCAGGCTGGTTCCGGATGACGTCATCATCGGCATCATCCAGGAAAGACTGGCCGAGCCCGACTGCGCGAAGGGCTACATCCTCGACGGTGTGCCCCGGACCATCCCGCAGGCCCAGACCATGGAAGACATGGGCGTGCAGATCGACTGCGCGCTCTCCATCGAGGTGGAGGACGAGGTCATCGTCCGCCGCATGTCCGGCAGGAGAACCTGCAAGGACTGCAGCGCCACCTTCCATGTGGAGAACAATCCCTCCAAGGTCGAGGGCAAGTGCGACTTCTGCGGCGGCGAGCTGACCATCCGCGCCGATGACGCTCCCGAAACCGTGAAGAACCGCCTTCTGACCTACCACCGCGACACCGAGCCGCTCAAGGCGTTTTACGCCGAGCGTGGCAAGCTGCGCACGGTGGACAATCAGCCGAGCATCGAGGCCACCACGGCAGCGATCCGGAAAACCCTGGAGATCTGAGAATGTCTGACACGATTTATATCAAGTCCAAGTCAGAGATCGAGATCATGCGCCAGGCCGCGCGCATCGCGGCCGGCGCAAGATCGATGGGCCGTCAGGCCGTCCGCGACGGCATGACGACCCGGCAGATCGACAAGGCGGTGCACGAGTTCATCGTCAAGTCCGGCGCCAAGCCGAGCTGCCTGGGGTACGCGGGCTTTCCCGCCGCCACCTGCGTCTCGGTCAACGAAGAGGTCATCCACGGCATTCCCGGCAAGCGGGTGGTGCGCAGCGGGGACATCGTGTCCATTGATCTGTGCGCAACCTACAAGGGCTTCGTCGGCGACTGCGCGGGGACCTACCCCGTGGGTGAGGTCAGCGAAGAGGCAAAGAAGCTCATGGAAGTGACCCGTCAGGCCTTCTTTGAGGCGCTCAACTTCGCAAAGGTCGGCTACCGGATCTCCGATGTCGGGGGTGCGGTGCAGGACTATGTGGAGAGCCACGGCTTCTCCGTCGTGCGCGACTATGTGGGGCACGGGATCGGCCGCAGCATGCATGAGGCTCCCGAGGTGCCCAACTACCGCACCGGCCGGACGCGGCCCAATCCGCGGCTGGTTAAGGGCATGACCATCTGCATCGAGCCCATGGTCTGCGCCGGCGACTGGCACGTGAACGTGCTGGCCGACGGATGGACCGTCGTCTCGGCGGACCGCTCGCTCGCGGCGCACTATGAGAACACCATTCTCATCACCGACGGCGAACCGGAAATTCTCACGATGGCAGAGGACATCTGACGGAAAACCGTCACACCGACTTTGGAGGAATGTTACTTTGGCAAAAGACGATGTAATCGAACTCGAGGGCACCGTTGTCGAATCCCTGCCCAACACCATGTTTAAGGTGGATATCGGCAAGGGCCACATCATTCTGGCGCATATTTCCGGCAAACTCCGGATGAACTTTATCAGGATCCTTCCCGGCGACAAGGTCACGGTGCAGATGTCCCCCTATGACATCACCCGCGGCCGCATCGTGTGGAGAAGCAAGTAGGAGGTATAACAAATGAAAGTAAGACCTTCCGTGAAGCCCATGTGCGAGAAGTGCAAGATCATCAAGCGCAAGGGCAAAGTCATGGTTATCTGCGAGAACCCCAAGCACAAACAGAGACAAGGCTGATTTGCCGGGTTCCTAGCCTCCCTTTCAAAAAAGGGAGGTGCCCCGAAGGGGCGGAGGGATCGATCCCCCACCCGCTTTGCGGGAGCCCCCTTTTTCCAAAGGGGGCCTGGAAAGCATTCGGCCACCCGAGGCATTCGCCTCAATCAATCTGAGAGACATGGAAAGGGGCAGCGGCCCCACCCTGTCCTTATAAACTCCCGCATGGACACGGAGGCTCCCTCCGGCGGGAATAAGTCCCCGCGTCTGCAACATGCGGAAAAAGATGATCGAAAGGATGATAAAAAAGTATGGCACGTATAGCCGGCGTTGACCTGCCCAAGGACAAGAGAATCGAAATCGGACTCACCTATGTCTACGGTATTGGCAGAACCAGCGCAAAGAAGATTCTGGAGATGACCGGAATCAACCCCGACACCCGCGTGAAGGATCTCACCGACGAGGAAGAGTCCAAGCTGCGTGAATGCATCGACCACAACTTTGTCGTGGAGGGCGATCTTCGCCGCCAGACCGCGCTTGACATCAAGCGTCTGACCGAGATCGGCTGCTACCGCGGCCTTCGCCACCGCCGCGGCCTACCCGTGCGCGGCCAGCGCTCCAAGACCAACGCGCGTACGCGCAAGGGTCCGAAACGCACCATCGCAAATAAGAAGAAGTAAGGAGGGATATGAAGCATGGCAGCACAGAACGCGAAAAAGAAAGTCAGAACCCGCAGAAGAGAGCGTAAGAACATCGAAAAGGGCCAGGTTCATATCAGCTCTTCCTTCAACAACACCATGGTCACCATCACCGATACCCAGGGCAACGCCATTTCCTGGGCCTCCGCCGGTGGCCTCGGCTTCCGCGGAAGCAAGAAATCCACCCCCTTCGCCGCTCAGACCGCCGCTGAGACTGCCGCCAAGGCAGCCATGGAGCACGGCCTGAAGACCGTCGAGGTCTTTGTCAAGGGCCCCGGTTCGGGTCGTGAGGCCGCCATCCGCGCCCTCCAGACCGCCGGCCTTGAGGTTACGATGATCAAGGACGTCACCCCCATCCCGCACAACGGCTGCCGTCCCCCGAAACGTCGTCGTGTATAAGAAAGGGAGGATAGACTGTTATGGCTAAGAACAGAGAGCCCATTGCAAAGCATTGCAAGACCCTGGGCATCAGCCCGGCCGCCATGGGCTATTACAAGAAAGAAACCACCCGCAACAGCAACACCCAGACCAGACGCAAAAAGTCCGAATACGCCATGCAGCTTCAGGAGAAGCAGAAGGTTAAGTTCGTCTACGGCGTTCTGGAGAAGCAGTTCCGCGGCTACTACGAGAAGGCTGAGCGCATGCCCGGCAAGACCGGCGAGAACCTCCTGATCCAGCTGGAGAACCGTCTGGACAACGTGGTGTTCCGTCTCGGCTACGCCGCCACCCGCCGCGAGGCCCGTCAGATGGTCAACCATGGCCACTTCACCGTCAACGGCAAGAAGGTCAACATCCCCTCCTACCAGGTGAAGCCCGGTATGGTCATCGCGCTGAAGGAGTCCAGCCGCAGCATCGAGCGCTTCAAGATGAACCTTGAGGCCAATGCATACCATGTAATTCCCAAGTGGCTTGAGTTTGACGCAAACAACATGATCGGCAAAGTCGTCGCAGTTCCTGCCAGAGAAGATATTGATCTGCCCGTTGAAGAGCGTCTCATCGTCGAGTTGTACTCCAAGTAATCAAGACACCCTCAAATTGGTAAGCTGAATCACCGCAACTGCCCTGAAAAGGCGCAATCTTATAAGGAGGGTACACGAACTATATGATCGAAATTAAGAAGCCGCGCATCGAATGCATCGAGACCCCGGCGGACAGCTCGTATGGCAAGTATATCATCGAGCCCCTGGAGCGCGGCTACGGAACGACACTCGGCAACTCGCTTCGCAGAGTACTTCTCTCTTCTCTCCCCGGCATCGCGTGCACCAGCATCAAGATCGCCGGTCAAGATCGCCGGTGTTCAGCATGAGTTTTCCACCATCCCCGGCGTCAAGGAGGACGTGACGGAGATCGTGCTCAACGTCAAGAGCATCATCGCCCGCCTCCACAGCGAGGGACCCAAGACCGTCTACATTGAGGCCTCCGGCGAGGGCCTGGTCACCGCCGGCGACATCAAGCCCGACGCTGAGGTGGAAATCCTCAATCCCGAGCAGCCCATCGCGACCCTGGGTCCGGACGGCGCGCTGAGCATGGAGCTGGTTCTCGATCACGGCAGAGGCTACGTCTCCGCCGACAAGAACAAGAATCCGGCCATGCCCATCGGCACCATCCCCGTCGACTCCATCTACACCCCCGTTCTGAAGGTCAACTACACGGTGGAAAACACCCGTGTCGGCAACCAGACCGACTTTGACAAGCTGACCATCGAGGTGTGGACCGACAAGACCATGACCGCGCGCGACGCGGTCAGCCTGGGCGCAAAGATCCTCTGCGACCACTTCATGCTTTTCACCAACCTCTCCGACACCATCGGCAGCAACTCCACCGTTGTCGAGAAGGTCGAGAAGGAGCCCGACACCATGCTCAAGATGACCATCGAAGAGCTGGATCTGTCCGTGAGAAGCTTCAACTGCCTCAAGCGTGCAAACATCAACACGGTTGAAGACCTGGTGAGCAAGACCCAGGACGAGATGATCAAGGTGCGCAACCTTGGCCGCAAGTCCCTGGAAGAGGTCGAGCACAAGCTCACGATGATGGGCCTGTCCCTCGCCAGCGACGACAACCAGTAAGCTCTCAAATTAGGAGGAATTGCAATTATGCCTGGAACCAGAAAGCTCGGCAAGACCACTTCCCAGCGCATGGCGATGCTCCGTCAGCAGGTGACCGATTTCCTGGCCACCGGCCGCATGGAGACCACCGTGACCCGCTGCAAGGAAATCGCCCCCATGGCCGAGAAGATGATCAGCCTCGGTAAGGAAGGCGGCCTCGCCAACTATCGTCAGGCTCTGGCTTTCATCACCCGTGAAGACGTGGCGAAGAAGGTCTTTGACGAGCTGGCCCCCAAGTACGCCGACCGCAACGGCGGCTACACCCGCATCACCCGCATCGGCACCCGCCGGGGCGACGCGGCTGAGGTTGCCGTGATCGAACTCGTCTGATCCAAATACACCAAATACAATTGAAAAGCGCCTCTGCTCCCGGGAGCAGGGGCGCTTTTTCAGTTTGGCTTGACATTCCGGGTGAATCTGTTATGCTAAAAAAAGAGGCAAAAATCTGAAATGGAAGGAGAATTGATATGAAAACAGGCAAACGTATCCTCGCACTGGCGATGGCGATTTTGATGATCCTGGCGCTGAGCGCCTGCGGCGGAAAGAAAAACGAACTGCTGGGGACCTGGTCGGCGGAGGTCGACATGGCCCCGATCATGGTCAAGGAAGTGGATGACAATGTGGACCTGGGGGACCAGGGCATCGAGATTTCAAGCTACGGCGAGTATCTGGGCACGCTGCCCCTGCGCATCACGCTGGAGCTGAATAAGGACGGGACCTATACCCAGCGCGTGGAGGAGAGCTCCGTGGAGGACATGAAGGCCAAGGTCACCAGCGCCACCATTGCCTACTACCACGACATCTTCCGCCTGGCCATCGTCGCCGGACTCAAGGAAGCGGGCGTTGACGCGGACCTCAGCAGCGACGAGGCGATCGAGAGCGTCCTTGGCATGAGCATGGACGAGGTGCTGGAGTCGACACTTGGCTCCGACATGGAGAGCTACGTCGAGAGCGTGATGGGCAGCACCTGGGATGATCTGGCAGACAACCTGCAGGAAGAGGGAAAATACAAGGTGGCGGACGGCAAGCTCTTCCTCTCGGCCGGCCTGGATTATAACGTGGATCCGAACGTCTACCACCCCTACACGCTCCAGGACGGGGTGCTTACCCTGGAGAATATTGTGGGCGGCGACCAGGATGACACCGTGAACGCGCTCTACCCGCTGAGCTTCCGCGCGGTCAAGTAAATCAAAAACCGGGGCGTTGTCTCAAAACAGCTTCAATTGCTAAGGAATAACGACAGCCGACTCTTTCTCAAGAGCCGGCTGTCGTTATTCCTTTTTTTCGGGGCCGTCTTTTGAGACAGACCCGTTCCTGCCGGGATCGACTCAGCCGTTCCAGGCCTTGATCTGGGCGCGCAGCCAGTCAGCCCACTCGTCGATGCCCTCGCCGGTGCGGGCGCAGATGGGGATGATCTTCATGTTGGGGTTGCGGCGCCAGGCGTACTCCTTGCACTTCTCAATGTCAAAATCGAAGTAGGGCAGCACGTCGATCTTGTTGATCAGCAGCACGTCGCAGATGGAGAACATCAGGGGGTACTTGAGGGGCTTGTCGTGTCCCTCGGGCACGGAGAGGATCATGGCGTTCTTCACGGCGCCGGTGTCAAATTCCGCAGGGCAGACCAGGTTGCCGATGTTCTCCAGGATGGCAAGGTCCACGTCGTCCACGCCCAGACCCTCCAGGCCCTGCCGTGTCATGCCCGCGTCCAGATGGCACATGCCGCCGGTGTGGAGCTGGATGACCTTGGCGCCGGTCTTCTCAATGGTGGCGGCATCCACGTCGGAATCGATGTCCGCCTCCATGACGCCGATGCGAAACTCGTCCTTGAGCGCGGCGATGGTCTGGCGCAGGGTGGTGGTTTTGCCGGAGCCGGGGGAGCTCATGAGGTTGAGCAGGAACACCCGGTCCTTTTTCAACTGCTCGCGCAGCTTGTCGGCCTCGCGGTCGTTGTTTTCAAATACGCTCTGCTTTATCTCAAGAATTCTGTAGCCTTCCATAATACACCTCAAAACAAGTAATAGGGATTTACCAAGTCAGTATAGCACAGCTCAGCGCAGCAAATCAAGTCCTTGCCGCAGGCGGCTCTCCAGCGCGCTGCGGTTTCGGTCCAAGTCGCTGTCCGCGTCGAGAAAGCACAGGCTGCCCCCCGCCGAGAGCTCACACAGCAGCATCTCCAGCGGGGTCTCCGGCTCCTCCTCCGGCACCGTCAGCGGGACAAGGCCCGCGTGAAGCGCCAGGGACGCGCTGCGATTTCCAATGGCAAGCCAGGTCAGAAAGTCCATCGCCTCTCCGGCGATCTCTTCATCCCCCAGAAAGGCAAAGCCCAGCAGTTCCGCGCTGTAGACCGGCTTCCCTTTTTCCGGCAGCGGCAGGAGCGAGACGGCGGGGTCGCCCTCCCCCAGCCCGGCCAGGGCCGTGGACGGCACAATCGCGCAGGTAAGCTTGCCCTGCCTGACGCAGAGGGCCGGATCGTCCGTCTCCCCCACGCCCCCGGCAAAGACCGCAGCGGCCAGGGCGTTATACAGTTCGATGTAGGTTTTCTCCGCGCGGTTCGTCTCAAATACGCCGTGCAGCGCCTTTCCCCGGGAGAGCATCCCCGCCTGCAGCAGCTCCGCCCAGGACTCCGCCGCGAGGACGGGCTTGCCGGCCTCTTCGGCAAAGCGCAGCAGCGCCTCCAGACTCTTGGGCGGCACGGTCAGCCTCTCCGCATCATACAGCAGCAGCGGCACCCGGCTGCCCACCGGCCAGTAGCAGCCGGGGGTCGCGGGCAGGAACTTCTCCACCGACGCCGGCAGGGGCGGAAGCTCGCCCGGGGATTTCAGCGGCGCCCGCCGGTCCAGGTCAATGGCGCGGACGTGGCTGCAAAGCAGCAGATCCGGTTTTCCGTCCTCAAACGCATCCCCCAGCGCGCCCTCATCCGGGTAGGCCACCGCTTTGACAAGGCAGCGGGTCTCCTGCCGGTAGTCGGCCAGCAGGGCCTCCATCACCGGGCGGGGACAGTCCTCCTCCGCGTACCAGAGGGTGAGCCGTCCGTGCTCGCCCCGGAAGGCAGGCCTGTCATGAACCATCGCCAGGCACAGCAGGCCGGCCAGC
Organism: uncultured Eubacteriales bacterium; assembly: GCA_900319835.1. The sequence continues at coordinate 15,091 of ONPY01000044.1, read as the reverse complement.
AGCACGCCGATCAGCACCGCGTATCCTCTTCGTTTCATGGCCGTTCACCTCACATCGTGCTTCCATTTTATCACAGCCGGCACACTGTCACAAGCGGTTTGCGCTTTTTTGCGGGGAATGGTATAATGATCTCATTTCTGAGAGGAGCGACGCACATGCGGTACAAAGCGGTCTTATTCGATATGGACGGAACGGTGCTGGACACGCTGGGGGATCTGACCAACGCCGTCAATCACACCCTGCGCGCCTTCGGCATGCCGGAGCGCACCCGCCGGGAGACGGCAAGCTTCCTCGGCAACGGGGCCGCCTGGCTCATTGCCCACGCGGTTCCGGAGGGGACGAGCCGGGAAACGACTGCCGAGGTCCTGCGGGTCTATCAGCCCTGGTACGATGCGCACTGCGCCATTGAGACCGCCCCCTATCCGGGCATTCCGGAGCTGATGGCGCGACTGCGGGAGGCGGGGATCAAGCAGGCGGTGATCTCCAACAAGCAGGATTCCGCTGTGAAGCTCCTGGCGGCGCAGCACTTTGCCGGGCTGTTGGAGACTGCCGTGGGCGAGAGCGCCACGGTGCGGCGCAAGCCCAACCCCGACGCGGTGTTGGCCGCGCTTGCGCACATGGGCGTGGCGCTTGAGGACGCCGTCTATGTGGGCGACACCGAGGTGGACATTGAGACCGCGAAAAATGCGGGGCTTGCCTGCGCGGTGGTCGGCTGGGGCTTTCGTACGGAGGAGGAGCTGCGCGCTGTCTGGCCGGGCCGTATCTTCCATTCTGCCGGGGAGCTCTGCACATGGCTGCTTGAAGACTGATCATAAGAATCTTTCATCCTATATAAAGGCTCTTATATCGCCGCAAGGCGCGAGGAGGTTCTGTATGGCTACGGCAGGAAGCTGTATGTAAAACCCTCCAACCACGAGCCGAGGAAGACATTGAAAAAACCATCCGGGAGCGCCGCTCTTCTGCGGTGCTCCTTGGATGGTTTTCAACCCTTTGAGCTTTGTCCAGGTTCCCCCGGTTCCGTTTTACAACCATTCGCGGCAAAGGAAAGAGGCGTTGCCCCTCATTAGCAGTCTGAGCTGTTTTGAGACAACGCCTTTTTTATTTTCCGGCGATTTCTTTGAGCTTTTCGAGCCACGCGTAAGGCACGTCCAGCTCGCCCTCGATGCCGGTGCCCAGTTGGATATGGGGCTTGTTGTCCCCGTGAAAGTCGCTGCCGCCGGTTTTGACGAGGCCGTATTCCCCGGCCAGGGCCTCCAGATAGGCGACCTTCTCCTCGCCGTAGCCGCTGTAGCGGCACTCCATGCCCTTCAGCCCGTGGTCCATGCAGTGCTCGATCAGCTCACGCAGCTCTTCGTCGTTCTTCCTGTACTGGAAGGGATGGGCCAGCACCGGCACGCCGCCGGAGGCGACGATGATCTCCACCGCCTGGTCGATGGGCATGATGGTGCGGGGCATATAGTACTTCTGCCCCTTCTCCACAAAGCGGGCAAAGGCGTCGTTGATGCTCTCCGCAAGACCCAGCTCCACCAGCACCCGGGCAAAGTGCGGCCTGCCGATGACCGCCCCGAAGCGCGCCTGCATCCCCTCGTAGGTGACGGGGAGACCGTCGGCGGCCATGAGCTCGGCCATCTTGCGGTTGCGGTTGTCCCGGTCGGCCACCACCCAGTCCAGCACCGGGCGCAGCGCCGGGGACGCGGGGTCAATGTAGTAGCCCAGCACATGCACGGCCACGCCGTACTTGGTGCTGATCTCGATGCCGGGCACCACCTCGACGCCCAGCTCCTCGCCCGCGGCCGCGGCCTCCGGGTAGCCGATCACCGTGTCGTGGTCCGTCACGGCCATGGCCCGCAGCCCGCGGGCTTTGGCCAGCTTTACCGCCTCCCGGGGCGGGAAGGTGCCGTCAGAGCCGGTGGTGTGAATATGCAGATCAATCTCTCTCATGCGGTAATCTCCCGAATCATGGCGTTGGCTTTGGCGTAGAGCCTTCGGGGATCCTCCCCGATGAAGAACTCCCCGTTTTCGTACAGCACCCGGCCGTTTACCATGGTCATGCGCACGTTCTCCTTGGAGCCGGCGTAGACGATGTTGCGGGGAATGTTGTGCAGCGGCTGCATGTTGGGGCGGTTGAGGTCCAGCACGATGAGATCTGCCCGCTTGCCGGGGGCGATGTCGTCGCAGTCTTCAAGCCCCATCACGCGCGCGCCGCCCACGCAGGCCATCTCCAGCACCCGGTCGGCCCCGCCCGCGGCGGCGTCGGAGAGCTTTACCTTCTGCAGCACGGAGGCCAGATACATCTCCCTGAAAAAGTCCAGCGCGTTGTTGCTGGCGGCCCCGTCGGTGCCGATGGCCATGGGAATGCCCGCGGCAGAGAGCCTGTCCACCGGGCAGATGCCGCTGGCGAGCTTTAAGTTGGAGCAGGGGTTGGTGACGGCCCAGAGCTGTTTTTTCTGGAACAGCGCCACGTCCTCGTTGCTCATCCACACGCAGTGGAAGCCGCCCCCGCCGTAGTCGAAGAAGCCCAGGGAGTCGAGCAGCATCGGCGGCGTGAGTCCGTAGCGCTCCACGCAGCCGTCCACCTCGGCCTTCGTCTCGCACAGGTGGGCAAAGCAGGGCTCCTTGTACTTGTGGGCCAGTGCGCAGAGATACTCCATGCGCTCGCGGCAGGTGGTGTACTCGGCGTGGATGCCGAGCCGGTAGGAGACCAGCTCGTCGAGAGCGTTGAACTTGAGATACTCCCGCTCGATGTTCTCCACGTCTTTGTCAAAGTTGTTCAGCGCCGCACAGATTACGGTGCGAAAGCCGCTGTCGATGTTGGCCTGGGCGTAGGCGTCGTTGTGGAAATACATATCGAAGCTCGCGGTGATGCCGGAGGAGAGGTATTCGAGAATGCCGAGCCTGGTGAAGACGTACAGCATCTCCGGCGTGACCTTCGCCTCGTGGGGGAAGACCTGCTTGTAGAGCCAGTCGTTTAAGGGCATATCGTCGGCGTAGGAGCGCAGAAAGGTCATGGCGGTGTGGGTGTGGGCGTTTTTAAAGCCCGGCATCAGCACGTCGCCGTTTAGGTTTACCGTCCGCTCGAAGACAGGGGCGTCGATACGGGCGGGACCCACATAGGCGATCTGGCCGCCGTCTGTCCAGACCTCGTCTCCGGTCAGACGCATGCCGCCCGCAAAGCGCAGCACGCGGCCGTTCACAAAGCGTATCATCCCCGGCTCCTTTCCAGACGCCGGACCATCTCGTCATGGGCCATGGTCTCCAGCGTGTCGTCCAGCGGGGCAAGCTCCGCCGTGCCGTATTTGCGCTTTAGCGCTGTGCGCAGCAGCAGATCGGCAAAGGCCGGATTCTTCGGCAGCATGGGCCCGTGGCTGTAGGTGCCGAAGACATTGTTGAAGTGTGCGCCCTCGGTGCCGTCCTCCCCGTTGTTGCCGAAGCCGGAGAGCACGGTGCCAAGCGGCTGCACCCCGGCGCCGAGACGGGTCTTGCCGCTGTGGTTTTCAAAGCCGACCACCGTCATGCCGCCCAGCTCTTCGCCGCAGCGGAACATGTAGTTGCCGATCATGCGTTTTTTTGCGCCGATGGTGACGAGATCCAGCGCCCCGATGAAGTCGCAGCGCTGCCCGTCGTGGGTCTCGTAGTAGTGGCCCAGCATCTGGTAGCCGCCGCAGATGGCAAGCACCGTCACGCCGTCGGCCACCGCGGCCAGCAGCTCCTGATCCCGGCCACGGTGCAGGTCCTCCAGCAGCACCTGCTGCTCAAAGTCCTGCCCGCCGCCGATGAAAACCAAATCAAAGCCCGTGAGACTCGTCCTGTCGCCGATGGGCATCTTGGTCACGTTCGCCGCGATGCCGCGCCAGGCAAGGCGCTGCTTCAGGCAGCGGATGTTGCCGCCGTCGCCGTAGAGATTCAGCACGTCCGGGTAGAGATGACAAATGTTCAGTTCCATACAGTACCTTCCTTGTTCGGCAAGGGGTCAAACCCAGAATTCGTCCCCGCCCACATGGCGGATGACGGTCTCGCGCAGCTCCAGCATGGCGGTGTAGGTGGGGATGATGAAGACGGGATGCTCCTGCTCCTCCATCCAGCAAACCAGCTTTTCGTAATCCCGCTGGATCTCAATAAACTGCGGGGCCACCCCCGCGTACTTGACGCGCACGGCCATGTCGGCGGCCCGGTCGCCGGCGACCACGATTTTCTCCAGCGCGCCGCCCATGTCGGGGAGCCTCTCAAAGGCCGCGTCGTAGATCCAGGAGACATCCGTGCCGTCGGCGCCCCGGTCGTTGAGACAGATCACCAGGGAGAACTTTTCCTTGACGTTGGAAAGAAAGTCCAGCACCTGGTTGCAGCCGGCGGGATTTTTCACCAGCATCATCTTGGCGCCGCTCTTTCCGAGCTTGAAGTTCTCCATGCGCCCGAAGCCGCATTTGAAGTTCTCAATGGCGGAGACGGCGGCGTCGGTGCCCAGCCCCATCTCGGTCACGGCGGCCACGGCGCCCGCGGCGTTGTAGACGTTGTACAGGGCGGGGAGATTGACCTCGGCCAGGTACTTCTGCCCCCGGGCGTTCAGCACGATGCTGCTGCCCTCGGCGGTCTGGGCCGCGACATCGGTGACGGCGTATTCCGGGCTTCTCCGCCGGTAGCCGCAGTGGGGGCAGCGGAAGCCGCCCAGGTGGCCGTAGGTGATATAGTCGTATTCATATTCGGTCTTGCAGCGGATGCAGTGGCTGGCGTCGGACAGCTCACTCTTCTTGGCGGAGGGCACGGCGCCCGCGTTGATGCCGAAGAAGACGACCTTGTTCGGCAGATCCCCCGCGAGCGACGCGGTGAGAGAGCAGTCAGCGTTGAGACAGAGCACCGCCTCCGGCACGGCGGCGATGCCGGTGCGCACGTTTTCCAGGGTGTGGGTCACCTCGCCGTAGCGGTCGAGCTGATCCCGGAAGAGGTTCGTCACCACGACGACCTTCGGCCTGAGTTGAGGGAAGACCTTTACGGCGGCGGCCTCATCGCACTCGATGACGGCGTACTCCTTGCGGCACTTGCCGGAGAGGGTGGAGTTCATCACAAACTCCGTGGTGATGCCGGAGATCAGGTTGGCCCCGGAGCGGTTGGCAAAATAGCTCTTGCCCTGCTCGGCAAAGGCCTGCTCGATCATCCGGGCGGAGGTGGTCTTGCCGTTGGTGCCGGTGATGGCGACGGACTTGACGTCCCTGGCCAGGATGCTCAGCAGGTTCGGGCAGACGCGCAGCGCCCAGCGGCCGGGCATGGCGGTGCCGCCCCGGTGCAGCACGCGGGAGATCCAGCGCAGCCCCTTGCAGAGCAATATGGCGAGAAAAGCACGAAAACCCATGGCGGTACTCCTTCTTAACGGATGGAATGCAACAAGTCATTATAACATAAGTATATTCTCCCCGGCAAGTAAATTGCCGGGGAGAATACGTTTCTCTATGTGGTTTTTGCAAGGGAGCTTACGGCTTGCCGGTCTCGTCCTTGGCCTCGGCAGCGGGGGCCTGGACCTTCAGAGCCTTCTTTGCGGCCTTCTCGGCGGCGCGCCTGGCCCGGCGCTCCTTGCCCTTGGCGTGCCACTTCTTCAGCAGCGGGCGGCAGACGAAGAACAGCACCGCCAGGATCACAAGCGTCGGCAGGGCGGAGACCAGGAACACCAGCAGATCCTGGAAGAACTCGCCCGCGTTTTTCAGACTGTTTACAAAGGCCCTGGCCAGGCGCTCGCCATAGGTGATCTTCACCACCGTCTCGGGGGTGTAGACCTGCACCTCCTTGACAGTGAGATTCAGCGTGGAGTAGCTGACGCGGCGGTCCCAGTTGTTCAGGCTTGACTGCAGGGAGTCGATGCGGTAGCGCACGTCGGTGAGTTTGTCCTCGATGGTGATGATGTCCTCCACGGTCTCCGCGATCTCCATCATCTCCACCAGTCGCTTTTCCTGGGCCTGCAGGGCCTGCATGCGGGCCTGCACGTCGTAGTACTGGGCGGTGACGTTCTCGGTGTACATGTAGGTATAGGGGACGTTGCCGAGGCGGGAGAGACTCTCCATCACGCCGCTGAACCTGGCGCTGGGAATGCGCAGGGTGTAGCTGGCGGTGCGGCGGGAGACGTTGCCGCGGGAGGAGTCGTAATAGTTGTTGCCGTTGACGGAGCTGGACTCCACAAAGCCGCCGCACTCGCTGAGCATGGCGTTGAGCTCCGCGATGCTCTGGTCAAATTCGGTGGTCTCCACGGTGGCGTCGGCGGAGTAGATGATCTTTTCGGGGTTTTCCTCGGGGGTCTCACTGCCGGACTCCTTCCGGGCGGCGGTGCTGGCGGTGACAAAGCCGCTGTCGCCGTCGACGACCGCCATGTCGTAGGCGGCCTCCTCCGCGGCGTAGAAGCCGTTGGCCGCGGCAGGGGCGGGCATGGGGGCCTCGGCGGGAGAGGCGTAATAACTGCCGGAGCTTTCAGATTTGGCGCTCTGACTGCTGCCGCAGGCGCAGAGAGAGAGGGCCATGAGCAGGCAGAGCACAAGCGCGGTGATTTTTCTCATTTTCATGGTGGTGTCCTCCTTGAAATGTTTTTGTCCTCGGCTGATAGGACGCGGCGGAGCGGACTTTGTTCCGCGGGAAATCTGAACTTTTCCAAAGATTTTGCCCCACTTTCAGTATAATACGGAAGCGTGAAAAAAGCACGGCATTTTTTGCCGTGCTTTTTTGAAAAGGCGCCCCTGAAAGGGGAGCTGTCAGCGAAGCTGACTGAGGGGTAAAGGAACCCCTCCGGCTTCCCTGTGGTCAGCCGCCCAAGTACGCTTTCTGCACCTCTTCGCTTGCCGCCAGCTCTTTGCCGGTGCCGGAGAGGGTGATGCGCCCGGTCTCCATGACGTAAGCCCGGTCGGCCACGGCCAGGGCCATCTCGGCGTTCTGCTCCACCAGCAAAATGGTGGTGCCCGCCTTGTGCAGGGCGGTGATGATGTCAAAGACCTGCTCGACCAGAATGGGGGCCAGACCCATGGAGGGCTCGTCCAGCATCAGCAGCTTGGGGCTCGACATCAGCGCGCGGCCCATGGCCAGCATCTGCTGCTCGCCGCCGGAGAGGGTGCCCGCGATCTGCCTGCGCCGCTCCTTGAGGCGGGGAAACTGCTCGAAGACGCGCTCCTTGTCCTGCTCGACGTTGGCGTTCTTCTTGATGAAGGCGCCCATGTCCAGGTTTTCCTCCACGGTCATGCGGGTGAAGATGCGCCGCCCCTCGGGCACGTGGGCCAGACCCAGCTCCACAATCTTGTGGGCGGGGGCGGAGGCGATGCTCTTGTCCATAAACTCAATACGCCCGCCGCGGCTGCGCATCAGGCCGGAGACGGTTTTCAGCGTGGTGGATTTGCCGGCGCCGTTGGCGCCGATAAGGGTGACGATCTCACCCTCTTTGACCTCAAAGCTCACGCCCTTGACGGCGTGGATGGGGCCGTAATAGACGTTGAGATCCTCTGCCTTGAGCATCATGCCTTGTTGGCCCCCTTTCTGCCGAGATAGGCCTCGATCACCGCGGGGTTGGAGCGGATGTCATCGGGGCTGCCCTTGGCGATGATGCGCCCGAAGTTCAAAACCGCAATGCCCTCGCAGATGTTCATGACCAGGTTCATGTCGTGCTCGATGAGGAGAATGGCGATCTGGAAGGTGTCGCGGATCTTGACGATGTTCTCCATCAGCTCCGCGGTCTCCGAGGGGTTCATGCCCGCAGCCGGCTCGTCCAGCAACAGCAGGGCGGGGTTCGTGGCAAGGGCCCGGGCGATCTCCAGGCGGCGCTGCGCACCGTAGGGGAGGGAGCCGGCCAGCTCATCCGCGTGCTCCTCCAGGTGGAACAGAGACAGGTACTCCATGGCGCGGCCCTTGGCGATTTTCTCGGCCCGCCAGTAGCCCGGCAGACGCAGAATGCCGCCCATCATGCCGTAGTCCATCTCGTTGTGCAGGCCGATCAGCACGTTCTCCAGCACCGTCTGGTTGTGGAACAGGCGGATGTTCTGGAAGGTACGGGCGATGCCGCGGCGGTTGATCTGCGCGGTGTCGAGGGAGGCGATGTCCTTGCCGTCGAGCAGGATGGTGCCGTGCGTGGGCTCATAGACCTTGGTCAGGAGATTGAAGATGGTGGTCTTGCCGGCCCCGTTGGGGCCGATGAGACCGGCGATCTCCGTGCGGCCGAGCGCAATGTTGAAATTGTCCACGGCCTTCAGGCCGCCAAAGGTGATGCCGAGGTCGATGCACTCAAGAACAGGGGTCTTGTCTGCGTCGCGCTCGGGCAGGTAGTTGGTACGGGTGACGGGCTTGAGCGGGGTTTTCAGGGAGGGGTAGAAGCCGTCCCGGTTCAGCTCGGTGTCAGCGCCCCAGACGCCCCGGGGGTTGAGCATTTTCAGACTTCCGCTTGTCATGCGTCCTGCACCTCCTTGTCCTTGCGCTTGCCGAAGCTCTCGCGGATGCGGGCGAAGTAGCCCTGCAGAATGGGATTGTTGGTGGTCAGCATCACGAGGATCAGCACCACCGCGTAGATGAGCATGCGGTAATTGGCAAAGCCGCGCAGCACCTCGGGCAGGATGTAAAGCACCACGGTGGCGATGATGGAGCCGCGGATGCTGCCGAGACCGCCCAGCACCACGAACACCAGCACCAGGATGGAGGTGTTGAAGTCAAACTTCGTGGCGGCGAGGTTGGAGTAGTTCAACCCGAACAGCGCGCCCGCCGCGCCCGCCAGAGCCGCGGAGGTGACAAAGGCCATCATCTTGTACTTGGTGATGTTGATGCCCACGGACTCGGCCGCAATGCGGTTGTCGCGCACGGCCATGATGGCGCGGCCGTGACGGCTGCGCACCAGGTTCTGCACGATCAGAAGCGTCAGCATGATGAGGATGAAGCCCGCGGTGAAGGTGGCGATCATCTGGGTGCCGGTGGCGCCCTGGGCGCCCTTGATGATGACACGGCCGTCATCCAGCAGTTTCAGGTCGTTGGCGGATTTGGCGCCGTTGAAATTGAAGAGGATGTGCAGGCCGCGGCCGTCCACACCTACGATCAGGCAGGTGATGAGCTCCTTGAGGATCTCGCCGAAGGCCAGCGTCACGATGGCCAGGTAGTCGCCGTTGAGACGCAGCACCGGGATGCCCACCAGCGCACCTACCACGGCGGCGAAGAAGGCGCCGACAAGCATGGCCAGGGCCAGGCGCAGGGGGGCGGAGGGAATGGCGGTGGCCAGACTCATGGCGGTGATGACGCCGGTGAAGGCGCCCACGCTCATAAAGCCCGCGTGGCCCAGGGACAGGTCGCCCAGGATGCCCACAACCAGATTCAGGGAGATGGCCATGACGATGTAGCAGCAGATGGGCACCAGCAGGCCCTGCTGGGAGCGGCTGAGCGCCCCGTGGTTTTTCAGCACGGTGATCAGAATGAAGGCGGCGCCGATCATGATGTAGTTGATCAGATCGCTGCGCGCGCTTCTGGTAATGGCTTTGTTCTTCATGGCAGTTACCTCAGACCTTTTCCTGCGTGTGCTTGCCGAGCAGGCCCGCCGGACGCACCAGCAGGATGATGATCAGCACCGCGAACACCACGGAGTTTGAAAGCTGGGTGGAAATGTAGGCCTTGGCGAGAGATTCGATCACGCCCAGCAGGATGCCGCCCAGGAAGGCCCCGGGAATGGAGCCGATGCCGCCGAACACCGCGGCGGTGAAGGCCTTGATGCCGGGCATGGAGCCGGTGGTGGGCATCAGGGTGGGGGAGAAGGAACAGAGCAGCGCGCCCGCGACCGCCGCGAGACACGAGCCGATGGCGAAGGTCAGGGAGATGGTGCGGTTGACGTTGATACCCATGAGCTGGGCCGCACCCTTGTCCTCGGAGCAGGCGCGCATGGCCTTGCCCATTCTCGTCTTGCCGGTGAAGAGCGTCAGGGCCACCATGATGACGATGCAGCAGACGATGGTCAGAATGGAGACGTAGGAGATGGACAGCTGCCCGTCAAAGAGCTGCAGGGTGCCGGAAACCACGGGGGTGTAGGCCTTGGGGTTGGCACCAAAAATCAGCAGGGCGGAGTTCTGCAGAAAATAGCTGACGCCGATGGCGGTGATCAGTACGGCCAGCGACGGGGCCGCGCGCAGCGGCTTGTACGCCAGCGCCTCGATGACGATGCCGAGCACCGTGCAGGCGACCATGGCGATCACAACCGATACCAGCGGGGGAAGCCCCAGGTTGACGGAGGCCAGAAACGAGACATAGCCGCCGATCATGATGACGTCGCCGTGGGCGAAGTTCAGCATTTTTGCGATGCCGTAGACCATGGTATAGCCCAGGGCGATGATGGCATAGATGCTGCCCAGACTGATACCGCTGACCAGATAGGCCAGAAACTTCATAGCTTGTACCTCTCTCTATACGGAATGTTCTGCACCAGAAAGCGGCGCGGAGCGGGACGCGCTGCGCTCCTTTCCGGAGCAGAAAAGACGGCCATAGCTGCCGGGGGCAGTTTGCCCCCGACAGCCGGGATATTCGCTTGTGTTTGCGTCAGAAACCGAGACTTAGAACTCGGGGGTGACGTAGGCGCCGTCCTTGATGACGACGGCCATGGGGGCCTTGGAGACCTCGCCGTTGGAGGCCCAGGTCATGCCCTGGCCGGTCACGCCGTCAACGGTGATGTTGGGCATGACCTGGATGAGGGCCTCGCAGATGTCGGCAGCGCTCATGTCGGGGGTGCAGCCGGCGGCCTCGAGAGCGGCCTTCAGGATGTAAACGGCGTCGTAGCCGTCAGCGGCGAACTGGTTGGGGGTCTCGCCGTAGCGCTTCTGATACTCGGCGACAAAGGCCTGGGTGCGGGCGTCGTCGGCGTCAGCGGCGAACGGGGTCAGCAGGAACACGCCCTCGGCCAGAGCGGTGTCAAAGTTCTCCTGGCCCAGGATGCCGTCCATGCCGTCCACACCGAAGACGGTGGGCTTGTAGCCCATCTGGTCGGCCTGGGTGAGGATGACGGAGGCGGGCTGGTAGTAGATGGGGAGGAAGAGCATGTCGGCGCCGGCGTCCTTGGCGGCGGTCAGGTAGACGGAGAAGTCGGCGGTGCCGTCGACAAAGCCGCCCTCATAGACGACCTCGATGCCCTTGGCAGCGGCCTCGGAGACGAAGGTGTCGTGGATGCCCTGGGAGTAGGCGTCGTCGTTGCGGTAGATGACGGCGACCTTGGCGTCGGCAAAGTGCTGGGCCATGTAGTCAGCGGAGGCGACGCCCTGGTTGGGGTCGGTGAAGCAGACCTGGAAGGCGTTGTCCTTGCCGGCGGTCAGGTCAGCGGAGGAGCCGGAGGGGGTCAGCATGAACAGACGGTCGGAGTAGGCCTGGGCGGAGACGGTGATGCCGGAGCCGGAGGTGACGGTGCCGGCCATGACCTGCATGCCCCAGTCCATCAGAGCGTTGTAGGCGTTGACGGCCTTGTCGCCGGAGTCGGCCTCGTCGTCCTGAGCCATGAACTCGAAGTGGACGCCGTCCATGGCGTTGACCTCGTCAACGGCGATGGCGATGGCGTTCATGACAGCGTTGCCGTAGATGGCGGCGCCGCCGGTCAGGGGGCCCTGGGAGCCGAGCTTGAAGGCAGCGTCGGCGGCGGGAGCGGCCTCAGCAGCAGGGGCGGCCGCGGGGGCCTGGGTGGCGGCGGGGGCGCTGGTGGAGGAGCCGCCGCAGGCTGCCAGTGCAAATACCATGACGACAGCCAGTGCGAATGCGAGTACTTTCTTCATTGTGTTTTCTCCTTTTCATTTTTTGAATCGACAGATTTATATTGAAGCGGCATGTCCGATGCCGGATCAAACAGGGGGGCGGTGAGCAAAAAATCGGCCCCGACCGATCTGGTCGGGGCCGATTCAATCCGATTGAATCAAGCCGCTGACAGGCTCGGTCGTGTCTGCGAGGGTTCAATAAGAAGCAGGCCGCACAGAATAATCGCGATCACCAGGATGGATACGCCCAGCAGAACGGATACAGCAAGGCCCAGAATCTCCGCGCAAACAAAAATCGACACTGCAAGCACAGCGTCGATCACAAGCAGAATGAAGTTGAAAGAGGCGCAGCGAGAAGCAGACTCGGAACCGTTGCCGTTCGAGCCCATGGTGTTGAAACGATTGAAACGTCCAAACATCGTCTGCGTCTCCTTTCTAAAAGTGGTATCACTTTAGCACCGCAATGTGTCGATGTCAAGAAGCTGATAAATTTTTTGGCAATCCGCCAAAAATCACAAATCGAGCGTGACGATGTTGTGAAAACATGACAAAAGAAAAGGGGAAAGCCCTGGCTTTCTGCCAAATTCCGGCGGCTTGCGGTTGACTTTTCCGCCGCTGTCCCGTATCATAGATGCGGAAAAAATCGGCATAACAGCCGAAATACGGAGGAACAACGCCATGATTATGGATTGCGCCAGATACGCCGGCCTCTGCGTCTGCGGCCGGGAGCACACCCTGGAGACGAAAAAGGTGGTCGTGGAGGACAACGCCCTCTCCCGTTTTGAGGAGTACATGGAGGAGCTGGGGCTGACCGGACGCCGCACCGTGGTCTACGATGAGATCACCTGGAAGCTGACCGAAGGCCGGCATGTGAAAGCCGACCAGAACATCGTCCTGGACCCCAACGGCCTGCGGGCTGAGGACGTGCAGATCGAAAAGATGATGGAGCAGCTGGACAAGCCCGAGGTGCTCGTGGCCGTCGGCGCCGGCACCATCATGGACTTCGGACGCTACCCGGCCTACAAGCTCGGCATCCCCTTTGTCGCGGTGCCGACGCTGGCCTCCTCGGACGGCTTTACCGCCAACATCTGCTCGGCCATCATCAACGGCCAGAAGAAGTCCACCCCCATGTGCGCCCCTGTACTGGTGGTGGCGGATCTCGGCATCATCGGCGGCGCGCCCAAGCGCCTGATCGCCAGCGGCATCAACGACATCCTCGCCAAGTACATCTCCCTGGCCGACTGGCGCATCTCCCATCTGGTGGACGGGGAGTACTTCTGCCCCGTGGTGGCGGAGCTGGCCGAGCATGCCCTGAAGCTCATGCGCGACGCGGCGGACCAGTACGCGGCCACGGGCGTTGCCGACCATGAGGCCATGACCATGGCCCAGATGGAGAGCGGACTGACCATGCAGCTGCTGGACCACTCCCGCGCGGCCTCCGGCGCCGAGCACCTGATGGCCCACCTGGTGGAGATGCACCCCCCGCGCTTTGAGAAGGCCGAGGGCATCCACGGCGAGTGCGTGGGCGTTGGCACCTTCCAGTGCATCAAGGAGTACCACAAGCTGGCCGGCATGAAGCCCAAGGCCAAGCCCTTTACCCCTCTGACCGAGGCATGGGTGCTCGAGAAGTTCGGCGAGCGCCTGGCCCCCGGCATCCTGAAGGAAAACGAGCACGACGTGCTGGGCACCTTCGATCCCCAGAACATCGTGGACCACTGGGACGAGATCAAGGCCATGCTGGACGCCCTGCCCTCCGTGGAGGAGATGGAGAAGCTCTACTCCGACTGCGGCTGCAAATACCTGCCGGAGCACATCGGCATCGACCCGGCCCTGGCCGACGAGATGCTGGACATCTCCGCGGCCATCCGCAACCGCCTGACTCTGGTGCGCATGAAGCGCGTGCTGGAGTTTGAATAAAGGAGCAGCGTCTGCTTTTATCAATCTCATGCGTCTGCAGGAACTGACCTGCACAAACCAAGAACCATTTCTTTCCTCTCGTGGAAAGAAATGGTTCTTGCACGCCAAAGAAAGGCGACCAGAGGAAGTGTCCTCTGGACTCCACGCAAAAGCGGGGAACCTAAAGGAGAAACCGGGGTCGCCGCTAAAGCAGTGAGGCGTGGGCGGTGCGCCCGCATAACGCTGACGCTCAATCGTATTTCTTAGGAGCCCGGTTTTGCCGGGCCCTCTCTTTACGACCGGGCTGGTGGTATGGTATAATAAATTTATTATGCACCCAAGGAAAAACAAAAAGGAGAAGCAGCCATGAAATATAAAGGGATCATCTTCGACCTGGACGGTGTGATCTGCTCCACCGACCACTACCACTACCTGGCGTGGAAGGCCCTGGCCGACCGCCTGGGCGCTTACTTTGACGAGACCATCAACAACCGCCTCCGGGGCGTCAGCCGCATGGCGAGTCTGGAGATCGTGCTGGAGCGCTACGACGGCACACTCACCGAGGAGGAAAAGCTCGCCGCCGCTGAGGAGAAGAACAACACCTACCGGGAGCTGTTAAAGCAGATGAGCCCAGCGGATCTCTCGAACGAGGTGAAGACAACCCTGGATGCCCTGCGGGCAAAGGGCCTGCTGCTGGGCATCGGCTCCTCCAGCAAGAACACGAAGTTCATTTTGAGCCGCATCGGCCTGGGGGATTACTTTGACAAGATCTCCGACGGCACCAACATCACCCGCTCCAAGCCGGATCCCGAGGTCTTCCTGAAGGCCGCGGAGTATCTGGGACTGGAGCCGAAGGACTGCCTGGTGGTGGAGGACGCGGTGGCCGGCGTTCAGGCCGCGCATGCCGCCGGGATGGACGCCGCCGCTGTCGGTGACGCGGCGGGAAGCGGCCTTGCCGAATACAGTCTCAAGAACTTTTCCGAGCTGCTGGACTGCGTGGACTGAGGGAGGAACACATGGAACCGAAATTCGCCTATGCCCCCTGGGAGGTCACCGAGGCTGGCTTTGACCCGAAAACCCTGCGGGAGAACGAGTCGGTGTTCGCCCTGGCCAACGGCTTCATCGGCCTGCGCGGCAACCTGGAGGAGGGGAGCGCCGCCGGCGCGGAGACCATCCAGGGCAGCTTTCTCAACGGCGTGTTCGACACCGAACCCATCGTCTACGGCGAAAAGGCCTACGGCTACGCCAAAAACCACGAGACCATCTGCAACGTCATGGACGCCAAGAGCCTGGTGCTCTTTGCCGGGGACGAGCGGCTGGATCTGGGCGTCTCCGACGTGCGGGAGCACCGGCGGACGCTGGATCTGCGCGCCGGCACCCTGCGCCGCAGCTTCCTTTGGCACACCGGGGAGGGCGCGGTCCTCTCGGTGGAGTCGGAGCGCCTGGTGAGTCTGAAGAGAAAAGAGCTTGCCGCGGTACAT
>ONPY01000158.1 GCA_900319835.1 uncultured Eubacteriales bacterium | reverse complement strand
GCAGTACAGCATCTTTCAGATCTCTGCGCGGACAATTTTGAATCTCGCGCAAAAAACAAAGGACGGCTGGCGCTTTTATTTCGACACCAATGACGAGACCAATCAGAGCGCGATCACAAAGACAATGCAGGATGATTGCGCCATGTTCCGTCAGCTTTTGCCGCTGACAGATGTTCCCGGCGAGCCCCAGCTCCCGGATGAGGAAAAGCTGCAGAGCTTTCTGGTCTATCTCGACTTCACCGGGATCTTCGACCGGCGGCCGGTTGGACAGGTGAAGGAGCTGCAGGAGATGGCTGAGCTTCTCTTTCGCCCGGAGGGGATCGAGTTTGTCTTCTACCGGGGGCCCGTCCGGTTCGTGGCCTTCGAGCGTTCGGCCAGCATGAGCCGTAATAACAAGCTCGCCTTCATCCGCGCCGATCTCTACGACACACTCTGGGAGCGCATGACCCTGGGCATGAAGATCGGACGCTGCCAGCTCTCCAAGCTCTACGCCTACAACGGACTCATGTTCACCAGCGGGCTGGAGATCGACCGGTACTCCTTCCACATGGATGCCGATCACATCATCGTGGTGGACAATCCCCGGAGCATCGTGAAGGACGTCTCTGTGATCACCGTGGAGGATGACGGCAGCGAGGAACCTGTGCGCACCTATTCCCGCGTGGAGAAGACCATGGACGTGGAGGTGCTGGAGTTTGACGGGGAGGGCTTGATCTCGGCAAGGCTGGGGCAAAGTCTCGACCCCTATGCTTATGACAAACACGATCACCATTCTTTTCAGATCCGCATGCCCTATATCAAGGGCGTCGTGCACGAGGTGGACTTTCACACCTTGTTAGAAGAGCTGGGCATCGACGAGATCGAAGATATCGAGGGCGTCCGCCATCCGGCCTCCCAGGTGGATATGATTCTGACCAAAAGCATGTGCAAGGGCTGGGGATGGATGAAAGAGAATGGTCTGAGCTGGAGGGAGTATCTGGACCGCTGCCGGAAGTATAAGCACCGCCTGTACATCTCCAACATGGACCGGCGCGGACGGGACGGGCTGACCGAGCTGAATTTCCAGCTTCTCAATACTGCCGCCATCACAGCAGAGGAATACCGGCCCCATGATCTGCCTGCGGGCTGGAGCAGTTCCCCGGAAAGAGCAGAAGAGACCTGGCTCACCAAAGCAACAGAGACAGCCTATTTTAATACCCTGGCCAATACGGCTTGGCAGCTTTCCTATTTCCGCGCCGATGAAGAAGACCCGGAGCTGGATTACAGCGATGCCCGCAAACTGCGGGCGCGATTACTGCACAAGAACCCGTCCTTTCTGGCCGAGAAGGTCTTTCAGAAAGAGTTGGAGGACAAGGCGAGGCAGATCCGGGAGAAATACGGTATCGGCAAGCTGCAGGTCAGCGGAGATACCCGATATCTCTCCGACGATCTCATGCGTCTTCTGGCAATCATCGTCCGCCCAACCTCTGAAAAGACATACCGCTTCCTGCTGCGGGAATGCCTGCGCGGCGCAGAGATCTACGCCCCGCAGCCGGATTATCCCATGCCGGAGCAAGTCACCATCCTGCGCAACCCGCATATCTCCCGAAACGAGGAAGCCCTGGTCACGCCGCTGAAAAATGTCGGGCCGATCCGCAAGAAGTATCTGTCCCACCTCTACTATGTGGCGATGGTGGATTCCCGTTCTCTGATCCCTGACCGGCTGGGCGGCGCAGATTATGACGGAGATACCGTCCACGTTTATGCCGAGCCGTTGCTCTGTGACAGCATCCGCCGCAATTATTCCGGCGGACTGGACAACGCGAGCAATCTGCCCCTGCTGAAGATCCCTTCGGCCGAACCCTTGATTGCGGATGCCAACGACTGGCGCGCACGGTTTGAAACGGTGAAAAGCACTTTCTCCTCCCGTGTCGGGCAGATCTCCAATGCCGCCCTGCGCCGGAGCATTTTGGCCTATGACGAAGCGATCCCGGAAGATCTGCGGGAGCAGTACCGCAAGGAGACGGAGATCCTGACCATTCTCACCGGCCTGGAGATCGATTCGGCCAAAAGCGGCGTCAAGCCGGAT
>ONPY01000093.1 GCA_900319835.1 uncultured Eubacteriales bacterium | reverse complement strand
CCGGACCGGATCTACCTGATGGGCAATTCCTTCGGCGGCATGTCCTCCATTGAAATGGCGGAGCAGTATCCGGACCGCATCGCGGCGGTGATGGCGCTCTGCCCGGCGCTGAACTATTCCCGCACGGGGATGGCCGCCCTGGCAAAGATGAAGGACGTTCCGCTGTTCATCGCGCAGGCGGAGAGGGACGAAACCATTCCGGTCTCCGTGGGCCGGCAGGCGGCGGAGAAGCTGGAAAAGGCCGGCGGGAACGTCACCCTGAAGGTCTTCACCGACGCGGAAATGGAGGCGGCCGGCGCCGTCCACGGCCAGGAGCAGACCTACAGCTTCCACCATGCGGAGCTGGCCCTGCTCGAAAACGAGGACTATGCGGAGTGGCTGTTCAGTTTTAAGAGAAAATGATCACTTCTGCTTTGCGGGAAACAGCAGATGCAGTTTTGCGTAAAAATCCCCGAGCAGGTAGCGGCTGTCCAGGTCCCGGTAGACGAGGATCTCCCGGGCGCCGGGGAGGGGAGCGCCGTAGGTCGTGTCGCCGTTGACATGGCGGACGGCCTGCCGGGCGGTCCGGCCGCAGGCCGGGTGCAGCACGGCGGCGACGGAAGGCGAATCCCCCAGGGACCAGCTTTCCCCCGGCGTCCAGGAGGCGCCGGGCGTCGCGTTGTAGGCGATCATCTGGTCGAAGAGGTACTGTCCGATGGCGCCGAAGGGCATGACCTGCTCCTGCAGTTCGGCCAGGCCGACCCGGATGCTGCCGTAGACATCGGACGGGATCTGCCGGACCGGCGCCTCCGACTGCAGCACCGCGTTGGCGGCGGCCGGGTCGTTCCCGAAGTTGAACTCCTTGAAGGGGATCTCATCGATATCATACGGATGGCCGCCGATGGTCACGACGGTCATCCTTCCCGCGATGTCCGGCGCCTCTGCCAGGGCCCGGGCAGCGTTGGTCAGCGCGCCCATGCACAGGAGGAACAGGGGATGCGCGTCCTCCCGGCGGGCTTCTTCGATGATGAACCGGACGCCCTCGGAGGGTTCCCCGGCGGATCCGGGGCCTTCCTCGCCGCGCAGCACCGGGACGTCCGACCCCATGGCCCGGGTGACGCGCAGGGCGGCCTCCCGGCTCAGTTCCATGGAGCCGGGCTGAGCGAAGTGCTCCGCGACGATCGCCTTCACGATGAGCTTCGGGCTCATCAGGGCATAGGCGATGGCGAAGGGATCGTCCGCCTCGCACGCGGTATCCGAATCGATCACGACCCGGATCCTTTTTTTGTCTTCAACGGCAAAATTCAGCATAATGATTCCTCCGTCATATGATCTGATTCCGCTTTCATTATACATGCTTTTTGCCGGAATAGACCATGTTTTCTGCCGGGCTTTTGTATTGCCGCGATTTCTCCGCGGTCCGTACGGAACTCAGTCGTCATCGTCTTCTTCCGGCTCGTTCAGGCGGTCCTGGATGCGGCCGATGAAGTCTTCGGTTTCGGAAAGCCGGTCCTTCCGGAGGTCGTGCTCTTCACTGTCCCCGCCGCCGGGCTCATCGTCTTCCAGTTCGTCCAGGAGATCCTCGGCCCTGTCCAGCAGGTCCTCCAGGCGGTCTGCGTCGAGACTGTCCAGGTCCATGGTGAGGGGTTCATAAGCTTCTGTGCGGACGCGGCTGAAGGTCAGCGCGATGGCCATGAAGCAATGGGCAGTCGGGCACGCGAACATCGTGAAGGTGGTCTCTCCGGACAGCCTGGCGGAGGAGATCCGGGAGGAGATCCGGAAGGCCGCGGAACTGTACGGCAAGAAGGAAAAACCGTGAAGCTTCAGACGATGCTACCCTTCGGGGCGGCTTTCTGACGTCGGAATCAAGTGTGTGTTTTTTTGAGTCGAAGCCAAAGACTGACGCAGAAGGTCATCGAAAGGAATACAAAAAGGCATCCTGAAAACCCACAGTGAGTCGGCAGGATGCCTTTTTTATTCAGGCCGGGACTGTTTCAGCTTTCCGCATTACCGACCGTCGGGGTTCCTTTCACCCGCCGGAGATACCGAAAGGCCGGAAGGTGCGCCGTCCGGCTCAGTGTCCTCATCGCCGTACACTTCCCGGATCAGCGGAAACGTGCTCCAGGCCTTGGGCCAGCCGCAGTAGAAAGCCAGATGGGTCACGATCTCCACCGCTTCCTGCTTCGTGATGCCGTGATCTTTGCCAATGGAAAGATGGGCTTTCAGCTGCGGATACAGGCCGGCGGAAAACAGCGCTGCGATTGTGATCATGCTGCGGTCGCGGGCAGAAAGCTCCTTTTCCCGGGACCATACCTCCCCGAAAAGAACGTCATCGTTCAGCTCCGCAAACTTGGGGGCCAGTTTGCCCAGGTTGTCTCTTCCTGCAGTTTGCTTCTTTGCCATGAATAAAACCCTCCTTCTGTTTTATGGATTTGTCTGAATGCCCTGCGATTCCAGCCAGTTCCGCACATCTCCCGGCAGGCTTGATCCGCCGGAGTAATGGACTGACAGGCCGGGAGCAATAATAGCCTGCGGAGCCAGCTTGGCAATGGCTGTCAGGCTCTGGCCGAAGCGTCCGCCGCCATGGGAGCAGAAGGGCAGGATCGTCTTTCCGCTGAAATCATAGGATTCCAGGAAGGTCGCAATCGGCATGGGGACAGAGGCCCACCAGTTGGGATACCCCAGCAGGATCACATCGTACCCGTCTATACTTTCAGGCGGATTGGCGATGGCCGGACGCGCCTGATTGTGCTGATCCCGCTGCGCCTCCATCAGGACGGTATTGTAGTCGTCCGAATAGGCCGGAACCGGCACGATCTCAAAAATATCCGCGCCGGTCTGACGCCGGATCTCCTGAGCGATGCCCTGTGTATTGCCGCTCCAGGAGAAGTATGCGATCAACATTTTTCCGGAGGCCTGCGTTCTTTCCGCCCCGCTGCTGGTGAAGACGGTGCCGGAGAGCGTCTGTCCGGCGCTGCGCACCAGGCGGATTCCCAGGTTATAGCTGGCCATGTTCAACTCGCCCGCCGCGCGGTAGGCGCTGCGAAGGTTCTTGCCGAAATCGTTCCAGCCGCCGCCGCGATAGACCCGGCGTGTACCGGTCTCCGCGCCGGTGGGATCGGCGGTGTTTGCCAGATCGTACGCTCCGTACAGATCCCAGCACCATTCGTTCACGTTGCCGTGCATGTTATACAGGCCCCAGGGGTTCGGCGCGAAGCTGGTCACATCCACCGTCGTCTGCCGGTAGCGCCCGGGGCGGGTTTCCAGCACGGAATCATCGAAGTAATTCTCTTCGATTTCATAGGGATAATGGCCGTAATAGTTGGCTTCCTCCGGGCTGGTGGCATGAATTGTATTGAAGGGTGTCGTGGTGCCTGCCCGGCAGGCATATTCCCATTCCGCTTCTGTAGGGAGGCGATAGCCGTCCGCGCTGCGATCCCAGGTGACAGCTTCACCGTCGATCACATAGGCGGGCGTCAGGCCGGCTTCCGCGCTCCTGGCGTTACAGAAGCGCACCGCGTCCAGCCAGCTCACGCCTTCCACGGGCAGGTTTTCACCCGTGAAGCTGCTGGGATTGACGCCCATCAGGCGCTGGTATTCAGCCTGCGTGACCTCATAGGGGCTCATCCGGAAGCCGGACACTGTCACCTCATGCCGGGTTTCGTCATCGATACGCCAGTTCTCCGTTTCCGGGCTGCCCATGAGGAATGTGCCGCCCTCGATCCACACAAAACCGTCTTCCACGGTTTTTTTCTCACTTTCCTCAGCGGGAGCCGCTGTGTCCGGAGCCGGGGCAGGCGTTTCTTCCGCGGCGGTTTCTTCGCTGCCCGCGGCGGCCCAGGGCGCCGCCTCTTCAGCCCAGCCGCCCCCGTTTTCCGCCGGGAAAGCGAAGGTCAGGCCCATGCCGATCACCCCCGCAAGCAGAATGCCGATCAGTGCAACCAGCCTGCGGTTCTGATCCGCCCTGCGGTTCAGCAGCACGGGAAGACGTGATCCGATGAATACCCAGAAGAATGCGATCAGCAAAGCCTCCAGCAGCACGATCGGGACGGCTTTGTCATAGTCGATAAAAGCGAAGGGCACCCGGTAGAACAGATAGTTCGGGTAGTTGTTCCTGAAGAACAGCCACAGTCCGGCTCCGGCAGCGGGAATGGAACAGCCAAAGCCAATACGCTGTACATTTCGGCTCTTTATGCCGTTCAGCATGGCGGGAATGTGCAGGCCCAGGTGCAGCCCCATCAGCACAAAGCACCAGTGGGACAGGGTCAGGTGCAGCCTCCGGCCCAGGGATGCCCGCAGGAATTCTGAAAGGAAGGGCACGGCATGCACGCTCATGTTGATGCCGCACAGCGCCGTCAGCACAAAGCAGATCACCAGGGCCGCGTTGATCAGGGTCTGCACGATCCTGAGAGGCGTGTACTTTCCCTTAAAGAGTGCAGCGTACCACTTCCGGTTCAGGATCTGATGCAGGATCATCAGCACCGTCATGGCGATGCCCGTCCACTCGTGCCCGGCTTCACCTGTCACCTGATAGCTCATCAGCAGCAGGAGTCCGATACCCAGCAGGACATCTGCAATATGCTTGAAATGCTTTGAACGCATAATGCCTCCTTCTGTCAGGGTTCAATCCCCAAAGAGGCCGTCCACGCAAGCAGCTCCTCCACGGTGCTGCGGGGCGTGAAGCGCTTGCCCTCCAGCCAGGTGCCTGCGGCGGCCTGCTCCTCAAGATGCTTCATGCTGCTGCCCAGACCGGAACTGCCGGAGGTGAAGAACACCGCGAGAGTCTTATCCGTCAGATCCACGTTTTCCACAAAGTTCGATACGATGCGCGGCACATCGCCCCACCAGATAGGATAGCCGATCAGGACGGTATCATAGCCCGTCAGGTCCGGCAGCTCGCCCGCGATGGCGGGGCGGCAGCCGGGATCGTCGGTTTCGATGGATGTGCGGCTCTTGCTGTCATTGTAGTTCAGATCCGCGTCGGTATAGGGCTCTTCAGGAACGATCTCATACAGATCGGCGCTCAGCCCCTCTGCCAGTTTCTCCGCGACGCCCCTGGTGGTACCGGTGGCGGAGAAGTATACAACCAGGATGTGGCCGGCGGGTCCGGCATTCTGCTCTGGAGCAGCATTCTTTTCGGCAGCTGCCGTCGACAGACAGGAAACAGCCAGCATCACAGCAAAGAGGATCGTAAAGATTTTTTTCAGCATGTTCATTTCTCTCCTTTTCAAAATAAATCAACAATCAGTCCCGTACACAGTGAAAACAGCATTACAAACGCCAGATAGAGGATAAACCGTCTCCAGCCGAGCACGATCTTCATTGCGCCCAGGTTGGTGATCTTGGTGGCGGGGCCGGTCAGCATGAAAGCCGCGGCACTTCCCATGCTCATGCCGTCCGCCAGCCATTCGATGAGCAGCGGAATGGTGCCTCCGCCGCACATATAGACCGGTACTCCGATGGTCGCGGCCATCAGCACGCCGAAACCGTTGTTTTTGCCGAAGAGACCGCTGACAAAATCGCCGGGCACATGAATCTGATACAGCGCCGTCAGCAGGATCCCCAGGGCGAACATGGGGCCTGTGGCCCTGATGTTGCGACAGATGTTTTTGAGGAACCGAAGCAGCAGATTGGGGTCGGTATCCCGGCTCTTTCCCTCATGGAAGCCGGTAAAGTCAAAGAAACTTTTGCCTTTTCCGCTGCAGAACCGGCGGATCAGCCAGCCCGCCGCGCAGCCGCACAGGAAGCAGGAAACGCACCGAATGATCAGCGCCGTCTGTCCCAGCGCTCCGCTGTAGAAGATCAACTGCGGATTCAACAGGATGCTCGACATCATGAAGGCGGCCAGGTAATCGTCCTTCACGCCCTGCTCCGAGAACGAGGCGGCGATGGGAATGGTGCCGTACATGCACAGCGGGGACGCGATGCCCAGGAGACTGGCCGGGATGACGCCCAGCCAGCCCGTTTTCCGCTGCCCGATCCTCGCGAAGGCACCGTGGATATACTTCTTTCCGAACACGGAGACCGCGCTGCCCAGCACAATGCCCAGGGCCCAGTAAGGCGCGATCTGCCGGATCTGGATGTCCAGGTAGTACCACAGATAGACGGCTTCTCTCTGAATCCATTCCCACATGGCTTATTTCACGAGGACGACCAGACGGTAAGTCCGGCTTCCCAGACCGTTGGCTTCGCCCGCCTCCAGCGTGTGCAGACCGTTCTGCCGCTCGATGCGGCGGATCAGGCTCCCGCTGTCCGGCATCGCGTACACCAGATCAATGGCGGCCTGGTCGATGGCCAGCGGGTCGGTGGAGGCCAGAATGCCGATGTCGTGCATGTCCGGCTCCGCGGGACTGCCGTCGCAGTCACAGTCCACGGACAGACGGTTCATCACGCTGATGTAGACAATGTTGCCGCCCATATACGTATCCACGCCCTTGGCCGCGTCCGCCATGGCCTCCAGGAAGGGGTCCTGCTCGCCCCAGATGCCGCCGCTGGTTTTGGTGCCGCCGGAGTGGATCCACACCTTGCCCATGGAGGAGGCGAAGCCGATGGAGATATTCTTGATGGCCCCGCCAAAGCCCGCCATGGCATGCCCCTTGAAGTGAGTCAGCACCAGGAAGGAATCGTAGTTGGCAAAGTGGCTGCCCACATAGTCCACCGGAATGCGGAGGCCGCCTTCAACGGGGATTTCCATGCTGCCTTCCTCATCCAGAATATCCAGATCCGCCACGTCCAGCAGCCCATTGTCCCTGGCCTGCTGCCGGTGCATGGCGGTGGAGGAGCGGCTGCCGCCGTAGGCAGTGTTGCATTCCACGATGGTGCCGTTCACCAGATGGATCAGATCGGCGATGAGAGCGGGCCGCAGATAATTGGTGAGGGTGCTCTCGCCGGTGGACATCTTCACGCCTGTTTTGCCCGGCAGTTCGATGCTCAGCGCCCGATAGGCTGCGACGAGGCTTTCCGGAGAAATGTCACTGATGAAATAGACCACGGGCGCGGATTCGTCCTCCGTGCAGTACGGAAGGGACCCGGTGTCCAGGCTGACGTCGCCGTTGGTGACCAGCGTATCCGCAAAGGCGGCGGTGCAGAGCAGACAGAGAAACAACGCGGCAGCGAGCAGTCTCTTCATGCTGATCCTCCTTCAGATTCTCTGATTGCCTGTAGACCAGACATGTTTTTCCCTGGCGTTCGCCGGTTTGTTCTGGGCCATCACGCCCGCCAGCGGATGCGGCACATAGGGCGCTTCCAGACAGGCAATTTCTTCTTCCGTCAGTTCCAGCTCCGTCGCTTTCGCGGCGCCGTCCACATGGCGGAGCTTCGTTGCGCCGACCACCGGGGAAGCAACCCTGGTCAGCAGCCAGGCAAGGGACACCTCCGTCATGGTCACGCCGCGCTTTTCCGCGATTTCCGCCACCCGCTCGATGATAACCCCGTCCTGCTGCGCGGTGGCGTCGTACTTGAACCTGGCGTAGGCGTCCTTCTCCAGCCGCTCGGAGGTTTCACCGGGCTTGCGGGACAGCCTGCCCGCCGCCAGGGCGCTGTAAGGCGTCAGGGCGATGCCTTCCTCCTGACAGTAGGGCACCATTTCCCGTTCCTCCTCCCGGAAGATCAGGTTGTAATGCCCCTGAACAGAAATGAATTCTGTCCAGCCTTCGCGCCCGGCGATGGCGTTGGCCCTGGCCAGCTGCCAGGCAAAGCAGTTGGAGATGCCGATGTATCTCGCCTTGCCTGCCCGAACGACCCGGTTCAGGCCATCCAGAATATCCTCAATGGGCGTCTGCCAGTCCCACATATGATAGATATAAAGATCCACATAATCCATGCCGAGATTCTGCAGGCTCCTGTTGATCATGCGCTCGATGTGCTGCTGTCCTGTGATGCCGCTTTCGATCTCGTCCTGGGTGCGGGGCAGAAATTTGGTGGCCACGACGACCTCGTCCCGCTTCGCGAAATCCCGCAGGGCGCGGCCCACATACTGCTCGCTGGTGCCGCTCTGGTAGGCGATGGCCGTGTCGTAGAAGTTGATGCCCGATTCCAGCCCGTGCCGGATGATTTCCCGGGAGTGCTCCTCATCCAGCGTCCAAGCATGCTGTCCCTGCCCGGCGTCGCCGAAGCCCATGCAGCCCATGCAGATGCGGGAAACGGTCAGATCGGATTTGCCAAGTTTTGTGTATTTCATGGAT
>ONPY01000092.1 GCA_900319835.1 uncultured Eubacteriales bacterium | reverse complement strand
GCTCGCCGGCGCGGACAGCGTCGGTCTCCTCGCCGGCCATCTTCTCACAGAGGTCTGCATAGCGGTTCACGAAGCGGATCCACGCCTCGAAGACGATGATGACCGCCTCCCAGTAGGTGCGCTTTTTGATGGCGTCGCCGGAGGTGTAACGCAGGTCTTTGATGCACTGCTTCGCCTCGTCGATGATGGCCTGGGCGCCGTCGCGCAGGATGCGCTCATAGTCGATGCATACAAGGAAGAAGCCGGGGCCGAGGCCGTAGCCGCTCATGGCAAAGCCGCCGCCGGAGCCGCCCTTGCGGTCCTTCCAGGGGGGCAGGATGGTGCCGGACTTCATGAAGGGCCACATGCGGTCGTCCATGCCGAGGCTCTTGCTCATCTCGCCGACCAGGTTGCTGTTCAGGCAGTTGCCGGCAAAATGCTCGTTCAGACGGTAAAGCTCCGCTTCATCGTCCGGGTCGATGGTGTAGATCTCGCTTTTCAGGCTCTCCACCTCGTCCGGGGTCCACACGCCGTACTCGTACTGCATCTCCAGGCCGAAGGGCTTGGACGCGCCGGAGCCGCACAGCAGATCCTCCGGCTCGATGAAGATGGGGATGTTGTCCAGCACGTGGGCGTGCAGCTTCGCGCGGCGCAGCAGGGTCGGCTCGCCGCCGGTCTCATCCAAAGATTCGTTGGCCAGCTTGAAGTACTCGATGCAAAGGGGATATTTGCTGATCTTCAGGCTTTCCTTCATGCGTTTTACACGGTCGGTCATATTCTTTCTCACTGCTCCTTACATTCATTGTTAATAATATAATTTGACTGGTATCATCCTATCAGAAAAGCCCCGCGGGAACAAAGCTTTTTCCCGCGCCCTGTAAACATTGTGTGCCGGGTCAACAAAATCCTCCCCTCCAAATGTGCGATGCGCACATTTGGAGGGGAGGGGGTCTTCTATCGTCCGAAACGCTCGGCGTAGCCGCAGCGGCGGCACAGCGGCTCGGCGGGCGCGCGGCGGGCAAAGCCGTCGCGCATGGCCCTGGCCCGGGGGGAGTCCAGAATTTCGGCCAGGGGCGCTTCCAGCAGATTACCCAGCGCCAGCGCCCCTTCACTGTCCAGGCAGCAGGGCACCACCGTCCCGTCACACAGTACGCCAACCTGATCCCTCAGGGCGTAGCAGAAGCAGGACTCGCCCCGGTCCTCATGCTCCAGGTCCGGCCAGTCAAAGTGCTGCCCCGGCTCCAGCCAAAGGGTCTCGGCGAGCTTCCAGCCCTCCCGGCTCTTCTTCCAGGGTTTGGGGAACGCCGCTTCCAACATGGCCTCGATACGCGGATTCAGCGCCTCCAGCCCGCCCTGATTCCAGAGCCGCAGCTCGCAGCGCCTTCCCTTTTCTACGCATTCCGCGGCATAGCACAGACAGTTTCCCAGATACTCCTCCAGTTCGCCGCCGGCGTTGGCCTCAAAGGACTGGAGCGAGATGTTGGTTTTCAGCAGGGCGTCGGCGTTCAGGAGCATCTCACCCCGCTGCGGCAGCAGGGTGCCGTTTGTAGTCAGCAGGACCCGAAAGCCCTTGTGCCCCGCGATACGAAGAAAAGTCTCCAGCTCCGGATGCAGCAGCGGCTCCCCCATCAGGTGAAAGTACAGGTATTCCGTCTCTCCCCGCAGGCGGTCCGTCAGCGCTTCAAACTCCTCAACGCACAGAAAATGCGGAGGGCGGCGGGTGCCGGGACAGAAGGCGCAGCTCAGATTGCAGACATTGGTGATCTCCAGATACACCTTGCGCAGCATGCCATTTCCCTCCTCACAGCAGTTCACGGCGGAGTGCGGTCCGCCGTGAATCGTTTTATTCCACTTGGATGATTTCTTTGACCGTTTTTGGATTGAGCTTCACCACTTGTCTGTCATAGGTGAGCAAGCCGTTGAGCTCGTCCTCCACATCGCTCAATTGCGTGTAGACGGCGGCGGCAAGGCCGCGCGCCCTGGCCGGAGCGATTTCCCGGCTGTACAGTCGCCGCAGCGCGTCGGCCAGTTTACCGGGCGTTTCCAGCTTTTTGTAGCCGAAGATCTTCTCGCTGAAACGGTGGCCCTCCACCGCCAGGATGTAGCCGCCAAATTCGCTCAGCAGCGTTGCCCGGCCTTTCGCATCGGGCTTGAAGCGGTAGCGGGTGAAGTAGACGTGCAGGCTCCTCACCTCGCCCACGCCCTGATCGTGCCAGCCGGAGGCGTGGTCCACAGTCCGGGTGGGGTCCAGGCGCTGCACCAGATTAAGCATCTTTGCCGCGTCAAACTGGCCCCAGCCCTCGTTGAAGGGCACCCACATACAGATGCAGGGGCAGTTGTACAGATGGCGCACCATGTCGGCAAGCTCGGTCTGGTACGCCGCGCGGCAGCTCTCGTCCTTCCGGGCGAAGAGTCCGTAGGCGTTGTCCTTCAGGTGCAGGCCGGTGATGAGAGGGGCGGTGATGACAGCGGGGTTATACGATCCGCCGCCGCTGGGCATATCCTGCCAGACCAGCATGCCGAGCCGGTCGCAGTGATAGTACCAGCGCAGAGGCTCCACCTTGATATGCTTGCGCAGCATATTGAAGCCCATGTCCTTCGCCGTCTGGATGTCAAAGACCATGGCCTCGTCCGTGGGCGGGGTGTACAGTCCGTCCGGCCAGTAGCCCTGATCCAGCAGGCCGTTATGGAAGTACGGCGCGTTGTTCAAAAACAGCCGCGGGTTTCCCTGCGCATCCTTCTCCACGGAGAACTTGCGCATGGCAAAATAGCTCTCGACCCGATCCTCCCCGCAGTGGACAGAAAAGGGATAGAGCTTCGGGTGCTCCGGGGACCAGGCTTCAAAGTTCGGGACCGGGATCACGGCGGGCAGCGGGTACTCGCCGCCCTGAAAGCGCGCATAGGCGGGCCCGGAGCCGGAGAGCTCCGCCTCGACCCGGACGCAGGCCCGGTCATAGTCCGGCGTGATTTTGAGGCTCCGGATGTAGTCCTGCGGCACGGCCTCCAGCCACACCGTCTGCCAGATGCCGCTCTGCGGTGTGTACCAGATGCCGCCGCGCTTTGTCCTCTGCTTGCCGCGGCTGCGCTCCCCGGCGTCGGTCTCGTCCCGGACACGCACCAGAATCTCAAGCTCCGGGCCATTGATCAGCTCGGTTATCTCCGTCTCGAAGGGCAGATACCCGCCCAGGTGCTGCGCAGCCAGGCGGCCGTTGACCCAGACCGCCGCTTCCTGATCCACCGCGCCGAAGTGCAGCAGAACGCGCCTGCCGGCAAAGCTCTCCGGCAGCGTGACACGGCGCCGATACCAGAGCGTCTCGTCCACGCCGAGAGAGCGGCCCACGCCGGAGAGCTCCGTCTCCGGGGAAAAGGGCACCAGAATCTGGCTGTCAAAGTGGTCGGGCGCGCCCCCGCTGACGCGGAAGGCGCAGTCCCAGGGCCCGTTGAGGCACAGCCAGTTGTCCCGCGCCATCTGGGGCCGCGGATATTCCGAAAGCGGACAGCGCCGATCGACGCTGTCCGTCCACGGGGTTTTCATCTCTCGATCAGAACAGGCCGGGGAAGCCGCCAAGGCCGCCCTGCAGCTTGCTCATGGCTTTGCTGGTCTCGTCGTCGGCCAGCTTGATGGCGCCGTTGACCGCAGTCAGCACCAGATCCTGCAGCATATCCACGTCCTCGGGATCCACGACCTCGGGGTCGATGACGATGGAGGAAAGCTGGCGGGTGCCCACCATGGTGGCCTTCACCGCGCCGCCGCCTGCGGTAAACTCAAACTCCTTGCTCTCAAGCTCCTGCTGCATCTTCAGGAAATCCTGCTGCATTTTCTGAGCCTGCTTCATCATATTCATCTGATTCCCGCCGCCGGGGAATCCACCGCGAAATCCGCTCTTTGCCATGTTATGTGTCCTCCTGTTTTGGTATTTCTGTTTAGATAAAGTGTACTTCCTTAAACGCCTTGAGATCCTCCAGGCTGCGTTTGGCCTCCGCTGGCTTGTCCGAGAGCTCCTCCAGCACCGCGTGTACCTCGCGCCCGGCAAGCTGCGTGGCGGCCGCGGAGAATTTCCCCATCACTTCCTGGCGGTTAAAGCGCGAGTACAGGAAGCCGGGCACCACCCGGACGTGCAGCGCGCCGTTTTCCATCGCGCCGCGCACGGATTTGGGATCGCCCAGGCGGGTGGAGATGTCCTTGGTCAGCAGCGGCTCCACCTGCCGGCAGACCGCCTCCCAGCTCACCGTCTCCTCTGCTGGGGCAACGGGTGCAGGAGGATCCGGCGCCGCAGGTGCGGGGGCCGGCTCGCGCGCAGGCGCCGGGGCCGTCTCCCTCACCGGAACGGCGTACGCCTCCGCCGGGCGCTCCTCCTCATAGGGCTCGTAATCCGCCGGGGCCGGGTACTCCTCCTCCGGCGGCGGGGGCAGCTCTTCGCCCCGGGATGCGGGCCGAGCCGCGGGGACAACGCCATTTTTCAGCTGCTCCTCCAGCCGGGAGACTCTCGCCCGCAAAGAGCCGATGCTCTCGGAGAGAGTGTTGTCGCAGAGGGAGACCAGGCAGAGCTCCGCCGCGGTCTTGGGGTTTGTGCTGCCGCGCATCACCGTCTGCGTATTCTGCAGGGTCTCCATGGCGCAGAGAATTTCCTCCTGCGTCATGCGTCCGGCGAGATTCAGAAGCGTCGTATTGTCATAGGCGCCGGAGATCAGGCTCTGCCCGCCCCTGGGCGCCACTTTCATCATCAGGGTGTCCCGCAGCAGGCCCGTCAGTTCCGTCATCAACACGGCCGGGTCCTTCCCGTCCATCCACATGGACGTGAAGTCCTGCAGCACCTTCTCCGTCCGGTGTTCCAGAATTCCGTCCAGCATGGCCGCCGTACGGCGGTTGCCGGCCAGACCCATGGCGTTGTATACCGCGTCAAGGTCGATCGTCTCGCTGGCCGAGCACTGGTCCAGCAGGCTCAGCGCGTCGCGCACGCCGCCGTCGGCAAGGCGGGCAATCAGTTCCGCCGCCTCATGGGTCAGGGTAAAGCCCTCCCGCTTGGCAATATACTCCAGGTACTCCGCGATGGCCGGGGCGTCGATCCGCTTGAAGCTGTGGCGCTGGCAGCGGGAGAGGATAGTCGCCGGCACCTTCTGCAACTCGGTGGTGGCCAGGATGAACATCAGGTGCTCGGGCGGCTCCTCCAGGATCTTCAGCAGGGCGTTGAAGGCCGCGGTGGAGAGCATGTGTACCTCGTCGATGATGTACACGCGCTTCTTCACGGAGGCCGGGGTGAACACCGCCTCCTCCCGCAGGGCGCGGACATTGTCCACGCTGTTGTTGGAGGCCGCGTCAAGCTCCACCACGTCCAGCACCGAGCCCTCCAGGATCCCCCGGCAGGCGCGGCAGGTCCCGCAGGGGTTGCCGTTTACCGGGTGCTCACAGTTGACGGCCCGGGCCAGAATCCTGGCGCAGGTGGTCTTGCCGGTGCCGCGGGTGCCGATGAAGATATAGGCGTGGGAGAGGCGGCCGGACTTCACCTGGTTTTTCAGCGTCTCGGTGATATGCTGCTGGCCCACGACCTCGTCGAAGGTCTGGGGCCGCCATTTGCGGTAAAGCGCCTGGTACATCGTTCTCCCACCCGACATATAAAAGTAGTGACCCTTGACAAGACTGCACACCCAGCTCTGAAAGATGCTCTATGTCCGTTACGCCGGCAGCCGGCTCGGACCCGGCAGCCTCACGGCACACGAAAAGCACCGCTTAATGCTGCTCGGTTCCCCGCCTGACATGGTTCACGGGTTTCCGTTGCGCGAGACCGGATCGTCAACGCTGCTTACCGGGGTCAGACGACACAGAACATATCCTCGGCTGGGAATTCATCCCTGCTGTAGCGGATTGCAGGTTACAGGGCACCGCTGGCTCCCCAACTAGTGCAGCCTTGTCAAAAGTCACGGTGATACTATACTACAAGATTCCGATTTTATCAATGAAAATTTTTCTTTACAAAATCGAAAAGTATGCTATAATACAAAAGCTGTCAAGTTGACAGCTCATGGGGGCGTAGCTCAGCTGGGAGCGCATGTGGGCCAGATAATAGCCCAGTCGTTTTTGTCCGGTGACACAGGTGCTACCCAAGCGGTTCGCATCCCTCTTTACAAATTGTAAGATTTGGGGTATAATCCTCAAGAAATCCAATGAAATAGTTACAAATGGGCTCGTAGCTCAGCTGGGAGAGCGCACGGTTCGCATCCGTGAGGTTCGAGGGTTCGATCCCCTTCGAGTCCACCATTTTAAGGAAGTCTGGTAACAGACTTCCTTTTTCTATGCGCTCATATTCCCGCTGGCTTTCAGATTTTTGAACTCGTCAAACGAGACGTTGAACTCGATCTCGATGTTATAGCCCCGCGATACGCGAACAGACTTGATAAACTGCGAGATAAACATTTTCTTGGTTTCAAAGGAACAGGTATCATAGAAATCTGCCCAGCTCAACAGCCGGTCAAATTCCACCGTCTCTCTGTTTGCGTCATCTTCTATGATCTCATCCAGAGTACGCTGTGCCTCTTCCAAAGCCGAAGCCAATTCTTTTTCTTCTTCGCTCGCCTTTTCAAGCAGCATATTTAAGAGTTCTTGGCTCAATTTGCTTTCTCCTCTGATCACGCGAATGGTTTCAGCCTGATAATCTGCAATCTCCCGTCTCTTTTCTGACAGCTGCGTTTTCGCCATTTTTAATCTGACTTCCGCCAAATCAATCGTCTTTTGGTGCTGTTCCAGAACCAGATCTGTATTCGGGCTTGTTTTGATCCGCTGTAATTGCTCGCGCACGATCTGATCCACTATGCCGTCCAGCTTCTTCACTCCGTAGGCGGATTGTCCGTCGCATTTGCCCGGATGCCTGGGCTTATAGTGGCAAGCATACCTTGGGCGCAGCTCATGGGTAACGCTGCCGTCCTTATGCACGGTTTTTCTGCCGCTGGTCGTGAGGGTCAGCCGATTTCCGCAGTGGCCACAGTAAATCCGGCCCACCAGGAGTGCGCTGCCCTTCAGATTGAGGGGAATATCGCTGTGATGCTGGCTCCTTCCCTGCATGATTCTCTGCGCTCGCTCGTAGGTATCCCGGTCAATGATCTGCAGCTCCGGGATCACTTCGGACTTGGCTTTTCCGTTATGTACAACGCCTGTATACAGCTCATTTTTGATGATCCGGTTGATTGTTGTATTCGGAAAGTTTTCGCCGTTCTCCTTGTAAATGTTCATCCCCGCGAGGTATTTACACAGGCGCTGTGCTCCGAAGCCCTCATGTACATACTTATAAAAGATTAGGCGGACAATTTCTGCGGCATCCTGGTCAACCACAAGATCACCGACTTCCCGGTTACGCTTGTTGATCCGCCCGTGATTCTCCAGCTTATAGCCATAAGGAACCGTGCCGCCGGTGAAGTGCCCTTCCTCGGTCAACTGCTCCAGGCGCGTTTTCACTCGGATGGAGGTCTTGATGCTCTCCCCGGAGGCTTGCCAGTAACGGATGTAGTTCATCAGCTTGTCCACATGGGTATCAAACCGCTGCTGCCCTTCCATCGCACTCCATACCTCGATGTTGTTCTTTACAAACCATTCCACGACAAAGGGCGTTTCATCATCCCGGCGTCCAAGACGGTCAAACATAAAGACCAGCAGCACATCAAATTTGCCCTGTACGGCGTCGGCCTGCATCTCTTGGATAGCGTCACGCTCCTTTGCGGATTTCTTAAAACCGGAGACGCCTTTTTCGTAAAGCTCTTTTTCAATCTGCCAGCCCTTTTGCGCTTCCGCAAATTCTCGGCAGTATTGTTTCTGCATGGGAATGTCGTTCTTCTCGACCTGCCCTACCGTAGAAACACGGTAAAGGCAATACACACGTTTTTTATTTTCCATAACATACACCTTTCATTTGTTGTGTATGTCCCTTGTTTTCTGTATTTATTTTTCAAGGTACAACTTCTATCATTATTATCTCAAATGGATTCATCATCGTCAAATTTTGAGGGGCTTTTCGGTATCATTCTCTGCTTTTCAAGCAAAGCTCTCATTTCATTCAAGGCTTCCGGGTTTTCTTCATCTGCATATTTTATTATGACCCGGCACCCATTCACTATAACAATTTCCTCTCTCGGCATTCCTATATACTCCCTATTACAATCATTGATGAAACTCTCTTCTCCATAACAGTCTTTCCCTAATAGAACTACACCTAAGCCCAGAACCAAGGCCAGACTTCCTACCAGCATCCCTAAGAACAAATCCAGCATCTTATCCTCCCACATTAATCCGTTTCACCGTGAAACGGATTTCGACAGTGAAATACAAAATCCGCACTCTCGTGTAGTGCGGATCAAAGGTATCACGATGTTTTCCAAGGCAAAGGACAGACGGCGGCGTGGCAGGCCGCTCCGTAGGATATGTGTTTCGTGCCTCCCTCCATGCTTATGGCGGGACGTTTGACTCTGTGACGTGCCATCAACGTAGGTATCATTATGC
>ONPY01000085.1 GCA_900319835.1 uncultured Eubacteriales bacterium | reverse complement strand
CACCTTCGTGATCTTGATGCACTCGTCGATCATCTCGCTGGCAAGACGCCGCTTGAGATCGTGGTACTCCTCCTCCTTGACGCCCTCAAAGGGCTTGGAGGGAACCAGCGCCGTGATGGACAGCTGCGTGTAGTCCTTCGGCAGGGTGGGATTGGCGTAGTTGAGGCAGATGGTGGTGATATAGTTGTAGGGCTCGGTGAGGTTGGAATAGTTCTCCCAGATCTTGTTGGTGTCCATGGTGGTGCCGGAGAAGGTGGAGTAGTTGATGATGCCGTTTTCCTCCGGGCTGCCCTCGATGACCATGATGACGGACACGGGGACCACGGAGAGCTTGCGGTTGTTGATCATCTTGATGGCGCCCACGGGTACCTCGCTTAAAGGCTCGATCATCTGGGTGTAGACCTTGTTGGGGTACGGGCCGGAGATGACGTAGTCGCAGTGGATCTCGTCGCCGCGGCGGGTGCGCACGCCGTAGACCTTGCCGTCCTTGACCAGGATCTTCTCGACCTCCTGGTTGAACTCGTACTGCGCGCCGTTTTCCTCACACTTGGCCTGGAGCTTCATGCTCATCTCATGGCTGAAGCCGCGGCAGACATAGGAACCGGTGAAGTAGTCGGCCATCAGGAAGGCGTAGATGGTGAAGGGCAGATCGTCCATGCGGTTGCCGACATAGATCCAGTAGGGCGTCAGCATCTCGACGGCCTTCTTGGGCAGGTCGAAGGTGTTGATGACCTCGGTGGCGGTGTAGCCGACGGTCTTGACAAAGTCGGGGTGCTTCATGAGCATCTGCACCTTGCTCATGGGGGTGACGGAGAGGATGTTCATGCTGTCGTAGACACGGCGGCAGAGCAGCATCAGCTCGTGCACCTTCTCGTAGGTGCCGGGGCAGACCTCGTCGATCTCCTTGGCGACGGTGGTGTAGCTGTCGTCATAGTCGTGGTGGAGGATCTTGTCGATGCCGGAGTTGGGCAGGGCGACGCGGTAGCACTCGTTGACGGGCAGCCAGTCGATATTGACGCCCATATCCTCGAAGAACTGGCCGACCTTCAGGCGCTTGCCCGGGCGGCCGATGGACATCATCTCATGGAGCGTAGCCTCGATCTCGAAGCCGTTGCGCACAAAGTCCGTGGCAAGGCCGCCGGGCATGTTGTGCTTTTCAAGGATCAGGATATCCTTGATGCCCCAGGCCTGCAGCTGCAGGCAGGCGGACATGCCGGCCAGGGCGCCGCCGATGATGACCACGTCATAGTGGTCTTTGTAGAATTTCATACACTCATCCTTTCAAAAAACAGGGGGCAGAGGCCTGCCCCCTATTCAGTGTGGGAAATCGATTAGAAGAAGCGCTCGACCAGCTCGCGGGAGTACTCAGCCGTCTCATCCATGTCGCCGAAGGACATGACCTCGCCGGCATAGAAGGTGTCGTACTTGCCCTGCATGGCCTCGACCTTGTCGTACCAGCCGGCGGCGTAATCCTCACAGGAGACATGCGGGAAGTAGTACACGGACCACTTGTTGATGACTTCCTCGGCGGGGTTGCCCATGGTCTTGAGATCGTCAAGGACCATCTTGTTGCACTCCTCGTAGGGGATCTCTTTCATGTTCTTGTGGGTGCGCAGCGCGTAGGTGGTGATGACCTGATCGACGGTCTCCTTCCAGCGGCGGTAGTAGACCATCAGGTGGCCCAGCTTCTCGGGAACCATGTTGTCAAAGACATAGTAGGAGATCTCGGGGTGATTCTCGGGCGTGGTGGTGAAGGCCTGGACGGTGTAGCGCTCGTAGTCGATCTTGGAGAAGAGCTCCTTCTCGTCGTCGCGGGCGTCGAAGTAGTCGACCATGCCGTTGTTGCAGCCCATGTTGCCGTCGGCCACATACAGAGGCGCAGTGACGATGATCTTGTCGTACTCCTCAACCTCGCCGTTGACGGTGACGAAGACCTTGCCGTCGCGGCGCTCGACCTTCTCGATGTTGGAGTTGAGACGGGCGGGGTGCATGATGTGGTCGTTGAGCTGCTCCCAGATGTACTGGGTGCCCTGCTCCCAGGTCCAGAGGTTGACCTTGACGAAGTTCATGCAGGTCTGGAAGTCGAGGTACTTGAGGACGTAGGCCGCGGGGATCTCGTCAAAATAGCCGTAGCCGAAGGAGGTAAACGGTCCGATCCAGATCTTCTGGACGAGCTCGCAGCCGTTCTTCTCGCAGAATTCCTTGAAAGGCAGCGCCAGATCCTTCAGGTTGGGGTTGACGCCCTCGACCTTTTCCCGGCCG
Source organism: uncultured Eubacteriales bacterium (assembly GCA_900319835.1). The sequence goes on along the minus strand of ONPY01000085.1, from coordinate 14,942 downwards.
GGAGTCACGGCAAAGCCGTCGTAACGGCCCTCGGCAACGCCGCGGTGGCCGTTGACGTCATAGCCCTGGTACTTGGTCTCCAGCAGCTCGCCGAACTTCGTCAGCTGCTTCTTCATCTTCAGCAGCCAGGGGTTTCTGATGATGTTGCCCAGGGTTCTGGCAAAGGGCTCGATGACCTTGCCGCTGGCATCCTTGTAGTTGCGGTTGAGCTTGGGGCCGTCGTGGGTGATGCCGCAGAACTCCTCCACATCGTGTACGGCGTAGTAAGAGGGGACACCCATGATGGCGCCCATCTCATAGCGCTTGCCGTTGTAGTAGGGGGACCAGCACTTGCCGCCCACTCTGTCGGATTTCTCGAGGATGGAGTAGTTGGTATAACCCTTCTTCTCCAGATACATGCCCGCGGACAGGCCGGCAGGGCCGCCGCCGACGATGCAGATACGCATATTCTTGTCCATGTTTCCCTCCAAAAAAGTAAAAATTTTGAAAGCTTTTGAAGACAAATCTTCTATGTTAAAGATACAACAGAGGCGTGAAAAATTCATTATACAATTTGACCGAAAATGTCAGAGTTTCTTTGTATGTTTCCAAAAAGCCCTTGCAAGTTTGGAGGGCTATGTTATAGTAATAACAGGACAATTCCTCTTTTCGGGGAGGTGGCTTTTTGCGATTTGATTCCTTTTCTCAGATGCTGGCTCACTGGGCAAAGCAGACGCCCGATGCCCCCGCGCTGATCTTTGATGAAGGCGAAAGAAAGACGCTCTCCTTTTCCGGGCTGAACCTTGCGGTTCACGAGCGCGCCAAAGCGCTGCAGGCGGGCGGAAAAACCTGTCTCGGCGTGCTCTCCGACGGGAGTGCGGCGTGTGTGATCGAAATTTTTTCTGCCGTCCAGGCCGGGCTGCAGGTGGTAATGCTTGACGCTTCCCTGCCGGATGAGACGCTGCGCGCCCTGCTGGCCTATGCCGACGTGGACTGTCTCTGGGGTGATGAGGATCTCTGTGAGGAGCTCAGCCCGTATCTGACTGCCGGCGTCACGGCTGGGCGGGGAAAGCTGCTGTTTTTCACCTCCGGCACCACCGACCGCTCCAAGGCCGTGGTGCTGACGGATCACTCCCTGTGCCAGAGCGCGTACAACGGCGGGGCCAAGCTCCCGCTCTCGCCCGAAGACCGGTTGCTGTGCATGCTGCCGCTGGGCCATGTGTTCGGCTTTGTCTGCGGCCTGCTCTGGGGCTTGAGCTGCGGCGCCTCGGTGGCGCTGGGCAGAGGGCCCCGGCACTATGCGGACGACTGTATGTTCTTTGAACCGACAGCGCTTTCCGCCGTCCCCCTGCTGCTGGGCTTTCTGATCCAGCACCGGCTGTTCAATCCCGGACTGAAGCTGGTTCTGGTGGGCGCGGGCGACTGTCCCCGTCCCCTGCTGGACGCTGCCGCCGCCATGGGCGTGCGCGTCAGCTTCGGCTATGGGCTGACGGAGACCAGCTCCGGCGTTGCCATCAGCGTCTCGGGCGATCCCTTTGCCATGGAGATCTGCCCGGACGATACGATCACCCTGGCCGAGGACGGCGAGATTCTGATCGAAGCCCCCACCTGCATGATGCAGGGCTACTACAAGCGCCCGGCCGATACCGCCGCGGTGCTGATCGACGGTGTCCTCCACAGCGGCGATCTGGGCCGCTTTGACGAGGCGGGCAAGCTGCACATCACCGGCCGGAAGAAGGACATGCTGGTCCTCTCCGACGGCACCAAGCTCTTCCTGCCCGAGTACGAAGGGGAACTGATGAAGGCCCTGGGACACCCGGAGCTGGCTGTGATCCTCCTGAAGGGCCGCCCCGCGCTGGTCTACTCAGGCAAGGGGGAGGAAAAAGCGATCCTCGATACCCTGCGGCCGCTGATGGCGGCCCGTCCCCGCGGGCAGCAGCTTACCCGCGTGATCGTCACCGATACCCCGCTGCCGCGCACGGCCACGGGAAAAATAAAACGTTGGGAACTCCAACAGGAGATGGAAACACTATGACAAGAGAAGAAGTACTGGAAAAGATCCGCAAGGTCATCGTCGACTGTGTGCCCGAAATGATCACCGAGGAACTCAACGAGGACACCGTCATCAATACCGAGACCGCCATTGACTCCATGGGCTTTATCCTGGTCATCTGCAAGCTGGAGGCCATGTTCAACGTGCGCATTCCCGAGCGGCAGTGGCAGAAGCTCTCCACCATGGGCGACGTGGCCGACGCCATCATGAAGCGTCTTCCCAAGGAATGAGTGTCTATTCCACCACGCTGCGCCTGCGCAACAAGGATGTCAACCTCCACCGTCGTCTGCGCACCGCCGCGCTCTTTGAGCTGATGCAGGAGGCTTCGATCCGGCACACGGAGGAACTGGGCATGGGCCGGGAGATGACCCTGGACCGGGGCCTGCTCTGGATGGTCACCCTGCAGCGGGCGGAGATTGCCCGCATGCCGGAATATGATGAGACGATCACGCTCGAATCCTGGCCGGGCGAGACCATGCATCTGCTCTTCCCCCGCTACTACCGGGTGCTGGACGAGCGGGGAAACACTCTGGTCTCGGCAAGCGCCCTCTGGGCTCTGGTGGATCAGGAGACAAGGCGCATGGTCTTTCCCGACCGCTACGGCGTGCATGTGGAGGGCTTTGTCACCGGAAACGAGATCGAGCTGCCCTCTCCCCCGCGGAAGGCCGAAGGCGGAGAGAGCGGCGTCTTCACCGTGCCCTTCAGCTATCTGGACTTGAACGGGCATATGAACAACACGCGCTACTTTGACCTGGCGGAGGACCGCATCCCCGCCGCGGCGGAGGGTGCCGCACTCAAAGAGATCGCGGTGGAGTATTCCAGTGAGGCGCGGCTCGGCGATGCGCTCAACATCACCGTGGAAAAGGACGGGGCGCGATACTACGTCAGCGGCGAGACCGGAAAGCGGGTCTTCCGCATGTCCTTCCTCTATGCATGATGAAAACCCCGGAGACTGTTTGAACAGTCCCCGGGGTTTTGTCAAGCCGGTCTCGGACTGTTTCTGTTGCTTTTTTGTCAAAAACACGATAAAATGAGTACTACGCAAAATAAAGCCCACCATTTCAAAAAAAACATTGCATGGATTGCGTTAAAAGGAGAGATTATTATGGCACATCTGAGACCGAAAATCGTCAAGCTCTGTCATGTCATCGGCGGCATTTCCGGCGTTGTCAACAAGATTGACGAGAACGCGCCCGAGTACTACGCCCTGGCCGACATCGTCTCCGACGAAGAGGCCGACATCGCCATCGCAGCCGGTCTGCGCAAGGAGCGTACCGCCGGATACCTCGCCAAGAAGGTGGGCAAGACCGTGGAAGAGATCATGCCCAGCCTGGACAATCTGGTCTACTACGGCATTTTCCGCCGCACCTACTCCGAGGCCGACGGGCAGGACGTCTACTTCATGCAGATCTTTGCCCCCGGCATTCTGGAGATGATGGTCAACAACGTCCCCCTGATGAAGGCCCACCCCGAGATCGGTCGCGCCTTTGAGGAATACACCCGCCTGCGCATGCAGTCCATGGGTCCCATCCTGCCTGACGGCTATGGCCTGATGCGCGTGGTGCCTGTGGAGAGCGCCATTGAGGGTCTCCCCGGCGTCAGCCCCTATGAAAAGCTCAGCTACTACCTGGACAAGTACAAGACCTTCTCCGTCTCCCCCTGCTCCTGCCGCGCCTCCCGCACCAGCATCAATGACGGCTGCGGCCACCTGGACGAGGAGATGTGCATCCAGATGGGCAAGGGCGCCGAGCATTACATCCGCTCCGGCCGCGCCCGGCAGATCACCAAGGAAGAGGCTTTGGAGATCATCAAGCGCGCCGAGGACAACGGTCTCATGCACGACATGCCCAACATCGAGGAAGCCGGCGACTCCGCCGCCATCTGCAACTGCTGCTCCTGTGCCTGCTTTGGCCTGCGCGCGGGATTGATGTTCGGCGCGCGCGACGCCATCCGCTCCAACTTCGTGGCCGAGGTGGACGAGGCCAAATGCGTGGCCTGTGCCCAGTGCGTGGAAAACTGCCCCGCCAACGCCCTGAAGCTGGGCCAGAAGCTCTGCTCCACCGAGGAGCTGGCCGTTCCCGAGTACGCCAAGATCACCAACACCTTCAACTTCAAGAACGCCTTCAACCCCAACTACCGCGAAAACCGAGAGGACGTACTGCCCACCGGCACCGCTCCCTGCAAGACCGCATGTCCCGCCCACATCGCCGTCCAGGGCTACCTGAAGCTGGCGGCCCAGGGGCGCTACACCGAGGCGCTGGAGCTGATCAAGAAGGAGAACCCCTTCCCCGCCGTCTGCGGCCGTATCTGCAACAAGCGCTGCGAGGCCGCGTGTACCCGCGGCGGCATCGACGAGGCTGTCGCCATCGACGAGGTCAAGCGCTTCATCGCCGACCATGATCTCAACGAGGAAACCCGCTTCGTCCCCAAGATGCTCAACCAGATCGGCAGGCCCTACACCGAGAAGATCGCCGTCATCGGCGCCGGCCCCGCTGGCATGAGCTGCGCCTACTACCTGGCCAACAAGGGCTATCCCGTCACCGTCTTTGACCGCAATCCGGTCCCCGGCGGCATGCTGGTGCTGGGCATTCCCAACTTCCGTCTCGAGAAGGACGTGCTCAACGCCGAGATCGACATTCTCAAGGAGATGGGCGTGGAGTTTAAATGCGGCGTGGAGGTCGGCAAGGACGTCACCATCCAGCAGCTGCGGGAGCAGGGCTACAAGGGCTTCTATCTCGCCATCGGCGCGCAGAAGTCCTCCCCCCTGAACGTCAAGGGCGACGACCTTGAGGGCGTCTACGGCGGCGTGGAGTTCCTGCGCGAGGTCAATCTCGGCGGCAAGCCCGCCATCGGCAAGCGCTGCGCCGTCATCGGCGGCGGCAACGTGGCCATGGACGTGTGCCGCACGGCGGTGCGTCTGGGCGCGGACGAGACCACCATCATCTACCGCCGCTCCGAGGCCGAGCTGCCTGCCGACCCCGAGGAGGTCAAGGAGGCTATGGCCGAGGGCGTGAAGTTCCGCTTCCTCTGTGCGCCCGCTGAGATCGTGGGCGAAAACGGCAAGGTCAAGCAGCTCATGGTGGAGCAGATGGAGCTGGGCGAGCCCGACGCCAAGGGCCGCCGCAAACCCGTGGGCACCGGCAAGTATGAGTTTATCGACGTCGACAGCGTGCTCTCCGCCATCGGCCAGCGGGTCGAATGGGGCGGGCTCGACGTGGGCGCCCTGCAGAAAAACAAGAACGGCACCGCCCAGGCAGACTCTCTCACCTACCAGACCGCCGAGCCCGACATCTTCGTCGGCGGCGACGTGTACACCGGCCCCAAGTTTGCCATCGACGCCATCGCCGCCGGCAAGGAGGCCGCCATCTCCCTGCACCGCTATGTCCATCCCGGTCAAACCCTTACCATGGGCCGCGACCGCCGCGTCTACCGCGAGCTCGACAAGGAGCATGCCCTCATCTCCCTGGGCGGCTTCGACACCGATCACCGCCAGGAGCCCGGCTACAATGAGACCAAGGCCAAGTCCTTCGCCGATCCCAGCATGACCTTTACCGAGGAGCAGGTGCGCAAGGAGTGCGCCCGCTGCCTGGGCTGCGGCGCCACCAAGGTGGACGAGTATCTGTGCATCGGCTGCGGCCTGTGCACCACCAAGTGCAAGTTTGACGCTATCCACCTCAAGAAGGTCAGAGACTGGCACGCCGGCGCCTTTGAGACCATGCCCATCAAGGTTGCCGAGGGTCTTGTCAAGCGCACCGGCAAGATCCTTCGCTCCAACGCAAAAAAATAATGCACGAACTGGGAATCTGCGATGCCATCCTCAAAACCGTGGATGGCATCGTGAAGGAAGAACAGCTCACTGTCGTACACAAGGTCACGCTGGAGGTGGGCATGCTCTCCGGCGTTGTCCCCCGCTTTCTGGAAGACTGCTGGCAGGCGGTCATCGACGGCACCCCCTACGCAAGCACGGAGCTTGCCATTGAGACCATCAACGGCCTGGCCCGCTGCGAAGACTGCGGCCATGAGTTCAGCGCGAATCTGGAAAGGCTCTACTGCCCCAGATGCGCCGGCACGCGGCTGACCCCGCTGACGGGTACGGATCTCACCATCAAAGAAATCGAAGCCGACTGAGGCACCGAGAGGAGAACCCAAATGTTCCGTGAAATGCGCAGAAAGAAACAACAGCTCGCCCCCGAGCGTGTGGAGGAGATTCTCTCCCGCCGCACAGCCGGCACGCTCGCCGTGCTGGGTGACGAGGGTTATCCCTACGCCGTGCCGCTGAGCTACGTCTACCACAACGGGCGGATTTACTTCCACTGTGCCAAAGCCGGCCACAAGCTCGACGCCATCCGCGGCTGCGATAAGGTCAGCTTCTGCGTCATCGACCAGGACGAAATCGTCTCCGCAGAGTTTACCACCTACTTCCGCAGCTTGATCGTCTTCGGCCGTGCCCGGGAGGTCAGCGACCCCGCGGAGCTGATGGACGCCATGAAGGCCTTCGCCGGCAAGTACTCCCCCAAGGAATCCGAGGACTCCTTCCGCATTGAAATGAAGGTCTCCAAAGCTTCGCTCTGCGTGCTCGCCATCGACATTGAGCACAAGACCGGCAAGGAGGCCGTCGAGCTTGTGAGCAAAGCCTGACGCTTTCAAAGCAAAATCAAAATCCCTCACCAGGCTGGTGAGGGATTTTTTATGTTCTTTCGTTCAGCTTTCCTGAAAGCCGGAGAGGACCAGCTCCTTGTCGCGCGCGAAGGCGATGTATTCGTCATACGCGTCTCCCATCGTCTCACGGAAGGTGTCGGGATTCTTCTCCATCGGCAGGGGGCGCATGATCGAGCAGTACCACGCGCTTGACACCTGGGTTTGGCCCACATAGATCATGTCCTCGGAGGCGGCGTTGGTGCCCATGTCGTTTGCAATGAGCTTGGCGGTCGCGGCGTCGGCCCGGTCGGCGTAGACCATGAAGAGCGTGAACGCCATGTAGCCCCTTTCAAACAGTGCCGGCAGCGTCAGCCCCTCGTCGCCCAGGCTCTTTTCAAACTCCGCGAAGGCGTCGCGCTCCTCCTTGGGGACCAGGATGTACACCAACTCCAGCATGACGGAGTCCTTGGTTCTCCCCTGCTCCATCATCCGGATCACGCCGTCGGCGTTCTGATATTCCTCCGGATAGACATACGTAAAGCCGCAGGCGGGCACCGCGAAGCCCTCTGCCGCCGCAGGCGCCGATCCGCCGGAGGGCGCCACTGCGCTCTCTTCCTGTGCGGGTTCCGCTGCGGGTTCGCCCGCCGCAGGCTCCTCTGCTTCAGCAGGCTCATCTTTTGCAGCGGGTTCGGCTGCCGCCGCCGTGGGCTCCTCCGCCGTGGGTGGGTTTTCGGCAGGGGCCGCAGTCTTCTTCCCGCCGCAGGCGCTGAGCGGAAGCATCATAACAAGGATCAAAAGGATGCAAATGGTTTTTCTCATCGTATCTGTTTTCTCTTTTCGTTCAGTCTCCCGCTCGTCAGCGGATAAAGTTGGTCATTTCGCCGTGCTCGGTATCGGGCAGCGCCACGCCCGCAGCTTTTCCCGCCTCGAAGCACTTGAGCATCCAGGCAAGGCTCCTTGCCAGATTGCGCATGGTGCGCAAACCCTCGGCATCCTGGGCGATCTCGCCGGGCGCCCGGCCGTGGCCGATGTTCCAGTAGGTGGAGCCCGCCACAGGCATCTGGGAAATGCCGAAGTATTTGTTCATCACATCAAAGGAGGCCGTTGTGCCGCCGCGCCGGGCAATGGCCACCGCCGCGCCGGGCTTGTGGGCAAAGATCTCGCTGCTGCTGAAAAACACCCGGTCCAGGAAGGACAGGATGCGTCCGCTGGGGTGGGCGTAGTACACCGGCGTGCCGAAGACAAAGGCGATAAACGCGTTCACCCCGTCGTCCGTGAAGACGCAGCCGTCATCCGTGCAGCGTCCACAGCCGATGCAGTCGCGCACCGGACCGCCGCCGATCTGGAAGATCTCATATTCGATTCCCTCTTTTTCCAGCTGTTTTCCGATCTCCTCCAATGCAAGGCCGGTATTCCCCCGGGCTTTCGGGCTGCCGTTGAGCATCAATACTTTCATGGGTCAATCCCCTTTCTTTCTGTTTGATTGGATTATACTCTTTTTCTCTCTTTTTCACAAGTCCCCGCCTTGAAGCGGATGTCCGGATGCGCTATAATAGAATAACTGCTTATCCCTGGAGGCCGCCATGTACACGCTCATTGACATCACCGATTTCTCCGCCCCGGAGCTGGATGTCTACGCCAGACTCACCGAAAATCAACTGGTCAACCGCGCCGATCCCGCCAACGCCCTCTTCATCTGTGAAAGCCCCGTTGTCATCGAGCGCGCGCTGGACAGTGGCTGCGTGCCCGTCTCCATGCTGATCGAGCGCAAGCACGTCGAGGGCAAGGGCAAGGCCATTTTAGAGCGCTGCGGGGACATCCCGGTCTTTGCGGCAGAGCTGCCGGTGCTGACGCAGCTGACAGGCTTTCACCTGACAAGGGGGATGCTCTGCGCCATGCGGCGTCCGGTGTTGCCCTCTGTAGAGAGTTTGTGCCAAAATGCCCGCCGGGTGGCCGTGCTGGAAAACATCATGAATCCCACCAACATCGGCGCCATCTTCCGCTCTGCCGCCGCCCTCGGGGTGGACGCCGTGCTGCTGACCGACGCTGGCAGCGATCCGCTCTACCGCCGCGCCGTGCGGGTGAGCATGGGCACGGTGTTTCAGGTGCCCTGGACCTATCTGCACGAGGGCGACTGGCAGGCGCAGCTGCACGCGCTGGGCTTTGAGACCTGCGCCATGGCCCTGCGGGACGATTCGCTCTCCATCGCGGACCCCCGCCTGCCGGGGATCGGGAAGCTCGCCGTGGTGCTCGGCACCGAGGGGGACGGGCTCGCCTCCTCCACCATTGCCGCCTGCGATTACACCGTGCGCATCCCCATGGCCCACGGCGTCGACTCTCTGAACGTGGCGGCGGCCAGTGCCGTGGCCTTTTATCAGCTCTGCCTGCTGTCCCGATAGGAAAATGGGCCCTTTACATTGCGGGAAAAATGGGCTACAATGGCACCATCCCCGGAGAAATGGAGAGAGAAAACCATGAATTCACAGATCGTTGTCGTCCTTCTGGCGCTTGTGATCTCCCTGCTGATGGCCATCAAGCCGGACTTGTTTGTCATCAATCCGGATCACAGGACCCCGCGTTTTCTGCACAACATCAAATATGTTGGGATGTCGGTCAGCATCGTTTTTCTGGTCTGGATCGCCGTCACCCTGATTCGCCGCTAAACATTGCAGGCCGCCGGAAACCCGGCGGCCTGTTTTTTATTCTTCCTCCACATCCAGGTCCAGGCCCAGCTCGCGGGGCCTGAAGCGGGGACAGACGTTCTCGGACACCTTGATGACCGAGGCGGCAAGCCGCGTGCCGATCTCCACCGATTGGCGCATCGTCTTATGATAGGTCAGCCCGATGGAGACACCCGCGCAGAAAGCGTCCCCCGCGCCGGAGGTGTCGCGCACCTTGACGTGCTCGGCGGGATAAAAGCCCTTTTCCCCGTTGCGGCTGACGTAGACGGCGCCCTTGCTGCCCATGGTGACCACGATGGAGTTCATGTTGGCGCTCTCGAGCCGCTGGGCCACGTCCTCGCACAGGGCCTCCGGCTCAAAGGCGGAATAATCGGTGACGAAGAGGATGCCTGCCTCCTGCTGGTTGCAGACGAAGCAGTCCATCCGCTGGAGCAGATCCCGCCGCTCGGAGGCGATGAGCATATTGCCCACCACGCCGAAGACCGGCTTCTGATACTTCTCCGCCAGATCCAGCACCTTTTTCACGATCGCCTTGCCGATGTCCACCTCGATGACGATGCTGTCGGCATTGCGAATGATCTCGTCGCCCTTTTCGTTCAGAATCTCCAGGATCGGATCGAGGTTCGGCCGCTTGGAGATGGATCCGGCCAGATCCCCGGTGTTGTCAAACACCGCCAGCCACATGCCCATGCCGTCCGGCACGGGGCGGATGTAGTCGGTGTTGACCTTGTGCTTTTGCAGCTTGCGCAGGACCTCCTCGCCCTGGGCGCTTCCATCCACCACGCTGACAAAGGTGGGCCGCAGCTCCACGTTGGCGATGTCCTCCGCCACGTTGCGGCCAACGCCGCCATGAACGATCTCCACGCTGCCGGCGTTGCGGCCCGTGGGCAGATACAGATCCTCCGGGAAGCCCTTCACGTCTACGAACACCGCGCCTACCACCACAATCGCCATGGCCATTCTCCTTTTTCAGCTTTGTCACAGGAAACTGGTTTTTCCTGTAAACAACAATATAAAAAGAATGTGAACTTTTGTCAAGGCGCATCGAAAAGGCATTTTCTTTTTTTGCGTTCTATGCTACAATTCTTGCGATGAAATCCTGATTGGGAGGTTTCCTGTCATGTCCGTTTTCGTCCGTCCCTTCGGCTCTACCCGGGAGGGAGAGGCCGTTCGGGCCTATACCATATGCAATGAACTCGGGGCCTCCGCGACTCTGCTGGATTACGGCGCCACGGTTCAGAGTCTGTGCGTTCCGAACCGCGACGGGGGACTTACCGATGTGGTGCTGGGCTACGACTCCGTCGAGGCGTATGAAACGCACGACGCGTATATCGGCGCCACGGTCGGCCGCTTTGCCAACCGGCTGGGCGGGGCCCACTTCTCTCTAAACGGCAGAGAATACACCCTGGCAAAGAACAACGGGGACAACTGCCTGCACGGCGGCGTGCGCGGCTTCAACGATTACGTCTGGAAGGCGGAGACGCCGGACGACTATACCGTCCGCTTCTCCCGGCTCTCCCCCGACGGGGAGGAAAACTTCCCCGGCAATCTCGCGGTCTCGGTCACCTTCCGGCTCTCCCCGAACGGCTGCAACTTCGGCATGACCTATGAGGCCGTGTCCGACGCGGACACGCTGGTCAACCTGACCAACCACAGCTACTTTGACCTCTCCGGCTGCGGCAGAGCCATGGAGCAGACGCTCTGCATCCACGCCGAGCGCTATCTGGAACTGGGCGCGGGCACCCTCCCCACCGGGCAGAGCGCCAATGTCAGCGGCACCCCCTTTGACTTTCTCTCCCCCAAGCCCGTCGGACGGGACCTGGGTGAGGATGACGCGCAGCTGCGCCTGGGCGGAGGCTATGACCACAACTTCTGTCTCTCCGGGCATCTGGCCGCGGAGATGGAGAGCGCCGTCACCGGTATCCGCATGGAGGTGTTCACCACCATGCCCGGTTTGCAGCTCTACACCGCAAATTTCCTTGGCGATCAGCCGGGCAAGGGCGGTCGGATGATGCACGACCGCTGCGCCGTGGCCCTGGAGACCCAGCTCTGGCCCGACGCCATGAACCACTGGGGCTTCCCCTCTCCGGTTCTGCGCAGGGGCGAAAAGCTCATCAGCACCACCTGTTACAATTTCAGCACGAACAAGTAATCAGAAAGAGGGCAAAACCATGGACAACAAACCTCACGGCAGAGAAAAGAAGGTCGGCACAGGCTCGGTCAGTGTCGGTAAGGGCCGCAAAGTCGGCACCGGCGGCCCCGTGGGCGGCAGCAGCCAGCAGGGCAGGCCCGGCAGCAACAGCGGCGGCGCCGGCCGCGGCCCGGTCGAACCCCAGCGTGGCCCCGGCGGCAGAGGGGTCGGTCTTCTCGGACTGCTGGCAATTTTCGCCTTCATTCCCAAAAAGTTCCGCGGGATTGCGATTATCGCCGTTATCGCCATTTTGCTCTTCTCCTTCATGGGCGGCGGCGGAAACAGCGCGGTCCCGACCGCCCCCACCTACACCATCGTGCCCCAGAGCGAGAGCAGCGTCCAGAGCCTTGACGACTCGAATATGATGTTCTCCTCCTCTGGCTACTCCAGCCTCTCGGATCTCTTTGGCGCGTACGGGCTCTATGGCTCGGCCGGCAGTGCCTATTCCGGCTCCACCCCCAGCGGGAGCAGCACGCCCGTGGGCAGCGGGGGCCTGCTGCAGGGGCTGCCCGGCACCTCGGTAAGCCCGACGGCAACACCCAAGCCCACCCCCAAGCCGACGGCGACGCCCAAGCCCACTTCCACACCCAAGCCCACCAAAACGCCGAAGCCCGCCGCCACCTCGGCTCCTGTACAGGCCATGACGCGCGACAAGCGTGTGACCCCGATCGGCGGCGGTAAGGACACCGTCACCGTCATGATCTACATGTGCGGCACAGACTTGGAATCCAAGTACGGCATGGCCACCTCCGACCTGAGTGAGATGGTCAAGGCCAATCTCTCCGACCAGGTTCAGGTCATCGTCCTCACCGGCGGCTGCCGCTCCTGGAAAAACAGCATCATGTCCAACTCCGTCAACCAGATTTACCGGGTACACTCCGGTGGTCTGGAACGGCTGGAGGACAATTTCGGTTCCTCCACGATGGTGGACCCGACAAACCTCACCAAGTTTATCCAGTACTGCAACAAAAACTACCCCGCCAACCGCAACTTTCTTATCATGTGGGACCACGGCGGCGGCTCCATCAGCGGCTACGGCTATGACGAGAAGAACACCTCCGACGGCTCCATGCCCCTGACCAAAATCAACAAGGCGCTGGATGACGCCAACGTCGTCTTCGACTGGATCGGCTATGATGCCTGCCTGATGTCCACGCTGGAAACCGCGCTGGTCTCCGCCAACTACGCCGACTACCTCATCGCCTCCGAAGAGGTGGAGCCCGGCACCGGCTGGTACTACACCGAATGGCTCAACGCCCTGTCGAAGAACACCTCCATCTCCACCGAGGATCTCAGCAAAATCCTGATCGACAGCTACGTCACTGCCTGCCGCCAGAGGTCCTACAACGCGCAGGTGACTCTTGCGGTCACGGATCTGGCCGAACTGGAGAGCACTGTGCCCCAGGTCTTCCGGGACTTCTCCGTTTCCACCAACGCGCTCATCTCCTCCGACAGCTATTCCCAGGTTTCCAACGCCCGCGCCGGCGCGCGGCAGTTTGCCCAGAGCACCCGCATCAACCAGGTGGATCTGACGGATCTGGCCCTGCGCATCGGCACGGAGGAATCCAACGCGCTGGCCAAAACACTGCAAAGCTGCGTAAAATATAACGGCACCACCATCTCCCGCTGCTACGGGCTGAGCATCTACTTCCCCTATGAGACGCTCAACTCCGTCTCCAGCGCCATCAGCACCTACGACAGTCTGGGCTTTGACGAGGAGTACGCCAAGGTCATCAAGAGCTTTGCCTCGCTGGAATACGGCGGGCAGGCAAGCTCCGCCTATGGCACCCAGGGCAGCTGGGGCAGCCTCTTCGGCAGCCCGTACGGCTCCTCCGGATCCTCCTGGGGCGGCAGTTCCTCCGGCTCTTCCTCCGGGGGCGCTTATGGCTCCTACGGCAGCTATGGCGATTTTCTGGAGGCCCTGCTCGGTACCTACATGGGCAGCTCCTCCCCCTCCGGTTCTCTCTCCGGTGGGTACTCCAACTCCTACGGGCAGAGCTCCGCGGGCTACAGTCTCAGCGCCTCTGACATTGCCGGTCTGCTCAACGCCTTCTCCGGCCGCAGCATGCCCGCCGACCGCAGTTGGGTGGATACCGATCTGATCGCCTCTCAGGCGGACAACATTGCCGCCACCTTCCTGGATCCCGGCCGCATCACTGTGAGCTACCGTGACGGTCGGCCCGTGCTGGAGCTGACGGACAAGGAGTGGGTCCAGATCCAGTCGGTCGAGCTCAATGTCTTTGTGGACGACGGCGAGGGCTACGTCGACCTGGGTCTGGACAACACCCTGTATCTCGACGGCAACGTCCTGCCGCTGGAGTTTGACTGCACCTGGCTTACGCTCAACGGTCAAATCGTGGCCTACTATCTGGTCTCCGACACCCAGAATCCGGACGGCAGCTGGACCACCGTTGGCCGCATCCCCGCGCTTTTAAACGGGGAATTGATGAACCTGCAGGTGCTTTTCGATGACGAAAACCCCTATGGCACCGTTACCGGCGCCTATCCACTGTATGAAAACGGCGAGACCGAGACCCAGCCCAAAGGCCTGGTTCCCATTCTCCCCGGCGACACGCTGGAGTTTATCTGCGACTACTACGGCTACGACAACAGCTATCTCAGCAGCTACACGCTCGGCACGGGCTTTACCGTCAGCGACGCGCTGGAGCTTGAAAATCTCAGCATTGAAAACGACACGCTGATCGCCAGCTGCCGGTTGACCGACATATACGGCAACCACTACTGGCTCAGCTTCTGATCCAAAAAACAACAAATCTTACAGGAGGTACACATTATGGGACTCATTTCCGGACTGATCAAACTCGGCCTTGTGGCCGGCGCCAGCGTCACCGCCTACCAGGCGTCTGAAAAGGCAAAGCAGGCTGACGGCACGGTCAAGGCCGACGCCTTCGTCAAAAACTTCAAGGAGCAGGCCGTTGCCAACTCCAAGCTGGTTGTGGACACGGTCAAGGCCAAGGTCGGCAGCAGCAAGCCCGTCGACGGCGAGTACCGCGTCTCCGACGAGGGTGAAAACGGCTACGCCTACCCTGACTCCGACTCCGACAAGGTCACCGAGATCTTCGAGGATATGAAGGAGAAGGCCCCTGAGGTCATCGGCAAGGTGCAGGACATCGTGGAGGATCTCCGCGAGAAGGCTCCCGAGTACAAGGAGAAGGCCCAGAACATCGCCGAGACCGTCAAGGACGCTGCCAAGAAGATCATCGACGAGAACAAAAAAGACGGCGAGTAAACCCGCCGCGGACAGAGAAGCACCCCGCTTTCACGGGGTGCTTCCTTTCTTTGGCTCTATGTCAATAGTTGGGGTAGAGCAAGAAGAAACCTAATACGAAGGAGCATGTGGCGCGCCACATGCTCCTTCGTATTAGGTGCTATGTGGCAC
>ONPY01000050.1 GCA_900319835.1 uncultured Eubacteriales bacterium | reverse complement strand
GAACAGGCCGCGCGCCATCACGCCGTCCAGGCCCGAGTCAGGTTCGTCCAGGATGAGCAGCGAGGGGCTGGAGATCAGCTCCATCGCGATGGACAGGCGCTTTCTCTGGCCGCCGGAGAGCTTCTCCACGAGATTGTCCTGTACAGACTTTAGGCCCATGAGATCCATGACCTCATCCACCCTGGCACGGCGCTGTTTTGCGTCCACGTCCATGGGCAGGCGCAGCTTCGCCGCATCTGCCAAGGTGTAGAGCACCGTGTCCTTTCCGCGCATCATATCGCTCTGGGGAACAAAACCCACCTCATACTGCATCTTGTCGTACTCGGTGTACATGTTTTTGCCGTTGAGCATGACCTCAGCCTTGGCCTTTTCATAGCCGTTGACGGCGTTGACAAAGGTGGTCTTGCCCGCGCCGGAACCGCCCAGCAGCAGCACCATATGTCCCTGGGGAATACTCAGATGGATGTCCCGCAGCAGAACAATCTTTTGCAGGAACTCCCACACGCTGCGCTCCTTCAGGTTTACGGTCAGTCCCTCGTCCATCACGTCGGCCCTGCCGTGGGTGGCTAGCCGCGCCATCTCGGCCTTGATATCCTCCGCCTGCATCAGGGGCTGATACTTGTCCTGGTAGCCCCAGAGCAGTGCCGGGATAAAGCGGGTGACGGGAAACAGCCACAGCCAGATCCAGCGCTTCTTCACGCCGTAGACCTCGATCAGGCCCGAATAAATGCGGGCGCCGTAAATCATGTCCACCAGCCCCAGTGTGACCACAAAGATAAACAGGAGCGCGGACATGCCGTCGGACGCGACCAGCTCCTCCGGTCTCCCGGCGAGGTTCTCTCTGCCGGACATCAGCAGAAAGACAGTGAGCAGCTTCAGGCCCATGTCAGTCATGACATAGACGCGGCCCTCCGGCTCGCGCATGGCGCAGCGGGCGATCTGAAAGTCCCGTACGAAGGGTACGGCGGCAAGCCAGCCCTTGATGCCCGACTTCTCCAGCAGCTTCCACAGGCCGACAATGTACAGAACGGTAAACAGGCTTTCCTGCACGCTGCTGGAATCAAGCATAACGCTCAGCAGGATTTTCAAAGCAAGTCTCATGCAGCCCTCTCCTTTTGCTATTTTTTTAATTAGTATAGCAGGTTTTTCCAAGTTTGGAAATATCCGCGCAGCAAAAAACCGCAGATCTCTGCCGCCGAACCTGGAAAGCGCCCGCCGAATGGCGGGCGCTTCAGACTGTAGACAAACCCCTGTTATCCCAGCCTGGACCTGCAAGGGGGATTGTGAAGGGGGACGGGGAGTCCCCCTTCACGTTCAATCTATGCAAAAATGGGAACTTTTTCGAAAGATCCCATTTTTGCGCTTCAAGCTGTCGACACTTTGTCGACAGCTTGAAGCGCCCGCCGAATGGCGGGCGCTTTCGTTATGTCTGGTATCAGATATACTGTTTGCGGTCGAGACTGTCGTACCACTTCTCCAGCAGCGGCGCGAGGAGTGAGGTGGCCTTCATATCCAGATTGAAAAAATAGATCGTAAAGGTCACGACAAAGAAGGCCAGGCCCGCCAGGAGCACCTTCAGCAGAACATTCAGAATGGCTTTTTTCATGTCTCTTCTCCTTTATTACCACGCTTCGCTGTCGGGGATGTTCTCCAGCGAGGGATCCAGCGGCTCCTCCCGCATGACGGTGCGCATGTACTTGTTCACCTGGTCGCGGATTGCCTGGCGCGTGAAGACGCGGGGATCGCACAGGTCGTGGGAGACCCACATGATGTGGATGCCGCGCTCGCGGGCCTGCTCCTCGAACATGCCGTGCATGCCGGTCAGCGCCTTGCAGGACATGTGCTCCCACATCATGACAACGTCGGCGTTCATCTTCTCGCACAGCTCCCACAAATCGTCCAGCAGCACCTTGTAGCCGCCGTGGGTGTGGTTGCGCATGATCATCTCCATGTTCAGCATGGCCATGTCGCGGTAGGCCTGCTCGCGGTTTTCGGGGGTGTCCACGTCGGCGATCATGTCGGTGTTGATGACGGAGAGCATATCGGTCAGCGGCACCACGCCCCAGCACTGGACCATCCAATAGAGCATGTCGATGACATACTGCGGCTGCACGCCCCAGACGATCGCGCGGTGGCGGTACTCCTTGGCGTACATCCGCTTGGCCTTGTAGCCCTTCTCCGCCAGCTCCAGGAGCTTGTGGTCCTTCTTGACGAAGTCCGCGTTGCGGCCGGAGTTGCCCATGTAGTTGGTGTCGTTATACAGAGAGAAGGCGGCGCCGAAGAACTGAGGATAGGGAGAGGAGTTGATCTCCATCTGAGCGATGCGGCAGCGGGTGGCGTCGTTGACGCGCTTGGCCGCGGCAAAGTAGATATCCCAGTCCCACTTCTCGCCGGTGTGCTCCTCGACAAAGGCGATGGCGCGCTTGATTTCCTCGGCGGCGTACTCCAGCACGTCCGGCTCCTTGTGGCGCAGCGGCGTGGCAAGCTGGAAGGTGGGGATGCCGTATTCGCGCTCCAGGCGCTTGGCGATGACGCCGTTGCCCATCAGCGAGCCGTCACAGGTGGTGTTGTTCTGCACCGCGCAGCAGCCCAGGACGCAGAAGTCGTCGTCGATGGAGATGCCGGCCTCAGCCTCGGGCATGGGGCAGACGTCGCCGGGCAGGCCGTAGAGCTGCGCCACGTCGAGATAGTGCATGACGTTGAACTGGTGAAAGATGTTGGAGGCGAACATGGTGGGCACTTCGCGCAGGATGGTGTGTACCTTTTTGGTGTCAAAGCCCATCATGAAGGTGACCATGGAGTTCTCGTCGGTGATGACGCATTTGTCGGAATAGGCCTTGTCGTTGCCCACGCGGCGGTCGCCGCGGAAACAGTTGGCGATGGCCTGGGTCACGTCGGCAATGACGAAATTGAAGGAGGTGTGGGCGATGCGCAGCGCCTCGTCCCGCAGGCCGATGGTGAACTTATCCATACCGTGGGGCACGAAGAGATAACTCATCATCCAGCGGTAGCGGAAGAAGCCCTTGACGTTGCGGGGCACGATGATGAACTTGCCCAGCACGCCGATGAGGTAGAGCCAGCGTGTGTAATCATAGAAGGTGTCCTTGACGCCGCGCCACTCACGGCGGGCACGGACCTTCAGCTTTTCATTGTAGATCTTGCCGGGCGATTCTTCGCCGGCGCGCTTGACGGGATTGACAATCTTCGGCACCGTTTTCATGCTTTCCCACCTCTCTGAATCTTCTTGATCTCAACGCTCTCCACAAAGGCCTGGACGCGGGTGCGCATCTGGCCGACGGAGGCGGCCACGTTGTAGGGCCGGTCCACGCTCAGCACCGGGTAGTGGTAATCCGCCTGCAGCATGGCAGAGCCCAGCATTCTCTCATAAGCCCAGGGATCGCAGAACTTCACCTGCTCGTAGATGATGCCGTCCGCGCCGTACTCCTTCGCCAGATCCGCCACGTACTTCTTGCGGCCGTAGACCTTCTCCTGGTTCATCATGCGCGGGCACTGGCAGTGCTGGATGTAGTGGCGGCAGACCTGGGTGAGCGCGTCTTCGTCGTCCTTGAGCTCGATGGGCTCGCGGCCGGGATAGGAGCCGAAGCAGAAGCGGTCGCAGCAGACATAGGCGCCGCACTCCTCAATGAGCTTGACAAGGCCGCTGTCGTCCACCTCGGAGCCCACCAGCAGCACTCTCGCGCGCCATTTCTTGTCGTCCGGCTCGCGGGTCTTCAGTTCCTCCAGCGTCTCCTCCAGCTTGTCCAGGATCAGATACTTGGGACATACGTAGGACGCCAGGCACAGCACATGGAACTCATAGCCCGTGATGCGGGGATTGGCCTCCTTGCGGAAGGCGCCGATCTCGCGGATCAGACGGCAGAGCTTGTTGTGCCGCTCGACCGATTCCCGGATGGCGGCGTCGGAGACGTCCACGCCATACTTCTCGTGCAGGGGTCTTAGAATGTGGTTTGTGCACTGGAGCACCGCGAGGTTCACGTCGTTGTCGGTGTTCTTGAAGGCGATCTCCATGTACTCATGGAAGAACCTAGGGTTGTCCTTGCCCATGGTCTGCAGCAGCTCCATGTTCTCCACGGCGCGGTTCATCATGGTGCAGCCGTCAGGGGTGATGACACAGTCGGCAAAATTGAAGCCGCCCTCAATGGCCCGCTCGAGCAGGGCCCGGCTGGGCTCACAGAGGAGGTTGGTCATGTAGTAGGTGGCGATGTCCATGGAGCCGGTGTTCGGTGCGAAGAGGCGGAGGGATACGCAGTCGCCGAGGTTGAGCAGTGGTTCGGGGACGTTCTCGCAGGTATAGGCTACGCAGACCTTCCCCTCCTCCTTGGCCTGGGCCACCAGTTCGTTGTTGGCCGTCTGCAGGAGGTTTTCGAAATAGGTCAGATACTTCAGGTCTCTCATGTGTTTGATCTTTCCCCCTCTTAAATCAGGTCATAGCAGAAAAGGCGGATTCGCTCCGCCTGTGATTGGTATTATTGTATGAAATTTTGAACGAAATGTCAACAAGTTGACAGCTTTCGCCGGTCAAACTGTCGATCCTGCACAAAGCGTTCTTCCGGGATTTGGGAAGTTTTCATAAGCGTTTTGTCTTTTTCGTAAAAACACGAGAATCACTTTGTCTTTACATTTTTTCTATTTTTGAAAGCATCCCGTTTCTTTCTGTAAATACCGGCCCGCCGGGCGGATCTCTCTGTCGGCGGGCCGTTTTCCCTATGCGATTTGGGTCAGGGGCGGGATGTAGCAGAGGGACTTCCAACTGTCCCAGATAGCGGTGTATTCCTCCATGCTGATGCGCTCGTCGCCCGGCTGGGGCTCATAGTCGCAGTGGCCGATCTGGTGGTAGCAGCTGTCCCGGTCGTCCCCCGGGAAAAAGGTGATGACGCCCTCTTTCGGCAAGAGGCCGTCCGCGCCCACGGCGAAGAGGTAGACTTCAGAAAAGGCAGCGCCGCCGGAGCCCTCATTGACGATCAGGCTGTCGGTGCGCAGGTAGTAGCGGTTTCTTGCCCAGGTGCAGGCCAGCTGCAGCGGCGCTCCGTTTTGGAGGGTATAGAGATCCAGAATCGCGTTCTCCCCGAAGTCAGCCGCGCCCATACCGGCGATGATAAGCTCGGGCGTGCCGTCCTTGTTGAGGTCCTTGAGCGCGTAGCCCACGTGATCGTGGTAGGTGATCAGTTCGGACAGTCCGTTTTCCGCAGCATAGCCGCCGCTGCGGTTTCCGCTGCTGTAGGCGGTCTTGTAGTTTTCGATCACAGCGCCGTAAGCGCTGACATAGTCGCCGACATAGAGGTAGGCGGGCTCGGTCAGACGGTAGCCGCCCTCGCCGTCAAAGCGGGCCACCACACCCCAGCCGTTGAGGAACAGGGGCACGTTGCTCACCGCGAGGGTCCCCTGGGGCAGCGCCTCCAGCTGCAGGCCGGGGTTGCAGGCCATGGCGGAATCCAGGCTGTAGACCAGGCCGTCTGGGTCTACCAGCTGCCAGGTGGGCTCCGTGTCGTTGTCCGCGTGGGCGATAAACCAGGTCTTGCCGCCGATGGTCAGAGACTCACTGGTGGGATTCTTGGTGATGTGGAAGCTGGGGTTGTTCTCGGGGATGCTCTCAGGCTCCGGCTGCGCCTCTTCCGGCAGTTCCGGCTGGACCTGTGTCCAGTCCAGCTTCACTTCGGACCGTTCCATCCCGGCGAAGCGGCGCTCCACCGCGCTGTCATAATCGGCCTCGGAGATGGGGTTGTCCCGGGCGTCGGTACAGGTGATCCTCTCGCTCTCGCCGCCGTCGAGCCACTCGACGTCCTTGGAGGCCAGCAGTTCCCACTCGGCCACACCGTTTTTCAGGCACAGCGCGTGCCAGGCGAAGTACTGGTGCGCCGCCCCTTCCCGGGTGACACCCTCGCAGGGATAGAAGTATGTATCGGAGGCCGCGTCGTAATAGCAGGGCAGCGAATCGCGAATGATCTCCGGCCAGTCGTCCGGCCCCTCGATCTCCACGCCGTCATGGTAAAGGTTCTTCAGACCCGAGCCATCCGGCAGCACCTCATAGAAATTGGCGTAGGTGAAGATGCCGGTACCCTGGGTGCTGGCCGCCAGGATCTCCAGCAGGCCGTTGTGGTCCAGGTCGGTCACGGTATAAAACCAGGGGGTGTAGTAGTCGTCGGTCATGGCCCAGAGGGCGCGGCCTGCCTCGATGACCTGCCGCTGCTCGCTCTCGGAGGGCAGGGCCGTCTCCGCTGCCTGGGGCGCCGGGGCCTGGGGGGGATTTGCCTGTGCCGTCTCGGCCGCGGGCGCGGCGGGCTGGGGCGCAGGCCCGCCGCCGCAGCCTGTGAGCAGCGCTGTTAGAAGCAGCGCTGTCAAGAACAGGAAGGGGAATCTCTTTGTTTTCATATGTTGTCTCTCCTTGTGATTCAACAAGCAATCATACTCTGTCGATCCCCTTTTTCAAGGGTTTGCTCTCCTTTGACGCAAGAGGCTCCCAAATGTTCCCTTGCCCGTCTGGGAACGTCCGCCCTCAAAGGCATCTTTGCGGTCCAAGTATATAATCAAAACCACGCGTAAAAAACACGTGGTTTTGATTCCTGCATCTTGTCGATCAAATATCCAGTGCGGCGTGGTGGCCCTGGTAGGTGGCTTTGGTGATGGTGCCGACGGCGTTGGCGTCGCCGATCACGCGCACCCAGGGCGCGCAGTCGTAGAGCTCCTGCGCCACGTTCCAGCGGGGCCGCTGACCGAGAGCACAGATCACCGTGGTTCCGGGAACGAGGACCTTCTCGCCCTCCTTCGTCTCGCACCAGATGCCCTCCGAAGTTACCTCCAGGCCCTTATAGCCGGTGTGTACGGTGCAGAGCTTGTAGAGCTTCTCCAGCAGCAGCGGGCGCTGACGGATGACAGAGTCCAGCGCCACGTCATCGCGCATCTCGACGAGATGGACGGTCTTCCCTTCCATGCCCATATGGATGGCGCATTCCACGCCGGAGATACCGCCGCCGAAGACCACCACGGAATCGGTGATCGGTTTTTCGTGCTTGTACTGGTCGTTGACCAGAATCACGTTCTCACCGTCAAGGCCCGGGATGGGCGGGCGCAGCGGAGAGGAGCCGGCCGCGATGATAATGGCGTCGGGCTTGTAGGCCTCGGCAAACTCTTTGGTGACCTCCTGGCCGGTGACGATCTTGGCCCCGGCCTTCTCGGCCAGGAGTCTGTAGGTCTCGCCAAGTTGAAACATCTCCTGCTTGAAGGGCAGGACTTCCTCGCTCTTGAGGATGCCGCCCACGCGGTCCTCCTTCTCGCAAAGGAGAACGTCATGTCCCCTTCTGGCCGCGGTGTAAGCCGCGTACAGGCCGCCGGGGCCGCCGCCCGCGATGAGCACGCGCTTTTTGACCGGCGCGGGCGTGATCTCCATGCCCTCGTCCTCACGGCCGATGATGGGGTTGATGGCGCAGCGGCGCGTACCGGTGGCGGCGCGCTCGGACATGCAGACAAAGCAGCGCATGCAGTGGACGATCTCGTCATCCCGGTTCTCCATGACCTTCTGGGGCAAGAAGGGATCGGCCAGCAGCTGGCGGCCCATCTCCACGATGTCCGCCTTGCCGGAGGCAATGATCTCCTCCATCTGCTCGGGGTCGCTCAGGCCGCCGATGGTGGCCACGGGGATCGAGACGTGCTTCTTGATCTCCGCCGCGAGATAGACGTTGCGGCCGTGCTCCTCGAACATGGAGGGATGGGTGATGCCGAAGGTGCGCTGATAGGTGCCGGCCGTGACGTGGAGGATGTCCACATAGGGCTCCAGGATCTTCGCAATCCTTACGCCTTCGTCCAGGTCGTAGCCCTCGGGCACAAACTCCGCGCCGGAGAGTCGGAACTCAATTGGGAAGCCGGGGCCCACCGCCTTGCGGACGGACTGCAGCACCTCGATGGCGAGGCGGCAGCGGTTCTCTGTGGAGCCGCCGTACTCGTCTGTGCGGTGGTTGAACATGGGAGAGAGGAACTGGTTGATGAGCCAGCCGTGGCCGCCGTGGACCATCAGCATCTCAAAGCCGGCCCGCTTGCAGAGACCAGCCACATGGCCGTAGGCTGCCACGATCTCGTCGATCATCTCCTTGCTCATGGCCTTGTAGGGCACGCCGTCCGGGCGCACGCCGTCGTCGGCAGACCACTGGTTCAGACCGTGCTGCTTGTTTTTGTCGGTCATGTAGGTGCCGGCGAACATACCGGAATGGCTCAGCTCTGCGCTGGGGATCGCGCCGTGGCGGCGGATCGCGTCGGCGGCGTAGGTGGCCTTGGGCAGAGAGTTCAGGATGCTCTCGTCCAGGCGGTAGGCGTGGCTGCCGTCGCTGGGATGCACCATCAGCTCGGAGATGGTGACGGCCGCGCAGCCGCCCTTGGCGCGGTACTCATAGAAGGCCTGGGACTTGGGGCCGATGCAGCCGTCGAGCTCGATGTCCGTGCCGCCCATGGGGGTGGAGAACATGCGGTTGCGATACCAGACATTGCCGATGCGGATGGGTTTGCAGAGGTTGGGGTACTTGCGTTCCATGGCGTTTTCCTCCGTAAAAAGGTTTTTAATGTTCACATCTGCCGCAGCCGTCACAGGGCTCGCCCCGTTTGCAGGCCGGGAGATTCAGAAGACGTATATAAAAGTCCGCCGGGAGATCCGGATGCACCGCAGGCAGAGACGCGCTGTCTCTGCCTGTGGCGGGATTGGTTTTCTTTTCCTGTTTCATTATATCAATGCTGGCGATATGCGTCAAGGCTGTCGCCCTGGGCGGCGAGCTTTGCGAGGTTGGTGTACAGGCCGTACTGCTTCTCCTCGCAGAGCTCGGTGTAGCTGGGGTCGGTGTGTGCGTTGCGGGGCAGCGGCACGGCCTCCTTGAGATAGGAGAGAACCTCGCGCATGGTATCCCAGGTGTCGATCTCGGTCTTGGTCTGGTCTGCCACGGTGGAGCAGTCCATGTTGGGGTGCCAGTTGTTGATCCAGCACATATCGTTCTGGTTGGTGGGCAGAGGGAAGCAGCGGAAGCCCGCGCTTTTGGCAAGCGCGGGGTGCAGGGCGGTGCAAAGGGCAGTGACGATAATCAGCTGGGTGACGGTGGTGGAGTCGAGGAACGCGGCCGCGGCGGCGTTTTACGCCTTCTCCCAGGAAAACAGATAGCGCCAGCCCTCCGGCGCGCCGGCGATGCGGCTCTCCCGCCGCGCGAATATGCCGGACAGTTCCCTCTCCTGCGCGGCCAGATGGAAGTGGCAGGCGCCGATCCCCACATCCACCCGCTGGATCGCCGGGGGATTGTCCGCGAGGGCCTCCTTGCCCACAACGGCATAGAAATGGAACGCGCGATTGTCCATCACCACGCGCCAGGGTTGGGAATTGGTGGCAGAGGGTGCCAGACGCAGCAGTTCCAGCCCCTCCGCGTAAACGCCCGCGTCCGCCTCGGTCAGCGGCGTGTGAAAGTCTTCCCGGAAGAACAGGTCCTTCCAGGGCTTGCGCTGGGCGGATTTCATGGAGGATCGCATCAACTGCTCGTGAAAGCTGGGCTTCTCGGCCGGATAGCCCACCGGCGTGATGGCCGGCATCCGCTCGTTCTCCCCTGTCTGCATGGCCTTTGTAAAGCCCTCGCGGTTGAGCGTCCCGGCCAGCCAGCAGGTGCCCAGTCCCAGGTGGGTGGCATAGAGCACCAGCTTTTCCATGGCGTAGCCCGCGGCCTCCAGGCCCAGTTTTTCCTGCGGGACCACAATGCCGAGAAAGCTCCCCGCGCCCTTGATTACGCCGTAAGTGCCCAGCTTCTTCGGCTGCTCAGAGTGCTCCGTCTCGATCAGGCCGATCCTTGTACGCACGCCAAAGGGGTTTTCCACGCCCTCGGCATAGGCCGTCAGCCGCCCTCTGTCTTCGCTGCTCAAGGGGCGCGGCGCGTAGGTACGAATACTGCGCCGCTTTTCAATGGTCTCACGGATGGGAAAGTCCATCGTTTCTCCTCCTGTCAATTGTCAACATAGAATATGGTATGATGCTTATGCTGTCATCGGTATACTGAATATCGGACGGCAAAATGCCCGTCCGCGGGAGAGCCCTGCGG
The DNA here is from genome assembly GCA_900319835.1 of uncultured Eubacteriales bacterium. Next base: position 7,734 of record ONPY01000050.1, on the reverse strand, counting down.
GCGGGCATTTGCTCGATAATTTATGAAATCAGTTGACCTTATCCTTGAAGACCTTGGCAGCCTTGAACACGGGGGTGTTGCTGGCGGCGATGTCGATGGTCTCGCCATTGGCGGGGTTGCGGCCCTGGCGAGCGTCGCGGTGCTTGCAGGAGAAGGTGCCGAAGCCGAACAGGCTGACGGGATCATGGGCGGCGAGGGAATCCATGATGGAGTCAAGCACGCTGTTGACGACAGCAGCGGCCTCTTTCTGGGTCAGCTCGTTTTCGGCTGCGACTTTTTTGATCAGGTCGGTTTTATTCATGTTATCTGTCTCCTTTTGTTCAATGTATTTGGCGACTGTGCTTTCATTATAGCAGGCTCCATGCGGCAGGTAAAGAGGAAACTTTGCAATCCCGGCGATGGAGTGCATTTTTTTGTGCTTTTCCGGGGGGAATTTCCGGTTTTTCCCTGTTTCAGCTCTTTGGCGGATCTGTCATTTCCTTCAGATCGTCGATGGTCTTCCGCCCCTCCGTCTGCAGTTGGGAGATGGTGACATTGGGGAATGGGACGTTGATGCCGTACTGGTAGAATATCTTCAGGATGGCGCGGTTCAAGTATCGCGTGAGGCCCTTGATGTCCTCCTCGTTGCATTTGCAGACGATCAGAAGAACGACTCCGCTGTCCCCCAAGCTCTCAACGCCCAGATATTTTGGTGCCTCCAGGATCCGCGAATCGCGTTTTTTGAGCTTGGGCAGCTCACGCTTGAGCACGGCCTCCACATAGTCGATATCCTGGCCGTATTCGATGGACGGGGAGACTGCGGCGTAGGAGGCTTGCCTGGTCATGTTCAGCACGCCCTTGATATCGTTGTTGTTATAGACGCTGACATTGCCGTCGACCCCGAGCACCTTGGTGGTCCGAAGGCTGATATCGATCACCGTGCCGCGGAAGCCCTGGACCGTGATGATGTCCCCAACCCGGAAGACCCCCTCAAAGACGATGAAGAGGCCGGCGATAATATCGGTAATCAGGCTCTGGGCACCGAAGCCGATGACCAATGACAGCACGCTGGCGCTGGCGATCAGGCCGGTGGAGTTGACGCCCACCAGATACAGGCAGTAGAACAGCATGCCGATCCCGAGGCCATATTTGAGCACAGAGAGCAGGAGACGGCAGATAGTCTCCGTTCTGGCGCCCATGACGGAGGTCAGAAGCCGGAAGGGGAGCTGAACGAGAATAATGACGACGACCGTGCCCAGGAAGACCAGCCCACACGCGCTGAGCGCGAAAATGTTCAGGCCTCTGTTCCAGGCGCCTTTGAGAATGTATTGAGCGCGGTCATCAGGGCGATGGGCACGCGGTCCCTGTAGACATTGGCATGCGGGATGACAGTGGCGGCAAAGTAGTCGTCCATGCGGCGGACGTACGCAAAATAGGGCTTGCCTTCTATGTGAAGGGTCCGCAGAAAGCACTGCCCGCAAACGTCTCCCCCGTCATGCCGAGTTCTTCAGCCGTTCTGCCGACCTGCAGCGAATCCGGGGAGAAAAAGCATCTATGATCACCGTCGAGTTCAAACCCGAGCAGGAAGCCGCCGCCCGGGATCTCTGCGGAAACCGTGGGGTCATCCGTCGCTGTGAGCCGGGTCGAGGTCAACTGTCTGTCCAAGCCGACCAGCAGCATGGAACGGCAGTCGTCGATCAGGATCTCATCGCCCTCGCTGCGTCTTTTCGCCAGCTCGTCATATTCTTTGCGGGAGATATAGCGCGTACTCCCGTCAGGGTCCCACGTGATGTAATAGGTAAACTGCACACCGATGTACTGGCCTAAGTCGCCCATGTCGTCGACCATGATGGGCTGGATGTATTCTTTCACCTTTCCGTCCAGCACCTGCAGAAATTCATGGGACTGATCCTTCGGATCCCGGCTGATGGCAAAGTACCAGTTGTCTGTGTTGGTGGCGATGGTATAGCCGTCCTCGTCAAAGACATAGATCGAGTCCAGAGACAGCTTCTTGCACAGAGTTATCAGCTTTTGGGAATGCGGCACGGAGGTCAGCCAGTTGCCGTAGTCGTCCGTGAGATAGATCTTGGTACCGTTCTCGTCATAGTAGGAGTGGATCAGGTTGGTATGTCCCGGAGATTGTCCGCAGAGAGCCCGGCCTCTGCAATGGGCGTACCGCTCAGATTCGAAACGCCGTCGTCATAGTACAGGAAGGTCTCGTTGATCGGATCGACGCTGAAGAGGAAGCCGTTGTTTTCGATGAACACGCTGTCCAGTACGCTGGTGGCATCACGCAGCGTTTCGATCTGCAGATTCAGGATGGAAGCGCTGGCCCCCCAGAACCAGGGTATACTGCTCCGCCTCATAACGGCAGGGCACGGAATAAAAATAGAATTTCCCGTATCTGTTGTCCTCCACGACAGGGATCACCTGGCCCGCGATGCGGCCGGTGCCCCGCAGGATCGTGGCGAGATTGTCCTTTGACAAAAGGCCGTATTTGATGGGATCGATACCGGAATAATCGCCCTGGGAGGAGAGCGCCACCGTTCCGTCCGCCCGCAGGAGGAAGAGGTATTCAAGGTTCGTTTTTTTCTGGATCTCGCTAAAGACCTGGAGCCTGGTGTCGTGGTCCGCCTTAGCCAGGGTTTGCGCCTTCTCGCTGAGCACAAAGCGGGCCAGGGCTTCCACCATGTTCTGGTTCTCCTCATGATAAACCCTGGTCAGTTCCTCCGCGCCGGACTGGTTGACCGCAAAGACCTTGACAGCCTCGGAGAGCGATTCCTCACAGTAGCCGCGCTGTTTGTTCAGCTCAGAGGCAACCTGAATCCTGTTGGAGAGGAACATGACCAAAGCGGTGCCCAGAATGAGCAGGGTCAGATTGAGGAAAATCTTACATATAAAAAACCGATTAGCCCTCTCCCGGACAGATTTGAGATCGTTCATCCCGGAAACCTCCATGTACAGCTTCCTGATTTCGGGCGGACATGTGTTTATATTATATTTCATGATACTCCCATTTTCGGGGAGAAGGATTAGTTTTTGGCAAAAAACACGGAAGGATCCTGAAATACCAAGCGCGGGTGCTTCCCGCGTGGATTTTCAAACACTTTCGAATCCCGCCTGCGGGCGGGCCGCCTCGCGGCTCTGGAGCTCCCCCGGCGCTCCATTCACTACCGCTCGGTTCGAATCCCTTTGATCCCATGCAAAGAACCGGCACCCCAAACGGGGTGCCGGTTCTTTGGTACGGCTGACGGGATTCGAACCCACGACCTCCAGAGTCGGAGTCTGGCACTCTATCCAGCTGAGCTACAGCCGCGTGTCTGGTCCGTATTTACAAGGAGCGGAAAATCTGGTATAATACGCTTCAGCGCATCCGCCAAAACGCCCCTCCCTGCGGAGCCAAGGCGTATTATAACAAACTTTTCCTGCAAAGTAAAGCCCATTTTTGTTTTTTGCCGCCGCAGAAACTGCGGTCTCATTTCATTGGAAAAGGAACACACCTATGAAGCATAGATCCCTGCTCAAGAGAACACTGGCCCTTCTGCTGTGTCTCATCATGGCGCTGCCCCTCGCCGCCTGCGGGGAGACCCGCATGAGCCAGCGCCAGGTTTTTGCCATGGACACGGTCATGACGCTCACCGCCTACGGCAAAAAGGCGGAGTACGGGCTCAACGCCGCCCAGAGCGTTATCCAGTCCATGAACGATGGCCTCGATCCCGACATCGAGACCAGCACCACCTACGCCATCAACCACGCCAACGGCGGCAACGTCTCCATCTCCGGCCAGGTCAACAAAATGCTCAGCACCGCCTACACCGTCTACAAGCAGTCCGGCGGTGCCCTGGATCTCACCATCTACCCCGTCATCCAGCGCTGGGGCTTTGACAGCGGGCGCTACTACGTTCCCACCGACGAGGAGCTCTGGATCGATCTCTCCCGGAAAGGCTTTGACCAGATGGTGCTGACCTCCTTCCCCAGCTCCGGCTCGTATGCCGTCTCCTTCCCCTCCGGGACGGAGATCACCTTCGGCGCGGTGGCCAAGGGCTGTGCTGCTGACAACGCCATCAGCGCCATGCGCAACGCCGGCGTCACCAGCGGCATCGTCTCCCTGGGCGGCAACGTGCAGACCCTGGGTCAGAAGCCCGACGGCTCCAACTGGACCATCGCCGTGCAGGACCCCAACAACACCTCCAGCTATGTGGGCGTGGTCTCCGTGGGTCAGACCGCCGTGGTCACCTCCGGTACCTATCAGCGTTTCTTTGTCCAGAACGGCAAGACCTACCACCACCTCATCAACCCCGAAACCGGCAGGCCGATGAACAACACGCTCAAGTCCGTCACCATCCTCTGCGAGGACGGAACCCTGGCCGACTGTCTGTCCACCGCCATGTTCGTCCTCGGCCAGAGCAAGGCCATCAACTACTGGCGGGTTTACGGCGGCTTTGACATGATTCTGATCAACAACGAGGATGAGGTCATCTGCACCAAAGGCCTCATTGAGAAGTTCACCCTTTCCAACAGCAGCTACACCCTGCGCTATGTGGAGTAAACCATGGCGGATCTGAATACGGAAGTCCGGTATCTCAAGGGCATAGGAGAGAAAAAGGCGCAGGCTTTGGCAAAGCTCGGCGTCTTTTCTCTGCGTGACCTTGTTTCTTTTTTCCCCCGGAAATATGAGGACCGCAGCCTGGTCAAGCCCATCGCTCTCACCTGCGACGGAGAGAGCGTCTGCGTGGAGGCCATGGTGGCCGATACGCCACGCCTGGCCCGTATCCGCCGGGGTCTGGACCTGGTCAAGCTCCGCGCCGTGGACGACAGCGGCTCCATCGACATCACCTTTTTCAACCAGCCCTACGCCAAGGACAATCTGCGCCGGGGCGAGAGCTACGTCTTCTTCGGCAGGATCGAGGCCAGCGGCCCGCGGCGCAGCATGGTCAACCCCACCTATGAAAAGGCGGACGGCCCCCGCAAGGTCACAGGTAAGATCCTGCCGATCTACCGTATCTGTGCGGGGCTCAACCAGCGCAGCATGCTGCAGGCCGTGCGCCAGGGACTGGACGAGTGCCTGGATCAGCTGCCGGACGTGCTGCCCCACGAGGTGCGTGAGCGCTGCCAGCTTGCCCAGACAGACTTTGCCTTTGAAAACATCCACTTCCCCCGCGATTTTGAAGCCCTGGAGCTGGCACGCCGCCGCCTGATTTTTGAGGAGCTGTTCGTGCTGGCCTGCGCCCTCGGCCGTATGCGCGGCGAGCGTACCCGCGAAAAGGGCATCCGCATGGAGGCCAGCGATCTGTCGCGTTTCTGGGCGGTGCTTCCCTTCTCCCCCACCGGCGCGCAGCGTCGGGCTGTGGAGCAGGCGCTCCAGGACATGGATTCCGGCAGCGTGATGAACCGCCTGGTGCAGGGCGACGTGGGCAGCGGCAAGACGCTGGTGGCCGCGGCGCTGATCTGGCACTGCGCGGAAAACGGCTATATGTCGGCCTTCATGGCCCCCACGGAGATCCTGGCCGAACAGCACTGCCACACGCTCACCGGGCTGCTCTCCCCTCTCGGTCTGCGCGTTGGGAAGCTCACCGGTTCCATGAGTGCCAAAGAGAAGCGTGAGGTCAAAGCTCTGCTCAAGGCCGGCCAGCTTGATCTCATCATCGGCACGCACGCGCTGTTCAGTCAGGACGTAGAATATGAAAACCTGGCCCTCGTGGTCACGGACGAGCAGCACCGCTTCGGCGTCGGCCAGCGCTCGGCCCTGATCGGCAAAGGTCAAAAGCCCCACGTTCTGGTCATGTCCGCCACGCCCATCCCCCGGACGCTGGCACTCATCATCTATGGGGATCTGGACGTCTCCATCATCGACGAGATGCCTCCCGGGCGGCAGAAGGTGGACACCTTCGCCGTGGACGAGAGCTATCGCCAGCGGCTCAACGGCTTTATCCGCAAGCTGGTCGGCGAAGGGCGTCAGGTCTTTGTGGTCTGCCCCATGGTGGAGGAAAACGACGAGCTTGCCGTCCCGCTCAAAAGTGCCCAGGAGCACGCGGAGCAGCTGCAGCGGGCCTTCCCCGATCTGCGTGTCGCCTGCATTCACGGCCGGATGAAGGCGAAGGAGAAAGATGCGATCATGGCCTCCATGGTAGCTGGCGAGACGGATATTCTCGTGGCCACCACGGTCATCGAGGTGGGCGTGGATGTGCCGAACGCCGCGCTGATGATTGTGGAAAACGCGGAGCGCTTCGGCCTCAGCCAGCTCCACCAGCTCCGCGGACGCGTCGGCCGCGGGCAGCACAAGAGCTACTGTGTGCTGGTCTCCGACAACGACGGCGAGGAGAACAAGGCCCGTCTTGCCATCATGACCAAGACCAACGACGGTTTCAAGATCTCCGAGGAGGATCTCAGGCTGCGCGGCCCCGGCGACTTCTTCGGCTCGCGCCAGCACGGTCTGCCTGAGATGCATGTGGCGGATCTCGGCGCGGACGTGAATGTCCTGCAAAAGGCCCAGCAGGAGGCCAATCTCCTCCTGGCAAAGGATGCGGATCTCTCCGCCCCGGAGCACGCGGCTCTGCGGGAGACCGTAGAGCGCCTGCTGAGTCGAAACGCGGATAGCTTTAATTGATTATGGTAAGTATATTATGTAAATAAGATTATGTATATAATTATATGTAATCCAAGAAATGAATTTACGCCATTGGACAGCAACAAGCATCGGCGGGAGATCACTCACCCGCCGATGCTTGTTTTCTTTGATTCAGCTGACATAGCCCGCGTCCTCGGCCTTGTCTATCCATTCCTTCGCCTTGGCGTAGTTCTTCTCGACACCATAGCCGTAGTAATACATCACGCCGATGCTGTACATGGCGTCCGCATCTCCGGCTTCCGCCGCCTTTGTCCACCACTCCAACGCCCTGGCATAGTCCTTCTCGACACCATAGCCGTAGTAATAGCTCGTGCCGATGTTGTTCATGGCATTCCCACTCCCGGCTTCCGCCGCCTTTGTCCACCACTCCAACGCCTTGCCGTAGTCCTGCTCGACGCCATAGCCGTAGTAATAGATCATGCCGATGCTGAACATCGCGTTCGCATTCCCGGCCTCCGCCGCTTCTGTGTACCACTCCAACGCCTTGGCGTAGTCCTTCTCGACACCATAACCGTAGTAATAGCTCACGCCGATGCTTTGCATGGCTTCCACATTCCCGGCTTCCGCCGCCTTTGTGAACCACTCCAACGCCTTGGCATAGTCCTTCTCGACACCCTCGCCGTTGTAATAGCTCGCGCCGATGTTTTGCATGGCGTCCGCATTCCCGGCTTCCGCCGCCTTTGTGTACCACTTCAACGCCTTGGCGTAGTTCTGCTCGACTCCCTCACCATGGGAATAGCTCACGCCGATGCTGTTCATGGCGTCCGCGTCCCCGGCTTCCGCCGCCTTTGTGTACCACTCCATAGCCTTGACGTAGTCCTGCTCGACACCATCGCCGTTGTCATACATCGCGCCGATACTGTACATGGCGTTCGCATTCCCGGCTTCCGCCGCCTTTGCGAACCACTCCAAAGCCTTGGCATCGTCCTGCTCGACGCCATCGCCGTTGTCATACATCACACCGATGCTGTACATGGCGTTCGCATTCCCGGCTTCCGCCGCCTTTGTGTACCACTCCAACGCTTTGGCGTAGTCCTGCTCGACGGCATCACCGATCTCATATATGATGCCGATGATGGTCATGGCCTCCGAGCTCCCGGCTTCCGCCGCCTTTGCGAACCACTCCA
>ONPY01000088.1 GCA_900319835.1 uncultured Eubacteriales bacterium | reverse complement strand
GAGCCGCTCTGCTCCAGACTTAAGAAGTCCCAGCTTCTTCTCATGAATATCGCAGGAGAGAATGCGCCCTTGATTGCCCATCCGTATGGCGGCTGCAAAAGATTTTCCCCCGGGACAGGCGCAGGCGTCCAGCACGCGCATGCCGGGTACAGGCGCTGCAAACTCCACTGCCATCCGCGCCGCGCGGTCCTGCACATAAAACAGTCCGTCTTCAAATCCCGGCAGTTCCTGGGCTGCTCCGCCGTCAAGCAGCAGGCATCCGGCCGGCTCCTCAGGAACCGTACAGGGAATTTCTGTTCTGGCCAGCGCCCTGGTGTAATCCGCCTCGGAAACCTTCAGGGTGTTCACCTGGAGGTTCAAAGGCGCAGGCTCATTGTTTGCGGAAAAGAACGCCTCGGTAAAGTCATATCCTTTTCGACGAACCAGTTCCTGTGCAAGCCACAGCGGGTGGCTGTATCGCACGGAAAGATAGGCCGCCGTCCCCTTCCCCGGAACTTCAGGAAGTGCAGCGCGGTTGTCTGCTATTTTCCGCAGCACCGCGTTGACCAGTCCTGCAGCTCTCTGGTGTCCGTTTTGACGGCAGAGGGAGACTGTTTCGTTCACAGCCGCGCTGACCGGAACACGGTCCAGAAACAGCAGCTGTGCCGTCCCAAGTCGCAAAATATCCCGCACCTGCGGTTCCAGCTTTCCCTTGCTGTAACAGCCGATCACAAAATCGCAGTAAGCGGTGTTTTCCAGCACACTGAGCACCAGGCGGGAGGCAAAGGCCGCATCCCTGCGGTCCAGGTTGAACCGGCGGATATTGGCGTCCAACGACGCCCCCGACCAGGCGCCGTCCCTGCGACAGCGCATCAAAGTCTCCACTGCCACCTGCCGGGCATTTGCCTGTGCGCTCATGAGAGCGCCACCCGATGGCCGCGGAGAAAGTCCGAGGCCAGCATCCGTTTCTTGCCGGGAGCCTGGAGCTCTGTGATCAGCAGAGTCTCGCCATTGCCGCAGACAAACTCCAGTCCATCTTCTCCGGCGGCGATCAGGCTGCCGGGGCTCTTGCCGCTTTTACGTCCGGAATAGGCCGCGGCAAACACGCGATAGCTCTTGCCCCCCAGCTCCATGGTGGCCACCGGCCAGGGCTGCAGGCCGTATATATGCTTGACGATCTCACGTGGACTCTTGTTCCAGTCGATGGGACAAATGGATTTATCCAGCATTTTGACATAGCTGGCCTCGGCGTGGTTCTGTGGGGTTCTCGGTGCTGTGCCCGCTTCGATGTCCCGCAGCGTCCTCACAAGCAGCGAGGCGCCCATCTCCTTCAGCCGATCAAACAGCTCGCCTGAGGTTTCAAACTCGCCGATCTCGGTCTCTTCTGTATAGATCACATCACCGGTGTCCATGTCATGGGCCAGATACATGGTGCTCACGCCGGTCACCTTGTCCCCGTTGAGCACCGCCCACTGAATGGGCGCCGCACCCCGGTACTTGGGCAGCAGCGAGCCGTGGACGTTCACCGCCCCGTATCTCGGCAGCTCCAGCATCTCATCGGGCAGAATACGCCCGTAGGCCACCACAGCCAGAATATCGGGCCGGAGTTCTCTCAGGATGGCAAGCGCCGTCCCGTCCCGCATCTTCTCAGGCTGATACACCGGCAGACCGTGCTGCAGCGCCAGCTCCTTCACCGGGGAAAAGCTCATCTCCATACCGCGGCCTTTGGGCTTGTCCGGCTGGGTAAAGACGCCGACGATCTCAAATTCCTCTTCAATTAGCTTTTTCAGGGAAGCCGATGCAAAATCCGGCGTTCCCATAAAAACAACCCGCATGCGTTATTCCGCCTTTACGCAAATTCTCCCTTTTCCAGTTCCTCCTCGGTGAGCATCCGATCACACTTGGAGGTAAAGACCACGCCGTCCAGGTGGTCGATCTCGTGGCAGAAGCAGCGGGCGGTGAGGCCTGTGCCTTCCACTTCAAAAAATTCCCCGTTGCGGTCCTGGGCACGTACCTTGACGTTCATGGGTCTTTTCACAAGCCCGTACTCGCCGGGAACACTCAAGCAGCCCTCAGGGCCGTACTGTTCGCCAGAGGTCTCAAGGATCTCCGGATTGATAAGCTCGATCAGATAATCCTCTTCCCCTTCGGGGACGTTGGTCTCCAGCACGATCACCGCGCGGCGCAGGACACCCACCTGCGGAGCCGCCAGACCAACGCCGTTTTCTGCGGCCAGAGTCTGCGCCATATCATCCAGCAGCTGGTGCAGGCGGGGGTTAAAGTCTGTCACCGGGCGGCTCTTTTTATACAGCCCGGGCTCTTCCTTGGTCAGGACATTTCTCAGTGCCATCTTCTTCTCCATTCCGCCGCTTTGCTCTTTGTCTGAAACGGACCAGACGGCAGCGGCTTGCCATCCGTCCCGGAAACTCTGCTCAGTCGTTTGGGTCGTTGTCCGCATAGACGGACACGTCAGAAAAACGCTTGTCCTGGCAGCACTCCATCACCACCCCGGCGACTGTGCCGCGGATGGCGGCATGGCTGCTGGCGTAAATCATCACGCGATAGCGGTAGCGGTTGTTGACCTTTACCACCGCCAGGGGCGCCGGCCCGAGGATCGTCGCGCTGCCGCCTGCCGAAAGCAGCCCGTCCAGTCTCTGCCGCACAGCGCGGCAGGCCCGATAGACATGCTCCTCATTCATGCCGGAAACCGTGACGGAGAGCATCTGTGAAAAGGGCGGCGTGTTCTGCAGCTTGCGCAGCTCGATCTCCGAGCGGTAAAACGCCTCGTAGTCCTGCTTGGCAGCCTGCAGGATGGTCTCATTGTCTGGCGTAAAGGTCTGAATCACAGCGCGCCCAGGCTTCTTACCGCGGCCGCTGCGGCCCACTACCTGGGTGATCAGAGAAAAGCTCCTCTCCCCAGCCCGGTAGTCGCCCGCATAAAGACTTTGATCGGCCGAAATAACGCCGACCAGCGTCACGTTTTCAAAATTCAGCCCCTTGGTCACCATCTGGGTGCCAACCATAATGGGAATGTTTTCCTGCCGAAAACGGTCCAGCAGCTTCTCATGCGAGCCGGCGGGTGTCACCGTATCGGTGTCCATCCGCAAAACCTCCACGTCGGGAAAGAGCTCTTTGAGCTCGCTCTCCACCATTTGGGTGCCGGCCCCGATGTGCTTAAGAGCACCGCCGCATTCCGGACAGGCCTCGTCCGGTCTCCTGGAATACCCGCAATAGTGACAGAGCAGGCGGTTATTTGCGCTGTGGTAGGTCAGCGACACGCTGCAGCGCGGACAGCGGTAGGTGTATCCGCACTCGCCGCAGCTGATAAGACGGTTTGCGCCCCGGCGGTTGATGAAGAGGATACTCTGTTCTCCCCTGCTGATATTCTCGGCAAGTTCGTCACGGAGGAAGGAACTGATGCTTCCGCCGTTGCCGCGGCGCAGCTCCCGTTTCATGTCCACAATGCGTACATCCGGCAGCTCCCGTTCATTGAAGCGCTCGGGCAGTGTAAAATAACGGTATCGCCCGGTCTGGGCGGCGTACATGCTGACGATGTCCGGCGTGGCCGAGCCCAGCAGCAACAGACAGTTTGCCCCAGCACAGCGGTATTTTGCCACATCCCGCGCGTTATAGCGTGGGATGTTTTCGGACTTGTAGGTCTCCTCCTGCTCTTCATCGATGATGATAAGGCCGAGATGCGGACAGGGAGCAAACACAGCGCTTCTGGTACCGATCACCATCCGGGCTTTGCCGCAGCGTACCCGCTTCCACTCATCATAGCGCTCACCGATGGAGAGGCTTGAATGGAGAACCGCCACTTCGTTGCCGAAGTGGGCGGAAAAGGTCTCGATCATCTGCGGCGTCAGCGCGATCTCCGGTACCAGCAGGATGACGGCCTTGTCACGCTTGAGCTGCTCGGCGATCAGGTGGATGTATACGCTGGTCTTCCCGCTTCCGGTCACCCCAAAAAGCAGCGCCGCGCCGCTGTTGCCGGAAGCGGCAAGGCTTTGAATCCCTTCAAAAGCCTCCTGCTGCTTTGCAGAAAGCACCGGCAGCGGCTCGGTTTCACCGATATGGATCTGCGGTCTGCGGTAGGTCTCCTTCTCATAGAGCTCCACCATTCCAGCATTGACAAGCGCCTTTAAGGAGGGGCGGCCTGCCCCGGTGTGGAGCAGCAGATCCCGGCTGGGGATGGCTTCAAACGCGCAAAGCTGCTCGAGGATCTGCGACTGGCTGGGCGCCTTCAAACGCTTGGCTTGGGCAGCAGCTGCGGCCTCCTCCGGTCCGATGGCAAGGCGGGCCATCTCCTGGGTTTTATCCCGGGCTTTTCGGCGGCCATCCTCGTCAAACCAGAGTCCCGCCGGCAACATGGCACGCACGGCGTCATATACCGTGCAGAAGAATCGCTCCCTCATAAAGAGCGCCAGTTTGATCTGCTCCTGCGTCAGGATCGGCTCCTCGTCCAGAACGGCCTGGATGGATTTGAGCCGGTCATAGCTGCTCTCCTCGGCCAGAGCCAGGATCACGCCTTCCGTCCGGCGGTTGCCGTTGGAAAAAGGGACGTATACCCTGACGCCGGGAAGCGCCTTGGCTTCCAGTTCCCGGGGGATCTTGTAATCATAGGGCCTGTCCAGCCAGTATGTGGCGGCGGAAACCGCGATCTTTGCGATGGCGGACATGGCTCCCCTCCTCTCCGCCGGGCTTTTGAATCACTCAGTCCTTGATGCTGAGCTTGCCGGTATACACCTCATCAATGGCAGAGGAGACAGCTTTGCGCTCCAGGGGGATCTGCTTCTCTTCGGCCTCGGCGGACAGGGCTCTTGCACGTCTTGCCACCAGGTTTACCAGCAGATAACGGCTGCCGATCTTATCAACGAGTTCAGCTACGGGGGGATAAAGCATCATAACAATTCTCCATTCTGCCGCATGGGCTGCGGCGGCCAAATTCATAAAGATTACAGATTTTTGAGTCTCTCTGCGCGGTCGGCAAAGCGACAGTGGGAGGCGTCGATGATGGCGTTGAGCTCCCTGGCGGCTTTGTCCGCGTCGTCGTTGATGATCAGATACTGGTAGAAATCTGCTTCCGCAAATTCCTGCTGGGCCCGGATCAGTCTCGCTTCAATGGCGCGTTCCGTATCCGTGCCGCGTCCTCTGAGACGGCGCTCCAATTCTTTGAGGGAGGGCGGCGCCACAAAGATCATCACGGCCTCCGGCATCTTCTCATGCACCTGGCGGGCACCCTGCACCTCTATATCCAGCAGGACGTTCAGCCCGGCTTCCAGCTGTTTTTCCACATAGGCGCGCGGGGTGCCGTAGGAATTGGCGACATACTCCGCATGCTCCAGAAGCTCATCGTTCTCCACCATTTCGCGGAAACGGTCCAGATCCACGAAGAAGTATTCCTTCCCGTCGGTCTCGCCCGGCCGTGGCTTGCGGGTTGTGACAGAGGTGGAGAAGCATACGTCGTTTCTCCCCTCGATCGCCTTGAAGACCACCGTGCTCTTGCCGGCGCCCGATGGCCCGGAGATCACGATCAGTTTTCCTCTTTCATTCATCTATCGTACCACCTTCCTGGTTATTTTCTGCGCATCGTGCCGCCAGCGTCTCCGGCGGCAGGGCGGAAAGAATCACGTTTCCGCTGTCCATGGTGATGACTGATCTGGTGCTGCGTCCGAAGGATGCGTCGATCAACAGCCCTTTTTCCCGTACATCCTGGATCATCCGCTTGATGGGCGCGGATTCCGGGGAGACGATGGCGATGATCCTGTCGGCGGATACGAGATTGCCAAATCCAATGCCGATCAATTTCATACGGAGTTCCTCACTCGATGTTCTGGATCTGTTCCCGGATCTTTTCGATCTCGGATTTCAGATCCACCACTGTGTGGGCGATCTCCGAATTCTGACATTTGGAGCCGATGGTGTTGGCCTCACGGTTAAACTCCTGGATCAGAAAATCGATCTTGCGTCCTGTGGGAGAGCTTCCGCGTATCATGGTGTTGAGCTGACTCATGTGGCTGCGAAGGCGGACAGTCTCCTCATCCACGGCGATGTGATCGGCAAAGATCGCCGCCTCTGCCAGGATGCGGTTTTCATCGATGCCGGAACTGCCAAGAACCTCGGCCATCTTGGCCTCCAGCCGCGCGCGGTAATCAGCTACGGTCTGGGGCGCCGCCTGCTCCACATTGCTCACCAGGCTGTCAATGACAGCGATGCGGCCCAGCACATCGTCCCGCAGCTTCTCGCCTTCTCTCAAACGCATGGCATCAAAATCCTCCAGCGCCTGTTCTGTGATCATTATGATCCCGGCGGAGATGGCCTCGGCATCCAGATCCTTTTTCTCCACGCTCAACACGTCCGGGAAGCGGCTGACAGCCAGCGCTGACAGCTCGTCCGGCAGATCATACTCCCGTGCGATGGACCGGATGGCCTCCATATAGCCCTTAAGAAGCCCCTCATTGACCTTTACAGTCATGTCGCTCGCTGCAGAGGAATCCACGGATACAAACACGTCCACCTTGCCGCGGCTGATGTGCCGCTGCACCGCGGACTTCACCGCATCCTCAGCAAAGAGGAAGCTCCTTGGCAGGCGCACGGAGGTATCCAGATACCGGTTGTTGACGCTCTTGAGTTCCACGCTGATGGTCAGGCCCTCGACAGTCCCTTTGGCGCTGCCGTAGCCGGTCATGCTTTTGATCATACTGCCTCCCACTATTCGTTCAGCTGAACGATATCAAATGTAATGGAATTTTTGTTTTTCTTCAGTCTCTGGCTCAGCACGGTGATGCCGGCGCCCAGAAACACGCCCGCAAAGCAGCAGACGATGCACAGTCCCTCCGGCGCGCCTGCGGCAAACGCCGCAAAATACCCCAGCAGCGCCAGCACGATCGGCAGAACATAGACCAGCATGATCGCGCCGTAAACCTTGGAGGATTTGCTCTCAATCACCACGCGCTGCCCGGGTCTCGCTCCAATCAGATTCCGGGCCACGGTTTTCAGCTCGCTCTGGAACATGCAGGCCTCGCAGTTGCCGCAGTTTCCCCCGCAGGCAGTGGACCGCGTTACCACGACCTCGGCCATATCATCTGCCAGACATCGAAAAACGATCGCGTCCTGCGTCATGGTTTATCCCCTTTCAATTTCAACGGAGACGGTATAGTCGCTGCCGTTGACCTTCAGCGCACCCACATCGGTAAAGCCGTCCACATAGATGCGGACTTTCGGCATGTAAGTACCTGTGGATTCGCTCAGATCGGCAAGATCCGCAACCGCCCGGATGTTTTCATCCTTGATCTGCTCCAGCACCTCAGGCAAGCCTCGCAGCGTCACGTCCAGGCTCTGGGTAATGATTTCGGCCGTATAGCCCTCCTTGAGATTGACCTGGGAGATGTTGGTCACTTTGAAGGTTTTGGTGGACAGTCCCAATACTTCGACCGTCACTTTGGCTTCATTCACGCCGGTCGTGTTGCGCAGCTCGTTGTCGATGGGGATGGTGTAGGTGTCGGTAAAGCTCGCGGCAAAGTCCGTCAGGTCGATCGTGGCGAGATTGATCTTGTTCATGCCGCCCAGCAGCGCCGAGTCGCCGGCCAGCATGACACTCGCCGGTTCAACGGTGACCTTGGTGTTTTCTGCGTTTGCGCCCGCGCCGTCAATGAGATTGACGCCGAGCTTGACCTCCTTGAGCATCAGCAGCGGCAGTGTCGCCGTCACCATATCGGTTGAGGTCGTGATGCCGGTGGTAGAGGCCGGTGTATTGTCCGCGCTCATCAGCGTAAAGCCCGTCTCCACCTGGTAGGTGCTCTCCACATTCTCTTTCCCGAAGGTCACCCAGGCGTAGTCCACGTTTTTCAGATACGCCTCCGGCCCCGACAGCACGATGTTGGCCGGCTCAAAGACCGGGGTCTCCGCGGTAAAGCCCTCGGCAATGGAGCCGTCGAAGCTGCCGCGCACCTGAATGGTCTTTGTGGTGAGGCTGGAAACCATGAAGTTGATGATCTCCGGCGTTTTCCGGAGCACGGTCAGGTTGCTGGTATCGGTCCCGTCCGGGAAAATCACCGCGTACTGCTGGGATGTGTAGGCCGCCCGTGAGAGCTTGCTCACGTCGATCTGGGCATAGATCTTGTCCGAGTCCAGTGCAGCAACGATCCGTCGCGGGCCTACGACCTCGAGTGTCACGGTGCTGGTGTCCATGTCGGTGACCACCAGGTTTTTCGAATCTCGCAGCAGCGTCTCACCGGCCAGCTCCACGCGCACACCGCGGAAAGTCTGCTTGAACTCCTCCGTCTCCACAGAGGACACATAGACCCAGATCACCAGCGAAGCGATCAGCGAAACGATGGCCCAGAAGGCCTTGCTGTTATACAGCTTATTCAGTCTTGCTTTCATCTTCATGCTCAAATCCCTTGAAGAAACTGCGTATGGCGTTCAGGATGCCGGGCGCATCTTCCTGCTTGTCCTCGGAGTTCATGTTTTCCGTCAGAACCTTCTTCAGTTCGTCGCCGGTGAGATGCCGTTTCAACATCCCCTCCAGTGCCACGGAAATGGCTCCCGTCTCCTCGGAGACGATGATCACCACAGCGTCGGACTGTTCGCTCAGTCCGAGACCTGCCCGGTGGCGCATGCCCAGATCCTTGCTGAGATTCATGGCCTGCGTCAGCGGGAGGACACAGCCGGCTGCCTCCACTCTGCCGTCGCGGATGATTACCGCGCCATCGTGCAGCGGAGCCTTGTTGAAGAACAGGTTCTTGATCAGTTCCGAATTGGCGTCCGCGTTGATGACGGTGCCGGTCGCAATGACAGGTCCGAGCGGGACCTTGCGCTCAAAAGCAATTAGCGCTCCTGTTTTGGTGGCCGCCATATCACAACAGGCTTGAACGGTCTGTTCAATGGCGGCGTTGATCACCGATCCGGCCGCGTTGTGGTTGCGGTTAAAGCTGCTGCCGACGCGCTCCAGCAGTCTTCTCAGCTCCGGCTGGAACAGGATGACCAGGGCGATCATGCCCAACTCCACCGCGCGGCGCAAAATGTAGTTAATCATGATCAGACCGAACTCACCCGATAACCACAGCGCCAGGAGAATCAAAAGCAGGCCCTTTGCCAGATTGATGAAGTTGGATTTTTTGACAAACCAGATGACCCGGTAAATCAGGAAAGCGACGATAAGGATATCGATGAAGTCCGATATCCCTATCGTTGTCAGATAATTGCCGGCTCGACTGAGTAAGTTTGTAATGCTTTCCATTCGAGATTCCCCATATGTGCAAACAGACTTTATCTAGGATAGACCTTATCGATATATTATACCGCAAAAGCCGCGAAAAGGCAATAACCTTACGCCACTGTCTGCAACAATTCTTGTAGGGTTTACAATGATGTGTGACAGAAGGTAAAAAAGAATAGCGAATAGAGAGTACCTGTGTTAGGGTTGAGTTGCTCAGACAAAATCGAAAGGCAG
>ONPY01000002.1 GCA_900319835.1 uncultured Eubacteriales bacterium | reverse complement strand
TGCCGACCCCGAGCATCCCGTGGAATTAGGCCGCTGGTGGAACCCCGGCCAGTTCTTCGGCAACCAGACCGAGAAGACCCGCAAGAAGGAATGGCACGGCTGGCAGGGCTACAACACCTATCCCGGCTTTGTCCACTTCCCCTACGTCGGCACAGACGACAACCTGGCCTATCTCAGCTGCGCCGGCGGCGGCTTCAAGGTCCTGGACATTTCCGACCCGACCTTCCCCCAGGTGCTGGGTGAGTGCAAGATGACCCCGCCCTTCGCCACCAAGTTCGGCGGTGCCCTGTGCCACACCTTCATGCCCATCCACGGCACGCACTACGCCGTCGGCATGCAGGAGGGCGAGCGCCAGTGGACCTACAGCAGAGACGAGTTTGAGCGCTTCGGCGTCCACGCCTACTGCGGCATCGAGATGTTTGACATCTCCGACCCCGCCGACCCCGTGCTCATCTCCATCTTCCCCTACCCCGAGGTCCCCGAGGGCTTCCCCTACAAGAACTTCAACCAGCTGGGCCAGGACTTCCCCACCTCCTTCGGACCCCACAATCTGCACGAGCCCATGACTCACAAGCCCTGGATCGAGGACCGGGCCGACCGCGTGTACGACTGCTACTTCCATGCGGGCCTGCGCGTCTACGACGTGTCCGACCCCTATGTGCCCAAGGAGATCGCCTACTTCATCCCGCCGAACCCGGAGAAGCTCTGCTTCGACGTGCCCATGAACAACAAGCCCCTCGGCACCGCCGAGGATCTCGTAGTCGACGACCGCGGCTATATCTATCTCAACGCCATGCACGACGGTGTGTACATCCTGCGCTGCACCGTCTGACCCGGCAAACCGCTCCGCCGGGCTCCTCTCTTCCCGGCGGAGCGTCTCTTTCTCTTCGCACTGATTCCAGGCAATTGGGGGCCTATCCTTGAACGACAGACAGATTGAATGCTTTCTTGAGGCGGGCAGGCTCTTAAACTTCACCCGCGCCGCTGAGAACCTGCTGCTGCCGCAGCCTGCGGTCAGCCGCTACATCTCCGCGCTGGAAAATGAGCTGGGCGTCCGGCTCTTTCTGCGGGAGAACAGCCGCAAGGTCGTTTTGACCGAGGCGGGCAAGGCCTACTACAACCTCTTCCAGCGCACCTATCTGGAGCTGGACCGCACCCGGCAGGCCCTCTCCAACACCACGCCCGCCCTTCGGCTCGGCATCAACAAGGACTGGCGCATGCCGGATTTCCTTCCTCCCGTCATGGCCCACTGCTGCCAGCTCAACCCGAAATTTCACGTCACCTATGAGTGTCAGAATTTCCGCACGCTGAACATGGCCCTCAAGGAGAAACGTTTGGACGCGGCCATTTCCCTGGAAAACTATCTGAACGAGACACCGGACTTTACGGTGGAACGCTTCACTTCCATCCAGCGGCTCATCATGTATTCCGAGCTGCTGCCTGACAGTGACGAGCTGCGCGACCCCTCGGATTTCTACCGCTGTGACTTTCTGATTGCGGACGATCCGCGCATCCGTATGCTGGTGGAGGAAAGCGAGACCATCTTCCAGAACTACCACTTTGTCCCGCGCTTCCGCACAGTCCCGAACTCCGAAACCGTGCTGTTCTATGTTGACGGCGGCGCCGGGGTGGCGCTGCTGGACTCCTGGTGCTACGCCCTGCACCACCCGCATCTGCGCCATATCTCGCTCAATGAACACACCCCCGTGGCGCTGGCCTGGCGCCGCGGCAGCAACAACCCCTCCCTGGAGCTCTTCCGGGAGTGCCTCAACAACTACTTCCAGACCCGGGAAATCTGACCTCGGAAACGCAAAACCGGCACAGCGAAGGCTGTGCCGGTTTTCGTTTTCCGTCCTGTTTACCAGGTGGCTCTCTTCCTCGTCGGTCGAGGTGTCGGTGGACTCCACAGCGCTCTCGATCAGCTTGACCATTTCCCACACGGAACGGAAGCTGATGATCTCGTGCTGGATGAAATTGAGGAATGTATCCCCTCCGGTATGAATGTAGAAACGAAACTGGACGCGAAAGAACTCGGCGCTTCTATCAACCGTTTCTTATGATATTCCGAGTGCGCAGGAGGTCATTGACGACAGCATGGAACTCATTTTCGGACGGCAGCATCTATACGATCAAGGGCGATGACCTGGTCAATTTCGCTGGCCTCCCGCAGCCCGGATCAGAGGATGCTGTACTACTGCTTCAACCGCCTGTGCGATACCAAGGCAGTCACGGAGCTTCGCCTCCAGAGTCATTGGTATGCCGCGGGAGAGCAGGAAAACCACACGATTGATACTGTCCTGCGTTAACCCCCTGACCATTATTACAACTCCATATCTTTCCCGCCGCTCCCTCCCAGAGCGGCGGGCTGTGTTTTGCCCGGTTTTCTATAATGAAAGCATTGAAATCCGGCCAATTTCATGCAATAGTAATCCCATCAAAAAGCCTCTATCAAACTGCCAAAGCATTCCCGTTAATCGTCCAAGCCACTGTAAACAGCTCCAACAAACCGGACCTGTGATAGCGTCGTTGATAGCTTTTTGATAGCAAAAGTCCGTAGACCCAAAGGGTTGAGGATAATGGGAATCAAATGGAGACACGCCGAGTCAAATCCCCTAAACAAAAGCAGTTAAAGTCGGGATTTGCTTGGCGAGTGGGAATAGGGGTTTACATAATTTATACAATACTTATAGCGCAGGTAGCGGGGAGCGCTCCCCGCTACCTGTCTTTCGATGAACTGGGAAGGATTTGATCCGCGCCCGTGTTGCCACAGGCTATTGTTCTGCACAAAGCGGCAGGCATTTTTCAAAATGCCTGCCGCTTTTTCTGCGCGGGCGCGCGCCGTCGCCTCCGTCCTTGACGGCAAAGGGCGCGCGTGATAGAATGCTGCGGATATCTGGATGCTTTTTCCACCAGCATGATACATGCTAAAACATATTCCGGGCCTTTTCCCGCTCCGGGCAGGCCCGATTGACAGCATAGAAAGGATCGCCGCCATGTTGAACGAGAACACTGCCGCAAAAACAGAGAAGGGTTCCGAGTCCTCCCTTGAAAAAGCGCGGCGGGAGTTGAAGCCCTACCGCTTTATCATGCTCACGATCGCCGGGATTATCAATGCCGTCGGCGTCACCATTTTTCTTTTCCCGATCCGGCTGTATGACAGCGGTATTTCCGGTCTGTCCATGCTCCTCGATCAGGTGACTCCGCCGCATCTGACCCTGTCGCTCTTCCTGCTTGTGCTGAACGTCCCGATCTTCCTCTTCGGGATGCGCAAACAGGGCTTTGCCTTTACCGTCTACTCCATCTACACCGTCGCTGTCTTTTCCATCGCATCCTTTCTCATCAAGGACGTGCTGCCCATTGACGTGCGCTTTTTCTCCCCCCTGGCCGGTTCCGACCACCTGCTGTGCGCAGTCTTTGGCGGCTTGCTCTCCGGCACCGGCAGCGGCATGACCATCCGCTACGGCGGCGCTGTGGACGGCATCGACGTGCTGTCGGTGATCTTTGCCAAGCAGTTCGGTATCTCTCTCGGCACCTTTGTGATGGTTTTCAACACCGTGCTGTACACCGTCTGCGGCATCGTCATCCAAAGCTGGATCCTCCCGCTGTATTCGATCCTCACCTATTACGTCGGCTCCAAAACAGTCGACTTCATTGTGGAAGGTCTGGACCGCTCCAAGTGCGCCATGGTTGTGACGGACAAGGCCGCTGAAATCTCCGGCGCCCTCGCGGAGCGCTTCGGCGCGGCCGGCACCATCATCCGCGCTGTCGGCGGCTACTCCGGCAAGGAAAAGGACATTGTCTTTTTCATTGTCAACCAGTTCCAGATCGGCAGGTTCAACGACCTTGTCCTTGATATTGACAAGAGCGCCTTCATCACCCTGCAGGACGTCTCCGATGTCATCAAAAGAGCGCAATAAAACGCGCGGGCGCTCCGAAAAAGCGCCAAAGGATTCCTTTACAACATTTGCCAATCGTGGTACACTCGCTGTCGAAAGAACGGTCAGTTTCACCCCCAAAAAGCTGTTCAAGGAGGATGCTCCCGTGAAAAAGCAAATCAAAATGCCGCATACCTATGTGATCATTTTCTGTGTGATCCTGCTCTGTGCGCTTCTGACCTACCTGGTCCCCGTGGGCAGCTTTGAGACCCAGGAGATCAGCTACATGGTGGGCGAGAGCGAGAAGACCCGCACCGTGGTGGTGCCCGGCAGCTTCTCTTACGCCCTGGACGAGGCCGGCCAGCCCATCCGAAAGGGGGTCCCCCTCTTTGGTACCGAGGACTTCAACGGCCAGGGCATGCTCAACTACGTCTTTGAGGGTCTCACCTCCGGCGACAAGTGGGGCACGGCCGTGGGCATTGTGGCTTTCATTCTGGTCTGCGGCGGCGCCTTCGGCATCGTCATGCACACCGGTGCCGTGGACGCGGGCATCCACGCCCTGATCCGGCGCTCCAAGGGCCGGGAGATCGTGCTGATCCCCGTGCTCTTCACCCTTTTCTCCCTGGGCGGCGCGGTCTTCGGCATGGGTGAGGAGGCCATTCCCTTTGCCATGGTGATCGTCCCCTTGACCGTGGCCATGGGCTACGACGCGGTGGTGGCCGTCTGCGTCACCTACGTCGCCACCCAGATCGGCTTCGGTACCAGCTGGATGAACCCCTTCTCCCTGGCCATCGCCCAGGGCATCTCCGGCATCCCGGTGTTCTCCGGGGCTGGCTTCCGCATCTTCATGTGGGTGGTCTTCACGCTGGCGGGCATTGTCTTCACCATGGTCTACGCCGCGAAGATCAAGAAGAATCCCCAGCTCTCCGTGGCCTATGAGTCTGACGCCTACTACCGCGAGCAGATGGAGGCTGATACCGGCAAGACCGTCTCCTTCGGTGCCGGGCAGGCCCTGGTGCTGCTGACCGTAGCCGCCACCATCGTCTGGACCGTGTGGGGCGTGGTCAAGGAGGGCTACTACATCCCCGAGATCGCCTCTCAGTTCTTTGTGATGGGCCTGGTCTCCGGCATCATCGGCTGTATTTTCAAGCTCAATGACATGACCCCCTCAGACGTGGCCTCCTCCTTCCAGAGCGGCGCCGCGGACCTGGTGGGCGCGGCGCTGGTGGTCGGCATGGCCAAGGGCATCGTGATCGTCCTCGGCGGCACAGACGCCACCAATCCCAGCGTCATGAACACGGTGCTCTACGCCCTGGGCAATGCCATCTCCGGCATGCCGGGGATGCTGGCCGCCTGGCTCATGTATGTATTCCAGAGCGTGTTCAACTTCTTTGTGGTCTCCGGCTCCGGCCAGGCCGCACTGACCATGCCCATCATGGCACCGCTGGCGGATCTGGCGGGCGTGACGCGGCAGGTGGCAGTGCTGGCTTTCCAGCTGGGCGACGGTCTGACCAACCTCATTGTCCCCACCTCCGGCTGTCTGCTGGGCGTGCTGGGCGTGGCCAGACTGGAGTGGGGCAAGTGGGCCCGGTTCCAGATCAAGATGCAGCTCATGCTGTTTGTGCTGTCCACGATCTTCGTGGTCGCCGCCGTGCTCATTGGTTTCTAAAAAACAGGAATCCCCCGACCCGCTTCACAGGCCGGGGGATTCTTTTCAAAGAAAGGATACTGCTATGGAACATTATCGGGAAGAGATCCTGCGGGACATCTGCCGTCTGGTGGAGATCCCGTCCGTGCTGGAGGAGGGCGGCGCCTTCCCCTTCGGAGAGAATGTGGACCGCTGCCTGGACGCGGCGCTGGCGATGATGACTCGCCTGGGCTTTCGCACGCAGAAGGCAGCGGACGGGAAATACGGCTGGGCCGAGATCGGCGGCGGCCCGCTCTTCGGCGTGGTGTGCCACCTGGACGTGGTGCCCGCCCGGGCATCCGACGGCTGGGAGCACGATCCCTTCCACCCCGAGATCCGGGACGGGTATCTCTGCGGCCGGGGTGTGCAGGACGACAAGGGCCCCACGGTGGCCGCGGCCTACGCCCTCAAAGCCCTGCTGGACGAGGGCCGGCAGCTGAAGAAGCGGGTGCGCTTCATCTTCGGCACGGACGAGGAAAACCTCTGGCGGGGCATCAAGGCCTACACCGAACGGGAAGAACTGCCCGCCGAGGGCTTCACGCCCGACTCCACCTTCCCCCTGACCTACGCGGAGAAGGGGCTTTTGCAGGTGATCCTGCGCTCAGAGGAGCCCTCTCCCGTATCCTGCTCCGGCGGTGACAGCTTCAACGCCGTTTCCGGCCACGCCCTCTGCCCGGCGGTGCCGGGGCTGGAGCAGGCCCTGAAAGCCCGGGATTACGCCTATCGCAGGGAAGACGGCGCCATCACGGTGGAGGGCGTCACCGCCCACGCCAAGAACCCCTGGAAGGGCGTCAGCGCCAATCTGCGCCTGCTGCGGGCTCTGGAGGACGCGGGCTACACCTGCGCCGCCAACCGCTTTGCCTGCGACGTGCTGGACGGGAAGTTTCGCTTTGAGGGCTTTACCAAAGAGGACCTCTCGGACGTCTCCGGCCCCGTCACGGTGAACCTCGGCAAGATGGCTCTGGGCCCCGAGGGCGCGGAATTCTGCCTGGATCTGCGTCTGCCCTCCACCTGCCCCAAGGAAAAGATTTTCTCCCTGCTGCGGGAGAAGGCGGCAGCCTATGGCATGACGGTGGAGGAATACGACTGGCTGCGCCCCATTTTCGTCCCGCTGGAGAGCGAGCTGGTGCAGAACCTGCTGGGCGCCTATCGGGAGGTGACCGGGGATACGGAGACGCCCCCATCCATCTCCGCCGGGGCCACCTTTGCCCGGGCCTTTGACAACTGCGTGGCTTTCGGCGCCAATTTCCCTGGCAGTCCCACCAGCGAGCACCAGCCCAACGAGCGGGTAAAGATCGACGCGCTGCTCACCGCCGCGAAGGTCTACCGCCGCGCGTTTGAAAAATGCGTCCTCACGTGACACTGCCAAGCAAAAACCGCGCATCCTCTGGATGCGCGGTTTTCTTTATTCCCCGCTGTAGACCTCGCGGATGACGCGGGCGAGTTCGCGTGAGGCGGTGGAGTGGTACTCTCTGGTCGGCAGGGCCACGCCGAGTTCCAGGAAGACGCCCGCCTCCCCGATGCGAAACAGCTCCATCGGTTCGTCCGGGTCCACGCAGGAGGCGTAGGTAAAGGCCAGACCCACCCCGGCTTTGGCCATCGACACCGCCAGAGCGGCGGTGATGGTGTCCTGGCTGCTGGTGATCTTCAGCCTGTGCTTTTGAAACAGCTCCCGGCTGATGCTGCCCATCATGGTGTCCTGGCCGCTGAGGACAAAGTTGAACCTCGCCGCCTCCTTCAGGCTCACCCACTGTCCCGGCGCCTCGTCCAAGGGGTGGGCCAGGGCCTTCACCGGATGATCACGGGAGGCCACCAGGTACAGCTCCTCTTTTTTGAGAAAGTGCGCCTCGCTCTTGAGCTTGGCCGCCGGCAGGACGATCACCGCCACGTCCAGCTTTCCGTCCAGCAGCAGCTCCTCCAGACGGCGGCTGTTGGCCTCCACCACCTGGACCTTCACCTCCGGGTACTGCCGGGCAAAGCGCAGGAGGATCTGCGGCAGGGTCTGCTGGCCGCGGAAGGAGCTGATGCCGAAGGTCACCCGGCCGCCCTTCATGCCCTCGCTGTCCCAGAGCTCGCCCCGGGCCATGCGGTAGTCGGCCAGGATCTTTTTCAAGTGTCCGATAAAGATCTCGCCGTTCGGCGTCGGACGGATGCCCTTGGAGGTGCGCAGAAAGAGCTTGACGCCAAGCTCGCTCTCCGTCTGCTGGAGAAACTGGCTGAGAGAGGACTGGGCCATATACAGCCGCTCGGCGGCCTTGGAGACGCTTCTCTCCTCCTCCAGCGCAATTAGATATTCAAAGTCCCGCAAATCCATATTCATCGGTCCTTTCATTAAGCATCTGGAAAAGCCATCGGCTGAGCCGATAGCTCTCATTGGGGATTTCCCCTTGCCGATCTTTTCACAATTATTATAGAATGGACGCAGCAAAAAGGCAAACGTACAAAAAACAAGAGAAACGAGAGGAGAATGTTATGGCAAAGGTATCCATGCAGGGCATCATCGACATGCACGTCCACTCCAACCCCGACATCCGCCACAGAGCCTACGACGACTTTGAGCTGATGGAAGCGGGCATCCGCGTGGGCGCGCGGGCCATCGTCATCAAGACCCACCAGGGCACCACGGTGGACAGAGCCTATCTCTGCAACCGCCACAACGAGCTGACCCACCACGGGGACAACAACTTCACCATGTTCGGCAGCGTCACCCTCAACCGGCAGATGGGCGGCATCAACCCCGCCGCCGTGGAGAGCGGGCTGAAACTGGGCGGCAAGGTGGTGTGGCTCCCCACCGCCTCGGCCTGCAACCACCTCAAAAAGATGGGCAAGGACCCCTCGGCGGGCGTGGCCTGCGTGCGCGACGGCAAGATCGTCCCTGAGCTCAAAGACGTCTTCCAACTGATCAAGGACTTTGACGTGGTGCTCGGCACCGGGCACGTCTCCCCGGAGGAGTGCTTCATCGTGGTCGAGGCCGCCCGCGCCGCAGGCGTCAAGAAGATCGTGATCACCCACCCCGAGTGGTGGATCGTGGACATGTCTCTCGAGGATCAGCTGAAGATCGTCAAGGACTACGACGTGTATCTCGAGCGCTGCTTTGCCCAGAACATGGGCGGCGGCAAGTACAAGAGCAACCTGCCCGACAACCTGGAGGTCATCCAAACCGTGGGCTACAAGAACGTCATGATCAGCACCGATGGCGGCCAGGTGGAAAATCCCCACTGGGAGCTGGCCTACGAACAGTACATGCAGTACATGGCCGACCACGGTGTCAGCGAGGACGAGCTCCACTACATGACCCACACCATTCAGGCCGGTCTTCTGAATCTGGAAGACTGATAAACCGTAAAGGAGAAATAACATGAACGGCATTCTGATCATCGCTGCCATCGTCATCGCCGTCTACCTCGGCTACAAAACCAAGATCAACGCCGGCTTCTTCTGCATCGCCTTTGCCTATCTCATTGGCTGCTTTGTGCTGGGCCTGAAGACCAAGGACCTGATCGCCATGTGGCCCACCAGCACCATGTTCGTCATCCTGTCCGTCTCCCTGTTTTATAACTTCGCGGCCATCAACGGCACGCTGGAAAAGCTCTCCGGCAATCTGCTGTACTCCTGCCGCAAGTTCCCCGGCATGCTGCCCTACGCGCTGTTCTTTGTGGCTGTCGTCCTGTCCGTGATGGGCGCCGCCTACTTCACGGTTCTGGCCTTCCTCGCCCCCATCACCATGGCCATCTGCACCGAGTCCAAGATGGACAAGCTCACCGGCGCCGTCGCCATCAACTGCGGCGCGCTGGCCGGCGGCGACTTCCCCACCGCGGCCCTGGGCGTCATCTTCCGCGGCCTGATGGACACCGCCTATGAGGGCGCGCCCGAGCAGGCCCTGGCCGACACCTTCGGTCCCGAGATGAAGGTCTTCGGTCTGGCCATTGTCTTCTCCCTGATCCTCATCACCGTCTTCCGCTTCGGCGTGAAGGCCAACCGCGACATCGGCAAGGGCGTCACCTTCACCAAGCCCGAGCCCTATGACGCCAAGCAGAAGACCACCCTGAACCTGATGCTCATCATGATGGCCGTGGTTCTGGTCTTCCCCCTCGCCAAGCTTCTGCTGCCCAATGTCAAGTTCATCTCCACCATCGCCGGCAAGATCGACGTGGGTCTCGTGGCCTTCGTGTTCACCGTCATCGGCCTGCTGCTGAACCTCGCTCCCCAGAAGGAGATCATCGCCAAGGTTCCCTGGAACACCATCCTGATGATCGCCGGCGCCGGCATGCTGATCGGCGTTGCCGTCAAGGCCGGCACCATCGAGGCCGTCTCCAACTGGATCGGCTCCAACGTGCCCACCTTCCTCGTGCCCATTGCCCTGAGCCTGGTCGGCGCCTTCATGAGCTTCTTCAGCTCCACCACCGGCGTTGTCTGCCCGGCCCTGTTCCCGCTGATCCCCGGCATCGCCGCCGCCACGGGGCTCAACCCCATCACCCTCTTCGGCTGCACCATCCTGGGCGCCCAGAGCAGCGCCATCAGCCCCTTCTCCTCCGGCGGCAGCCTGATCCTCGGCTCCTACGGCAACGACGAGGAGCGCAACAAGCTCTTCAACCGCCTGCTGTTTGTGGCCGTGCCCATCAGCGTCGGCTGCGCGGCCCTGTACAACCTGCTGGTCGCCATGATCCTCTGATCCCCGCACATGCATATTTTCCCCCGGGTTCACCTTTCGGTGGACCCGGGGAAACTGTGTCTGCAAAGGCACAAAAGCCGAAATGCTTTTGTCATCCCGAGCGGAGCCGAGGGATCTCAAGCGTTGAAGTCTGTGCAAAGGGCAGCGTTTGAGATTTCTCGACTCCGCTTCGCTTCGCTCGAAATGACACGCGTTTGGGTTTGTCAACACTCCACCCCCGGGGCTCACCGTTTGGTGAGCCCCGGTTAAATAGTGATAAAGCATAAATAGTATGTCATTCCGAGCCAGTGCTCACACTGGCGTGGGAATCCGTTCTCCGGTAATAGTCAAAACACCTGAGGCTTTGGAGAATACGGATTGCCACACCAGTGACGTCGGTCACTGGTTCGCAATGACGTGAAACAGGCTTTGTCTGCGACCCTCCCCGGGTTCACCTTTCGGTGAACCCGGGGTTTCTTTATTCCTCCGGTACGCCCCAGTCCCGGCCGTGGGCCAGGTCCGCGCGGCGGATCTGCTCCACGGCAAAGTCCGCGAAGGTCCGCACCGCGATGGGCGTGTAGCTGCGCTCCGGCCGGAGCAGATAGAACAGGCGGCCGGCCTGGGGCGCCTCCAACCGGAAAAAGCGCAGATGGGACGAGGGTGAGCGGATCAGCCGGTCGCTGACAAATGCCGCCCCAAGCCCGTTGTCCGCCAGGCGATAGGAGGTCACCATCTGAGAGACCAGCATCTTGATCCGCGGGGGAAAGCCCGCCTCCCGGAACATCTCACGCCCGCGGGTGTTGAGGTTGTTGCCCGGTCCCAGGAGGATGAAGGGGAGCTCACGAAACAGGGCGAGAGAGACCCGCTCCGTCTCCTCCCGCAGATGCACGCCCTGCAGGATGTCCGCAGCGGTCAGCGCCTTATGAAGCAAGTCGTCCGGCAGCTTCTCCTGCTCATGTACGGCGAGCAAAATGTGGTCCCGGAAGGCCGGTCGGTGCTCAAAGCGGGCCACCAGCTCCGGGTCGCAGCTGAAGGTCAGATCCAGTTCCCGCCGCGCAAGCGCCGCCGCCAGATCCGCGGAGCTTGCCTCCATCAGCTCCAGCTCCACCCCGGGCCAAACCGCGGCAAACTCCGCCAGCGCCCCGGCCAACAGATAGCAGTTGATAAAGTGCGTGCCGCCCACGCGGACCCTGCCGGTCCGCAGGCCGCGCAGATCCTCGATCTGCCGCTCCAGCTCTTCCTCCAGGTAGCGCACCCGGCGGATGGTCTCGATATACGCCTCGCCC
This sequence comes from uncultured Eubacteriales bacterium, assembly GCA_900319835.1. The sequence continues at coordinate 61,725 of ONPY01000002.1, read as the reverse complement.
GCCTGGGTCAGTTTCAGGGGGTGGCGGCCGCGGTCAAAGAGCTCCGCGCCCAGGCCCGCCTCCACCCGCTTGACCGCAATGCTCAGCGCCGGCTGGGTCATGTACAGCTTCTCCGCAGCCTTGGAAAAGCTCCCCTCCTGCCAGACCTGCCAGATATACCGCATTTCCTGTTCCACGTCCGTTCCTCCCATATTTCTATTTTATGGACTTATAAATACTATAAAATTGATTATATACATGTTTCATGCTATTGTAAAGTCAGAAAACAGGAAAAAGGAGGCTCTTCCAATGGAAATCAATGCACTGATGATGGATCTCACCGACAACGTGGTCACCTGCGTCCGTGAGGTTTCTGCCGGAGAAGAAGTCCGCTACCGCCGCGGGGAGGAGCTCTGCACTCTCCGGGCCGAGGAGGCCATCCCCTACTGCCACAAGATCGCCCTGACGGACCTTAACGAGGGCGCCGAGGTCTTCAAGTACGGCGAGCTGATCGGCAAGACCAACTGTCCCATCGCCAAGGGCCATCTGGTCAACCATGAAAACATCCACTCCGTCCCCCGGGACTACGACAGCGAACTGGTGGAGGACACCGGTCTTGATGCCGAGCTGCCCCTGGTCAAGACCGAAAGCGGTATGAAGTTCTGGGGCTACCGCCGCGCCGAGGGCCGTCCCGGCATCCGCAACCACGTGCTGATCCTCCCCGGCTGCGCCTGCGGCAGCGAGAGCGCCCGCGTGGTGGCAAGCCAGGTGCGCGGCGCGGTGAACATTGTCTTCAACACCGGCTGCTCGGACGTCGCCGCCAACACCGAGATGAGCCAGAAGGTGCTCACCGGCTTTGCCTGCAACCCCAACGTCTACGGCGTGGTCATCATCGGTCTCGGCTGTGAGACCGTCGGCCACAAGCTGCTGCGCGAAAAGATCCAGAAGATGACCTCCAAGCCCGTCGTCTCCTTCGGCATTCAGGAGGAGGGCGGCACGCTCAAGACCATTGAGAAGGCCGTCCGCGCGGCCCGCGAAATGGCCGCCGAGGCGGGGCTGCAGCAGAAGGAGCTTTTCGACATCTCGGAGCTCTTCATGGGCATCGAGTGCGGCGGCTCCGACGCCACCTCCGGCATTGCCTCCAACGTGGCGGTCGGCGAGCTTTCTGACCTTCTGGTCGATCTCGGCGCCACCAGTATGATGAGCGAGTCCATCGAGTGGATCGGCGGGGAACATGTGGTGGCAAAGCGCGCCGCCACGCCGAAGATCCACAACGAGATCATCGAGGTCTGCCGCGCCTATGAGGAGCACCTCAAGGCCGCCGGGCAGGACTGCCGCGCGGGCCAGCCCACCCCGGGCAACAAGGCCGGCGGTCTCTCCACCCTGGACGAAAAGAGCCTGGGCTGCATCCGCAAGGGCGGCACCCGCCCGATCGTGGAGGTTCTGGAGCAGGGCGCGCGGCCCACGAAGCACGGCGCCGTCGTGATGGACACCGCAGGCTACGACATCTCCTCCGTCACCTCCATGGTGGCCGGCGGCTGCCAGGTGGTCATCTTCACCACCGGCCGCGGCACCCCCACCGGCAACGCCATCGTCCCCGTGCTGAAGGTCACCGCCAACGAGCGCACCTACAAGTGCATGGAGGACAACATGGACGTGGATCTCTCCCCCATCGTGCGCGGTGAGAAGACCTACCAGGAGATGGGCAGGGAGCTGCTGCACATCATTCACGAGGTGGCAAACGGCCGTCTCACCAAGGCCGAGGCCTACGGCTTCTCCGACATCGCGGTAGACCATGTCTGCAGATTTGTCTGATCCCTTTCATCCCCCCGTGTCTGTTTTGTGAAGCACATGCCATAAGCATGTACAAATAAAAAGAGAAGAGAAAAAAGGAGAAACAAGATGTCACACCTCACCATCTGCCTGATCATCTGCGTGCTGACCATGGCAAGCTACATCTGGGGCAAGCTCCCCATGGGTCTGACCGCCATGCTCAGTATGGTCGCCTTCATCGTCACCGGCTGTCTAAAGGCCTCCACCGCCGCCGCCTACTTCGGCAACGCCAACGGCATCATGATCGTGGCCATGTTCATCGTGGCCGCGGGCTTCAACCGCACCCAGTTTGTCCACAAGTGCGCCGCCAGCGTCAACAAGATCGCCAAGGGCTCCCTCACCCGCGTCATGCTGGGCTACGTCCTGATCGCCGCCCTGCTTGCTCAGTTCATACAGAGCTCCGTCATCGTCTTCGGCATCATGGCCCCCCTGATGATCGCCTCCTGCGACGAGCTGGGCGTCAGCCCCTCCAAGGCACTCTTCCCCATGGCCATCGTCTCCATCGCCACGGTCTCCGCCCTGCCTCTGGGCGCCGGCGCCACCCAGTTTGCCGAGCTCAACGGCTACCTGCAGGCCAACGAGTACACCACCTATGTGGTCGGCCTCACCGATCCGATGAAGGCCCGCCTGCCCATGCTCATCGGTGTCATCATCTACTGCATCTTCTTCGCCACCAAGTTTGCTCCCGACAAGCCCGTCGTCGCCGTCAAGGAAGTCCAGACCCGTCAGGACAACCGCGCGGCTCTGCCCGCCTTCCAGGAGCGCGCCGGCTACATCATCTTCATTCTCACCACCCTCGCCCTGATCTTCCAGCGCAAGCTCGGCATCGACACCTGGGTCATCTGCGTCTCCGGCGCTGTCGCCATGGTTCTCTTCGGTGTGCTGAGCGAGAAAGAGGCGGTCGCCTCCGTCAACTGGCCGATGGCCTTCCTGCTGGTCGGCTCCTTCGCCATGGGCGGCGCCCTCACCGAAACCGGCGCCGGCGAAGTTGTCGGTAACTTCCTGGCTTCCTTCGCCAACAAACTCGGCAACCGCTACCTCATCGGCTTCGTGTTCTTCATCGTTCCCTTCCTGCTCACCCAGGTGATGATGAACCGCACCGTCATGATCGTCTTCATCCCCATTGCCATTCTCGCCTGCAAGTCCCTCAACGCCAACCCCATCGGCATCATGATCCTGGTGCAGTCGGCCTGCCTCAGCTCCTTCATGACCCCCATGGCCACCCCCGCCGTCCCCATGTGCATGTCCATGGGCGGCTACGATGTCAAGTCCCTGATCAAACAGTCCCTGCTGCCCGCGGTCATTCTCTGCATCATCTCCGTGTTCTGGATCATGACCGTCTTCCCCATGTAATTTCAAATTGACCGGAGGAAACAGCGATGCTTGAAGTCAAAACATTCCCGGCAGATATGAGCGTTTTCGACGTCAACCGGGCCAATCCCCGTGAGACGCTCCTCAACGGTCTCTTCCTGGAGACCGCGAAGACCGAGCAGGGCGAACGTTCCTTCTATACCTACATCGCCCCCGGCCTCCTGTACAACAGTCCCTGCCTGATCCTGGTTCCCCCCGCCGGTGAGTCCACCCTGGCATTCCTGGAAAGCAGCTTCTGGCTGGACTTCGCCGCGGCGCACAAGCTGTTCCTGCACGTACTGGTCCCCGAAAACGGTGCCTGGCAGCTCGACGGCGCCGACGCCGACTATCTCAACAAGGTCTACATCGCCATCCAGTCCCGCCGGGGCTACGTCACCATGCAGGACAACATCTACGCCCTGGGTCTTTTGGACGGCGCCGATGTGGCCCAGCAGGCGGTGATGAAGATGAGCAGCGAGTACGCGGGGCTTGCCTCCTTCGGCGAGCTGACCGACGCCGCCCTGCTCAACGCCGAGGTGCTGCACGGCGCGGAGAGCACCGGAAAGACCGAACTCTCCGTCTCCGCCGCCAAGGTCCAGGTGCCCGTCTGGATGGGTTGGCAGGAAAACAGCGGTGCAAACGCCTCCGTCTGCGACTATTGGAAGAAGCAGAATGACGCCGACGGCGAGCGCTTCTCCAATGCCGACGCCGACGAGATCTACTTTCCCTCCACTGTCTGCAAGACCAGCCAGGTCAATGAGGAGAAGATCTCCCAGGTCCGCGTGACCAACGGCTTTGACGGCTGCATGAGCCGCGCGCTCGCCGACAAAGTCTGGGTCTTTCTCTCCCGCGCCTGCCGCCACCGCGGCTTCGGCCACAAGATGCTGAGAAACCGCATCGATCCCGCAGCCTACGGCTTTACGCGCCACACCCTGGAGCACGAGGGCTTTACCCACCTCTGGTATGAGTACATTCCCGAGAGTGTCCGGCAGAGCGCCGAACCCGCCCCCCTGGTCGTGTGCATGCATGGCCGCGGCGGCAGCGCCGACTCCTTCCTCTCCCTCTCCGGCATGAGCCGGGTGGCCGAGGAGCGCGGCTTCATCGCCCTCTTCCCCGAGGCGGGCGTCTCCCAGCAGCGCCCCACCTCCCTGAAAAACCTGCTGCTCTGGGAAAACGAGTACGAGGGCAAGAAGGTCGACGATGTGGGCTTTGTGCTCAGGATGCTCGACGACGTGAAGGCGCGCTATGCCGTGGACAGCACGCGCGTCTACGCCTGCGGCCAGTCCAGCGGCGGCATGATGACCTCCACGCTGGCTCTGCGTGCCCCCGGCGTCTTTGCCGCGGTGTCTCCCTGGTCCGCTATTGTGGACCCGGATCACGAGCTGGTGTTGCCCGAGAAGATCGAGCCCGCCGTCCCCTACCTCTTCCTCTTCGGAGACCGCGACTGGCTGGTGGCCGATCCCGAGCACGGCGAGATGGACTTCAAGGTCACCGCACCCATCGCTGCCTTCCTGCGCAACCTCATCAAGCTCTATGGCCTTGAGGAGACCCCGCGCACCTACACCTGCGGAGAGATCAGCTGGTTTGTCTTCTGCAACGCAAAGCAGGTGCCCATGCTCACCGTAGGCCGCGTCCACGGCATGACCCACGCCAACTACCCCCGTGAGAGCTGGATCGCCTACGATGAATTCCTCTGCCGCTTCTCCAAGGCCTCCGACGGCACGCTCTTCTACATGGGCCGGGAGGCGCAGTGAGCGCCGCCGAGAACCCGCGGGGCGGAGACTTCTGCCCCTGCACCCGCGACTGTCCCCGCCACGGCAACTGCGCGGCCTGTGTGGCAAACCACCGCTTTCAGGTCCCCGGCGTTCCCGGCTGCTTCTTCACGAAGGCGGGCGAAGCCTGGCACGACCGGAGCTATGAAGCCCTGATGCGCGACCGGAAAGAAAACACATAACAAAACAACATCCAGGAAGATCATAGTCTTTCTGGATGCTGTTGTTTTTCCTATAAATCTTTATACTCCGCCTACCCCTTCCTGCTGAGCACCTTGGAGACGATCTTCACAAAGCCCTCGGCATAGCGGGGCAGTTTCTCCCCCTTGCGGCTGCAGGCGTAAAAATGGCGGTGGTTCTCATAGTCGCGCAGCGGGTAAAAGGCCCCGTAGCGGCGGGCCGCGTCGTCCACAAAGATGTCCGAGCAGAGCATGCAGGCCCCGGCCTGCAGCGCCACGCGCTTTGCGATCTCCAGTGAGTCCGTCTCCAGCAGGATCTGCGGCGAGAGTCCCGTCTCCTTCAAGAGCCGGTCCTGCACCACCCGCAGGCTGTGCCCGGTCTTCAGACTGACAAAGCTGTCCCTCCGGGCACTCTCCAGGGTCACCGGCGTTCCGGCAGGGATCGTCTGGGCGAGGCTTGATTCCCTCCCCGCCAGGATCCCGATGGTCTCCTTTTCGATCAGGGTGTAGTCCAGCCGGGGGCTTGCCGACTCGATGGCCGCGAGGGCCAGATCGATGGACCCATCCTCCACCAGGGATTCCAGTACGGCGCTGCCCTCCTCGGTGAGCTTGACGGTAACCTTCGGATACTGCATGGAAAACCAGGGCATGGCCACGGGCAGCACCTGCAGCCCGCGCTGCACGCTGATGCCCAGGCGCAGCAGGCCGCTGTTCTCCTCCCGGATCTCACGCAGTTCGTTTTCCATGCGCTCGTTGACGGTCAAAATCTGGTTGGCCGCGTCCAGATAGCGCTCCCCGGCGAAGGTCAGCCGCAGGGGCGAGACCGACCGGTCAAACAGCTGTACCCCATATTCGCTCTCTGCCTGGCGCACCATCTGACTCAGAGACGGCTGGCTGATGTACAGCTTGCGGGCGGCGGCGCTGATGCTGCCTTCCTGCACAATGGTGCGGATATAAGTTGCCTGCTTGAAATTCAACGGTTTCCCCTCCCTTTTGCCGTATCCTCCAAAAATCATAGTTATTCTCTTATGTTATTATAATGTCTTTCCTATCTAAGTCAAGTCTTATAAGTTATTTCTTATAGTTTGTCCCGCAAAAAGGAATTTGCGCGAAATGCCCGTCGATGGTAACATTCAACTAAGCAAAAATCCGCTCAAAATCTAGTTTTAGGAGGAATGCTTATGGAGATTCTGAAAGCCGCCATGGCCGGCACGCTGGAATCCAGCGACGCCCAGGTTATGGTGGAGCCCGCTGACGACGGGATCGAGCTGACGCTGGAGAGCAGCGTCATGAACCAGTACGGCCGTCAGATCAAGGCCACCGTGCTGGAGACCCTGGAGCGCCTGGGTGTCGAAAATGCCCGGGTATCCGTGGTGGACAAGGGCGCGCTGGACTGCACCATCAAGGCCCGCGTGGAGTGCGCGGTCTTCCGCAGCTGCGGCGCATCCGAGGCGAATATTCCCTGGGGAGGTGCTGTCAGATGATTCCTCGTCCGAAACCCGAACGCTTCCGCCTGCGCCGGACCATGATGTTCATGAACGCGCAGAAGCCCGGCCTGATCAAGGACGCCTATATCTACGGCTGCGACAGCATCATGCTGGACCTGGAGGACGCGGTGGCCGAGAACCAGAAGGACGCCGCCCGCTTCTCCCTGTACCACGCGCTCAAGACCATCGACTACGGAGATACCGAGGTCATCGTCCGCATCAACGGTCTGGACACCCCCCACTGGCAGGAGGACATCCGCGTCTGTGTGGCGGGCGGGGCCGACGGCATCCGCATTGCCAAGTGCGAAAGCGCGCAGGACGTGCTCACGGTCGAGAAGGCCGTGGAGAAGGCCGAGGAGGAGTTCGGCGTTGAGAAGGGCCGCACCCTGCTGATGGCCGCGCTCGAGAGCCCCAAGGGTATCCTCAACGCCTATGAGATCTGCGCCGCCTCCGAGCGGATGTTCAGCGTGGCCATCTCGGGCGGCGACTTTCGCAAGTGCATGCAGACCACGCCCCAGCGCGACGGGGTGGACATGCTCTTTGCCAGAGGCCAGATGCTGCTGGCCGCCCGCGCCGCCGGCATTCAGTGCTTTGACACCGTCTTCACCAATCTGGACGATCAGGAGGGCTTCGAGGCCGAGGTCCGCCAGAACAAGGCCATGGGCTTTGACGGCAAGAGCCTGATCAACCCCAAGCAGATCCGCTTTGTACACGAGGTCTTCGCTCCCACCGAGAAGGAGATCCGCCAGGCCGAGAAGATCGTCCGCGCCTACCGCGAGCAGAGCGCCGCGGGCGTCGGCGTCTTCACCGTCGACGGCAAGATGATCGACATCGCCTTTATTCCCGGCGCTGAAAGAACCTTGAAGCTGGCCCGCGCCTGTGGCCTTTGGGAGGGAGATCTGGTATGAAAAACGCAGTAGGCAGAGAGATTCCCGATTTCCTGCTGGAAAACGGCAAGGAAGTCTATCAGGGCAAGAATTACATGGACGGCAAGTACGTCCAGAAGGCCGCCCCGCGCACCCGCCGCTATGAAAAGCCCCAGGAGAGCAAGCTGGTCGCGACCATCGCCGACGCACTGAGGCAGTGCGGCGCGAAGAGCGGCATGACCTTCTCCTTCCACCACCACCTGCGTGACGGCGACTATGTGGTCAACATGGTCATGAAGGCCGCCATCGAGGAGCTGGGTCTGGAGGATCTGACCATCGCCGCCTCCTCCCTGGGCAACGCCCACGACCCCATCGCCGATTACATCGAGCAGGGCAAGGTCGTCGGCATCCAGACCAGCGGCATCCGCGGCAGAATGGGCGAAGTGGTCTCCGCCGGCAAGCTGAAGACCCGCGCCATCATCCGCAGCCACGGCGGCCGTCCCCGCGCCATTGAGGCCGGCGAGGTCCACATCGACATCGCCTTTGTCGCCGCCCCCACCAGCGACTGTGTGGGCAACTGCCGCGGCATCGGCGGCAAGTCCAACTGCGGCTCCATGGGCTACACCATGACCGACGCGAAATACGCCGACCACGTGGTCGTCGTCACCGACTGCCTGGTGGACTTCCCCAACATGCCCGCCTCCGTGGAAGCCATCGACGTCGACGCCGTCGTGGTGGTCGACTCCATCGGCAACCCCAAGAAGATCGCCTCCGCCGCGGCACGCATCAGCCAGAACCCCCGCGATCTGATGATGGCCGAGAACGTGGCCAAGGTCATCGCCGCCACCCCGTACTTCAAGGAGGGCTTCTCCTTCCAGACCGGCGTAGGCGGCCCGTCCCTCGCCGCAAACCTGTTCCTGGAAAAGTACATGGATGAGCGCGGCATCAAGATGGGCTGGGCTATCGGCGGCATCTGCGGCCCGATGGTGGAGATGCTCAAGAAGGGCAAGGTCGGCAAGGTCATCGACGTACAGGACTTTGACCTGGACGCCGTCAACTCCATCAACCAGACCCCCAACCACTTCGAAATGTCCGCCTCGCAGTACGCCAACCCCGCCAACAAGGGCGCCTTTGTCAACAAGCTGGACTTCGTTGTACTGGCAGCGCTCGAGATCGACACCGGCTTCAACGTCAACGTCCTCACCGGCTCCGACGGCGTGCTCCGCGGCGCCCCCGGCGGCCACCCCGACACCGCTGCGGGCAGCAAGTGCTGCATCATCGTCACCCCGCTGATCCGCGGCCGCATGGCCACCGTGTGCGAGCACGTGGTCACCGTCACCACCCCGGGCGACTGCGTGGATGTGCTGGTCACCGACTACGGCATCGCCGTCAACCCCCTGCGCCCCGACCTGATCGAGTGCCTGGACAAGGCCGGCATCAAGCACGTTCCCATTGAAGAGCTCAAGGAGAAGGCCTACTCCCTGGTCGGCCGCCCCGACGATCTGCAGTGGGAGGACAAGGTTGTCGCCGTGCTGGAAGCCAGAGACGGCACCATCCTGGACGTCATCCGCAAGATCAAGCCATACACCCTGGAGGACTGACCTTATAAACCGCACCGCCACATTCAAAAACTGAAAAGAGAGAGGTATTCAAATGAGTGAAACCCTGGTTGGCATCCTTGGTTTACTGACCATTGTTGCCATCGTCGTCACCCTGTTCAAGAGTAAGACCCAGCCCGCCATCGCCTTTATCGTGTGGCCCACGATCCTGGCGCTGATCCTGGTGATTGCCGGCCGCCACAGCTTTGACGACATCGCCGCCATGATCAAGGCCGGTTTCAACAGCACCGGCCCCACCGCCGCCCTGTTCGTCTTCAGCGTGCTGTACTTCGGCATCATGACCGACGCCGGCATGTTCGACGTCATCATCGGCAAGCTGATGACCCTGGTGGGTGACAACGTCATCGGCGTCGCCCTCGTCACCTGCATCATCGCCCTCGTCGGTCATCTGGACGGCGGCGGTGCCTCCACCTTCTGCATCGTGGTCCCCGCTATGCTGCCCGTCTACAAGCGGATGCACATGCGCCCCACCACCCTGCTGCGCATCGCGGTTCTGGCCATGGGCGTTCTGAACCTGATGCCCTGGGCCGGCCCCACCATGCGCGCCGCTTCCGTCCTCGGCATTGAGGCCGGCGAGCTGTGGAAGACCATCCTCCCCATCCAGATCTTCGGCATCGTCCTGGCTCTGGCCCACGCGTTCCTCGCCGGCTGGCAGGAGAAGCGCCGCGGCGCCGGCCTGCACGGCAAGCTCGCTGAGATCGAGGGCACCGTGGAGCTGCAGGAGACCGCCGCTGCCGCCCAGAGCGACAACGAGCTGGCCCGCCCCAAGCTCTTCATCTTCAACATTCTGCTGACCATCGCTGTCATCGCCATGCTGATCTGGGACGTGTTCCCCAGCTACTTCCCCTTCATGATCGGCGTCGCCGTGGCCCTCTTCGTCAACTACGGCTTCACCGCCAAGATGCACAAGAAGATCATCAACCTCCACGCCGGTCCCGCTCTGATGATGTGCTCCACCCTGATGGGCGCCGCCGTTCTCATGGGCATCCTCACCTCCAGCATGGGCGCCGACGGCAAGGTCATCTCCGCCAAGACCATGGAGCTGCCCCCCGACGCGCTGCCCTCCGTGGTGCGCTGCCTTGCCAACATGGTGGCCGGCTTCCTGCCCGCCGCCCTGGGCCGTCAGCTGCCCCTCATCATCGGCGTGCTGTCCGTGCCTCTGGCTCTGGCCTTTGATACCGACTCCTACTTCTACGGCATGCTGCCGGTCGTCATCGGCATCGGCCAGGCCTTCGGCGTCAACGCTCTGCCCATCGCGGTTGCCATGGTCGTCTGCCGCAACTGCGCCACCTTCATCTCCCCCATGGTCCCCGCAACCCTGCTCGGCATCGGCCTTGCCGATATCGACATCAAAGACCACATCAAGGCGAGCTTCCTGTACGTCTGGGCCTTCTCCATCCTGTGCATGGTATTCGCCATGATCGTTGGCATTATGTAAGCTCTTTCCCGCCCTCCGCCGGGCTCCCCGGCGGAGGGCAGAGCCCTATTCTTTCTCAGTGAGGTAATGTTCATGGCCGTTTCCCTGAGTGAAATCTCTCCGCGGGATCTGAGGACCCAGGCGCAGATGGACGCGCTCCTTGAGCAGGAGGGCATCCGCCGCGACCGGAATCTGGACTACAGCTGCGGCGTCTTTGACGACGGCGAGCTGATTGCCTGCGGCAGCAGCTTCCACAACACGCTCCGGTGTCTGGCCGTCTCCTCGGAGCACCGGGGGGAGGGACTGATGAACCAGGTGGTCAGCCACCTGATGGAGCGCCAGGTCAATCTCGGCAACAGCCATGTTTTCCTATACACCAAACTCAAGAACGAGCGCATTTTCAAGGATCTCGGTTTTTATGAGATCGCCCGGGTGGACGGCTCGCTGGTCTTTCTGGAAAACCGACGGGACGGCTTTGCCCGCTATCTCCGCTCTCTGGAGAAGACGAAGCGGGAGGGCCAGTGCGCCGCCGTGGTGATGAACGCCAACCCCTTCACCCTGGGCCACCGCTACCTGATCGAGACCGCGGCAAAGGAGAACGCCTTTGTTCACCTCTTCCTCCTGCGGGAGGAGGCGGGCCCCATCCCCTTTGCCGTGCGCAAAATGCTGGTGCAGGCGGGTGTGGCCGATCTCGAAAACGTGATCTTCCACGAATCCGGCCCCTATATCATCTCCTCCGCCACCTTCCCCAGCTACTTTCTGCGGGATGAGGACGAGGCCATTCTGGCCCACGCGCGGCTGGATCTGGCGGTGTTTGCAAAAATCGCCGCCGCGCTGAACCTCTCGGCCCGCTACGTGGGCGAGGAGAAGAGCAGCCACGTCACCGCGCTGTACAACCGGAGCATGGCGGAGCTGCTGCCGCAGATGGGCCTTGCCTTCCGGGAGATTCCCAGACTCCAGGCAGCCGGCGAGATCGTCAGCGCCAGCACCGTGCGCCAGGCCATCCACGACGGCAGGCTTGAGGACTACCGGCAACTGCTGCCCGCGGCCACCTACGACTATTTTATGAGTGACGCGGCGGCTCCCGTCATTGCCGCCATCCGCGCCATGCCGGACCCCCGGCACTACTGAGGGCGCGGTATGAGAGAAATCACTCTACAGGAGATGCTGGACGCCCGCGAGCGCCGGGCCTTCCGGCAGCAGGCGCTGCTGACGGAAACCGGCCGGCCCCTGATCTCCTTTTGCATGAACATCCCCGGCCCCATCAAGGACAGTCCGCTGATCCGCCGGGGCTACCGGGAGGGCGTCCGCCGTCTGGAAGCCACGCTGAGGCAAAGCGGCATCCCGGTTCTCCGCCGGGAGGAGCAGCTGGCCCCCACCGGGCCGGAGCTGTTGCTCTCCGCCGACGCCGGGGCGGAAGCACTCAAGGCGCTGTGTCTGGAAATTGAAGAGGACGACCCAATGGGCCGGCTCTTCGACATGGACGTGATCGCACCGGACGGGCGGAAGCTCGACCGTGAGACGCCCCGCTGCTGCATTGTCTGCGGCAGGCCGGGCAAGGAGTGCGCCTCCCGCCGCGCCCACAGCGCGGGCGATCTCCAGCGCGCCGTGCGGAAGATTCTGACGGTGAGCCTTTTGAAAAAGGACGCTGAGCGCGTGGACGCGCTCGCCACCGCCGCGCTGATCGATGAGGTCAACACCACCCCGAAGCCGGGGCTGGTGGACCTGAACAACAACGGCTCCCACCGGGATATGGAGCCCGACACCTTCTACCGCAGCGCCCGCGCCCTCTGCGGCTTTTGGGGCGACTGCTTTACCATCGGCGTTGATGCCCGGACGCAGCCCGCGCCAGCGGCCTTTGACCGGCTGCGGCAGCGGGGGCTGGAGGCGGACAGCGCCATGCTGGCGGCCACCGGCGGCGTCAACACCCACAAGGGCGCGATCTTCACCCTCGGTACGGTCTGCGGCGCTATCGGCAGACTCTGGTCGCCGGAGGCCCCCTGCCGCGATCCGGAGCGGATCGCAGCCGAGGCCGCGGCGCTCTGCCGGGACGCTGTGGAGGCGGACTTTGCCGCCATCCGCGCCAGGGGCGCCCCCCGTACGGCGGGCGAGCGGCTCTATCTCGAAAAAAGCTTTGCAGGAATCCGCGGCGAGCTTGCCGAAGGCCTGCCCGGTGTGTTAAAATGGGGTATTCCCACCCTGGAAAACTGCCTGTCCGAGGGGATGTGCCGCAACGACGCGGGCGTCGCCGCCCTGCTGCATCTGATTGCCCGCGGCACCGACAGCAATATGCTCGCCCGGGGCGGCGAAGAGCAGGCGGCATGGGCCGCCGAGGAGGCCGGGCGTCTCCTGCCCCGGCCCGACCGGGAGACGGTGATTTCCCTGGATCAGGCTTATATCTCGCGCAATCTCTCCCCCGGCGGCTGCGCCGATCTGCTGGCCGTGAGCTATTTTCTCCTGGACTGGCGGCAGGACGCGGCAAAATCAAGCTGTAAGCAAACAAGTTTGGAATAGAAACAGAGGAGGTACGCATGAAGAAAGTACAGTTCACCGAAACCATCCTGCGGGACGCAAACCAGAGTCTGGTGGCGACGCGGCTCGGCTACGACCAGTTTGAGCCGATCCTCGAGACCATCGACAAAGCCGGCTTTTACTCTGTGGAATGCTGGGGCGGCGCCACCTTTGACGTCTGCCTGCGCTTCCTGAACGAGGACCCCTGGGAGCGGCTGCGCAAGATCCGCGCCAAAATGCCCAACACCAAGCTGCAGATGCTGCTCAGAGGTCAGAACATTCTGGGCTACAAGCACTACAGCGACGATGTGGTGCGCCGCTTCGTCCGCGCCGCCGTCCGCAACGGCATCGACATCATCCGCATCTTCGACGCGCTCAACGACCTGGACAACCTGAAGGTCGCCATTGAGGAGACCGTCGCCTCCGGCGCCATGGCCTCCGGCGCCATCTCCTACACCACCTCCCCTGTCCACACGCTGGAGAAGTATGTGGAGATGTCCAAGGAGCTCAAAGCCATGGGCGTCAGCACCATCTGCATCAAGGACATGGCCGGCATTCTCTCCCCCAAGCCCGCCTACGATCTGGTCGCCGCCATCAAGGACGCGGTGGACCTGCCCGTGGTGGTGCACACCCACTGCACCCCGGGTCTGGCCTTCATGACCTATCTGAAGGCGGTCGAGGCCGGCGCCGACGTCATCGACACCGCCATCTCCCCCTTCTCCGGCGGCACCAGTCAGCCCGCCACCGAGACTCTGGAGTACACCTTCCGTGAGATGGGCTACGACACGGGTCTCGATCCCGAGATCCTGCACCAGATGGCTGACTTCTTCAAGCCCATCCGCGCCGACTTCCTGGCCGACGGCACGCTCAACCCCATCTCCATGGCCACCGACACCCAGTGCCTGACCTATCAGATCCCCGGCGGCATGCTCTCCAACCTGCTCAGCCAGATGAAGATGCTGGGCGCTCTGGACCGCTATGAGGAGGCTCTGCTGGAGACCCCGCGGGTCCGCGCCGACATGGGCTATCCCCCGCTGGTCACTCCCACAAGCCAGCTGGTCGGCACCCAGGCCGTGCAGAACGTCCTGGCCGGCGAGCGCTACAAGAACGTGGGCGCCGAGATGAAGGCCTACTGCCGCGGCGAATACGGCAAGACCCCCGCCCCCATCGACCCCGAGGTCCGGGCCAAGATCCTGGGCGACGACAAGCCCATCGAGGGCCGCTACGCCGATACCCTGCCCGCCGACATCTATGAGAAGGCTGCGGCCGAGCTGGGTGACACCGCCCGCTGTGAGGAGGACGTGCTCAGCTACATCGCCTTCCCGCCGGTGGCCGAGAAGTTCTTCGAGCAGCGCAAGGCCGATGAGGAGAAGGTCGTCCGTTACTCCATCGAGAAGCTGTAAGGAGGATGTCCTGTGATTGATCTGGTAAACATCTCCGTGGGCAACGCCGCGGGCTACGCGCTGCTGGGTTACCTGGTGGTGTTCTTCGGGCTGGTCCTGCTGATGTGCGTGATCCTTGCCATGGGCAAGATCATGGCCCGCAAAAAGGCACGGCCCGTCCCTGCGGACGCGGCTCCCGTCCCCGCTGCCGTCCCGGCTCCCGCGCCTGTCAAGGCCGAACCCGCCCCCGGCACCGCCGGCGAGCTGAAGCTCTATGACACCGATCCCCGCGACGCTGCCATGTGCATGGCCATTGTGGCCGACACCCTGGGCAAGCCCCTGAACGAACTGCGATTCATTTCCATCCGGGAGGTTAAGAACGATGAAGTATAAGGTTACCCTGAACAACCGCGTTTATGAGGTCGAGGTCGAAGAAGGCCAGGCCATGCTGGTGGACGAGTACGCGCTCGCCGCCCCTGCCGCTCCCGCCGCTGCCGCCCCTGTCGCGGCTGTCCCCGTGGCTGCCGCCGCCCCCGCTGCCGCCGCTGCCCCCGTGGCCGTCGCCGGCGGTGAGACCGTCAAGAGCCCCATGCCCGGCAACATCCTCAAGATCAACGTCACCCAGGGCCAGCAGGTCAATGAGGGCGACGTGCTCATCATCCTGGAGGCCATGAAGATGGAGAACGAGGTCGTCTCCACCAAGACCGGCACTGTCGCCCAGATTCTGGTCAGCAAGGGCGCTGTCGTCGAGACCGACACTCCTCTCGTCGTCATCGCATAAGGGAGGGCGCGTATGGATATACTCGGCGTCCTGCAAAAGCTGGGCCTTGAATCCGGCTTTGCCGCCTTCTTCGTGACGGAGGGCGGTTGGAAAAACCTTGTCATGATCCTCATTGCCTTTGTGCTGCTGTACCTGGGCATTGTGAAAAAGTTTGAACCCCTGCTGCTGTGCGGCATCGCCTTCGGCTGCCTGCTGAGTAACCTCAGCTACTTTGTGGGCATGGGCGCAAACGCCCTGTACCACCCGGAGATCTGGTCCGCCTTTCTGGATGAGGCCAGTCC
Source organism: uncultured Eubacteriales bacterium (assembly GCA_900319835.1). The sequence continues at coordinate 46,268 of ONPY01000002.1, read as the reverse complement.
CGCCTACCACAGCTACGGCGCCGTCATGAGAGAGGCAGGCCTGCTGGACTTCTTCTACATCGGCGTCAAGGCCGGCATTTACCCGTCCCTGATCTTCATGGGTGTCGGCGCCATGACGGACTTTGGTCCCCTGCTTGCAAACCCCAAGAGTCTGCTGCTCGGCGCGGCCGCCCAGCTGGGCGTGTTCATTGCCTTCTTCGGCGCGGTAATCCTCGGCTTCACCGGTCCCCAGGCCGCCTCCATCGGCATTATCGGCGGCGCGGACGGACCCACCGCCATCTTCCTGACCACGAAGCTGGCGCCGGAGCTGCTCGGCCCCATCGCCATCGCGGCCTACTCGTACATGGCTCTGATCCCGCTGATCCAGCCGCCGATCATGAAGGCCATGACCACCGAGAAGATGCGCAAGGTCAAGATGGTCCAGACCCGCGAGGTCTCCAAGACCGAGAAGATCGTCTTCCCCATTGTGGTGTCCACCTTCGTCATCCTGCTGCTGCCCTCCACCGCTCCCCTGATCGGCTGTCTGATGCTGGGCAACCTGTTCCGTGAGTGCGGCGTCACCGACCGTCTGTCGGACACCGCCCAGAACGCTCTGATGAACATCGTCACCATCTTCCTTGCGACCTCCGTCGGCGCCACGATGGTGGCCCAGAACTTCCTGAATCTCAACACCATCAAGATCATCGTCCTCGGCCTGATCGCGTTTGCCATCTCCACCGTGGGCGGCCTGCTGGGCGGCCTTGTGATGTACAAGACCTCCGGCGGCGCCATCAACCCGCTGATCGGCTCGGCAGGCGTCTCCGCCGTGCCTATGGCCGCGCGCGTTTCCCAGGACGTGGGCCGCAAGTACAACAAGAACAACTACCTGCTGATGCACGCCATGGGTCCCAACGTGGCCGGCGTCATCGGCTCGGCCATTGCGGCGGGCTTCCTGCTCTCCGTCTTCGGCTGATCGCGTCCCCTGTGTTTTCCCAAATCAAAGGAAGTACAAGGAGTAACCCCACATGAAACAGCTCAGACCTCTTGATCTCGGCATCGCGGGCTCCGGCGTGGTCCACCGCAACCTGGCGGTGCCCAAGCTCGTGCTCATGGCCATTGAGCGCGGCGAGGGTGTACTGACCGAGACCGGCGCGCTCAACGTCATCACCGGCAAGTACACCGGCCGCAGCCCGGACGACAAGTTCCTGGTGGACACCCCCGCCGTCCACGACGACATCGCCTGGGGCGAGGTCAACCACCCTATCTCCAAGGCCCGCTATGACGCCATCAAGGCCAAGGTGCTGGCCTACCTGCAGGGCCGCGAGCTCTTTGTCAACGACGGCTATGCCGGCGCTGACCCCAAGTACACCCAGGCCTTCCGCATCGTCAACGAGTACGCCAGCCAGAACCTCTTCATGCACCAGCTGCTGATCCGCCCCTGCGAGGAGGATCTGGACGACTTCAAGCCCGACTTCATGGTCTACTGCGCCCCCGGCTTCCAGTGCATCCCGGAGGTGGACGGCACCCACAGCGAGACCGCCATCCTCCTGAATCTGGAGGAGAAGGAGATCATCATCGTCGGCAACCGCTACAGCGGTGAGATGAAGAAGGCCGTGTTCTCGGCCATGAACTACGTGCTGCCGAAAAACGGTGTCCTCTCGATGCACTGCTCGGCAAACGTGGGTCCCGAGGGGGACACGGCGGTCTTCTTCGGTCTCTCCGGCACCGGCAAGACCACCCTTTCCGCAGACCCCAACCGCGCACTCATCGGCGACGACGAGCACGGCTGGTCCGACGAGGGCGTGTTCAACATTGAGGGCGGCTGCTACGCCAAGTGCATCGGTCTCAAGCGCGAGCACGAGCCCGAAATCTTCGACGCCATCCGCTTCGGCTCTCTGCTGGAGAACGTCATCGTCGATGACGGCGGCCATCCCGACTATGAGGATGGCAGTCTCACCGAGAACACCCGCGCCAGCTACCCCGTGGACTTCATCCCCAGCGCGGTGATCCCCGGCGTGGGCGGCTTGCCCAAGACGGTGATTTTCCTCACCGCCGACGCCTTCGGCGTGCTGCCTCCCATCTCCAAGCTCTCCCGCTCGGCCGCCATGTACCACTTCGTCTCCGGCTACACCAGCAAGCTGGCCGGCACGGAGCGCGGCATCAAGGAGCCCGTGACCACCTTCTCCACCCTCTTCGGTGAGCCCTTCTTCCCCCTGCCCGCCTCGGTCTACGCCGAGATGCTGGGCAAAAAGCTGGACGAGACCGGCGCCAACGTCTTTCTGGTGAACACCGGCTGGTGCGGCGGCAAGGCCGGCACCGTGCCAAGACTCAGCCTGAAGTACACCCGCGCCATGGTCACCGCCGCCATCAACGGCGCCCTGAACGACGTAGCGTACAAGCACGAGCCTTATTTCAACCTGGAGATCCCCACCGAGTGCCCGGATGTGCCCGCGAAGATCCTCGATCCCAGGAACCTCTGGGCCGACGAGGACGCCTACGAGCAGGCGGCCTCCACCCTGGCCAGAGCCTTCTACGACAACTTCACCCGCAAGTATCCCGACATGCCGGAGGAGATCAAAAAGGCCGGCCCCCAGCCCTGATTTCTTTCAAAACAGCCAGCAGCCCCGGACGTTTCATCGTCCGGGGCTGCCCAAGTCATTGACAAAGACCTTCTCCGTAAAAACCACGCTGTCATTCTGAGAAACGAAGTGACGAAGAATCTTGTAAATCAGGAGAACATCGAACATTATTAGATCCTTCGACTCCGCTTCGCTCCGCTCAGGATGACAAAGCTCAAAACATGTCATCTTGAGCGAGCCCGAAGGGCGAGTCGAAAGATCTCAAACGTTCGTTTTTTCAGCATGTGAGATCCTTCGCTTACGCTCAGGATGAAATGGATGGTCCGTTTGGCACACGTTGTCTACACATTGAAAGCCGCGCACCAAAAGGTGCGCGGCTCTTGTTTTATGCGTTTGAGACGTCAGTCTTATGACTTACTTTCTCTCGGAGTTGAAGGTCTTCTTGGCCTCTTCCCAGCCGGCCAGCAGGGACTTGAAGCCGGCGGAAGCCAGATCCTTGAGCTCGGCGCTGGCGTCGACGGCGACAGCCTGCAGCTTGTCGGAGGCTTCCTTCAAAGCGGCCTTGGCGGCTTCGACCTTCTCGTTGACTTCCTCAACAGTGGCCTTCTCGGCGGCGGCCTTGGCGGCCTCCTCGGCGGCGTTCATCTCCTTGATGGCAGCCTGAGCGGCGGCGAGACGGGCGATAGGAACGCGGAAGGGGCTGCAGGACACATAGTCCAGACCGACCTTGTGGCAGAACTCGACGGAGGTGGGATCGCCGCCGTGCTCGCCGCAGATGCCAAGGTGCAGCTCGGGACGGGTCTCGCGGCCCAGCTTGCAGGCCATCTTGACCAGCTTGCCAACACCGACCTGGTCGAGGCGGGCGAAGGGATCGCTCTCGTAGATCTTGTTCTCGTAGTAGGAGCCCAGGAACTTGCCGGCGTCGTCACGGGAGAAGCCGAAGGTCATCTGGGTCAGGTCGTTGGTGCCGAAGGAGAAGAACTCAGCTTCCTTGGCGATGTCGTCCGCGGTCAGAGCGGCGCGCGGGATCTCGATCATGGTGCCGACCAGGTACTTCATGTCGGAGCCGGCAGCGGCGATGATCTCATCGGCGGCCTTGACAACCACGTCCTTGACGAACTTGAGCTCCTTGACCTCGCCCACCAGGGGGATCATGATCTCGGGAACCATGGTCCACTCGGGGTGACGGGCCTGGACAGCCAGAGCGGCCTTGATGACGGCACGGGTCTGCATCTCGGCGATCTCGGGGTAGGTGACGGCCAGACGGCAGCCGCGGTGACCCATCATGGGGTTGAACTCGTGGAGACCGGCGATGATGTTCTTGATCTCCTGGACGCTCTTGCCCTGGGCGTCGGCCAGAGCCTTGATGTCAGCCTCCTCGGTGGGAACGAACTCATGGAGAGGGGGATCCAGGAAGCGGATGGTGACGGGGTAGCCCTTCATGGCCTCGTAGATGCCCTCAAAGTCGGACTGCTGCATGGGCTCGAGCTTGGCCAGAGCGGCAACGCGCTCTTCCTTGGTGTCGGAGCAGATCATCTCGCGGAAGGCGGCGATACGGTCGGCATTGAAGAACATATGCTCGGTACGGGTCAGGCCGATGCCCTGGGCGCCCAGCTCGACGGCTCTGGCGGCGTCGCGCGGGGTGTCGGCATTGGTGCGGACCTGCAGACGGCGGTACTTGTCGGCCCAGCTCATGATGCGGCCAAACTCGCCGGCGATGGTGGCGTCGACCGTGGGGATCAGGCCGTCGTAGATGTTGCCGGTGGAGCCGTCGATGGAGATGAAGTCGCCCTCGGCGAAGGTCTTGCCGGCCAGCTCAAACTTCTTGTTGGCCTCGTCCATCTTGATGTCGCCGCAGCCGGAGACGCAGCACTTGCCCATGCCGCGGGCCACAACGGCCGCGTGGCTGGTCATGCCGCCGCGGACGGTCAGGATGCCCTGCGCGGCAGCCATGCCCTCGATATCCTCGGGGCTGGTCTCGAGACGGACCAGAACGACCTTTTCCTTCTTGGCAGCCCAGGCCTTGGCGTCCTCAGCGGAGAAGACGACCTTGCCGCAGGCGGCGCCGGGGGAAGCGCCCAGGCCCTTGCCGATGGGAGTGGCGGCCTTGAGAGCCTTCGCGTCGAACTGGGGGTGGAGCAGGGTGTCGAGGTTTCTCGGCTCGATCATCAGAACGGCCTGCTTCTCATCGATCATGCCCTCGTCCACGAGGTCGCAGGCGATCTTCAGAGCGGCCTGCGCGGTGCGCTTGCCGTTGCGGCACTGGAGCATGTAGAGCTTGCCGTTCTCAACGGTGAACTCCATGTCCTGCATGTCGCGGTAGTGATCCTCGAGCAGAGCGCAGACCTTGACGAACTGGGCGTAAGCTTCGGGGAACTTCTGCTCCATCTCGGCGATGGGCATCGGGGTGCGGACGCCGGCCACGACGTCCTCGCCCTGGGCGTTGGTGAGGAACTCGCCCATGAGCTTCTTCTCACCGGTGGCGGGGTCGCGGGTGAAGGCGACGCCGGTGCCGGAGTTGTCGTTCAGGTTGCCGAAGACCATCGGCATGACGTTGACGGCAGTGCCCCAGGAGTAGGGGATGTCGTTCTGCTGTCTGTAGTAGTTGGCGCGGGGGTTGTCCCAGGAGCGGAACACGGCGCGGATGGCTTCCTTCAGCTGCACAACGGGATCGGAGGGGAAGTCCTCGCCCAGCTGCTTCTTGTACTCGGCCTTGAACTGCTCAGCCAGCTCCTTGAGGTCGGCGGCGGTCAGCTCGACGTCGTAGGTGACGCCCTTGGCTTCCTTCATCTGGTCGATCAGCTGCTCGAAGTACTTCTTGCCGACTTCCATGACGACGTCGGAGAACATCTGGATGAAGCGGCGGTAGGAGTCATAGACAAAGCGCTCGAACTTGGGGTCGGGGTTGCCGGCGATCATGGCGGCGACAACGTCGTCGTTCAGGCCCAGGTTCAGGATGGTGTCCATCATGCCGGGCATGGAGGCGCGGGCGCCGGAACGGACGGAGACCAGGAGGGGGTTGGTCAGGTCGCCGAACTTCTTGCCGTTGATCTGCTCCATGATCTCGACGTTCTTCATGATCTCAGCCATGATCTCGTCGTTGATCTGGCGGCCGTCCTCATAGTACTGGGTGCAGGCTTCGGTGGTGATGGTGAAGCCCTGGGGAACGGGCAGACCGATGTTGCTCATCTCAGCAAGGTTTGCACCCTTGCCGCCGAGGAGCTCGCGCATCTTGGCATTGCCTTCGGAGAACAGATAGACATACTTTTTGCTCATGTTATCTTTCCTTTCTATAGTCAAAATAATTAACCATTTTGCCACTGATTAGCTTACCACAAAACGCGGTCTTTTCGCAATGCATTTTGTCTACAAATCCACGTCCCGCATCCCGATGATTTTATCCGCTATTTTTGCAAAACCACCAATATCCAGAACTTCTCCGCGGATTCGCGGATCATAGCCGAGCGATCGGAGAACATTCTCCATGGTCTCCCGGCTCACGCCCGGCACCTGGGAGCCCGCGGCGTTGACCAGGGTCTTGCGCCGCTGGTTGAAGGCTGCGCGGATCAGACGGAACATCAGCTCCTCATCCTGCACTTCTGCCGGGGGTACCTCCCGCTTTTTCAGCCGGATGACCGAGCTTGTCACCTTGGGCTGGGGCACAAAGCAGGAGGGCGGTACATCAAAGAGGATCTCCGTGTCCATATACCACTGGACGAAGAGGCCGAAGGCGCCGTAGTCGGCGCTCCCGGGGCCGGCGCAGATGCGCCTCGCCACTTCCCGCTGGATCATGACCGTGATGGTCTCAAAGCAGCCGGAGCGGATCAGCGCCGTCAGCACCGGGCTCGTCACGTTGTAGGGGAGGTTGGCGCAGACCACATGGCGCAGGCCGGGCATGGTCTCCTCCAACAGGGCGGGGAGGTCTTGCCTGAGCACATCCCCAAAGACCACCTCCACATTCTCGCAGCCGGTGAGCGTCTCCGCCAGGATGGGCTGCAGGGAGCGGTCCAGCTCCACGGAGACCACCTTGCCCGCGCGTTTGGCAAGCTCCCTTGTCAGGCAGCCGATGCCGGGGCCGATCTCCAGCACGCCGGTTTCTTCATCCAGCTCCGCCGAGGCGGCGATGTCCTCCGGCACCCAGGCGGCGGTCAAAAAGTTTTGCCCCATGGATTTGGAGAAGCGGAACCTGTGCCGCGCCAGCAGCGCCTTGATTTCCTGATAATCTGTCAGATTCATTTCTTATCCTTCAGCAGTTTTTCAAAAGCCTGCCGGTGCGGATCGTGCCCCGGCTCGGCGTCCACCAGAATGTTGCCCCGGTAGCGGTAACCGCTCTCCCGCAGCAGGTTCTGCATGGGTTTATTTTTCCTGTGGGTGTCCACTCTTATGCATTTGAGCCCGTAGGCTCTGGCCTGTTCGTCGGCGCAGCGCATCAGCGCCTGGCTCATGCCGCTGCCCCGGTATTCCTTCGCCACCGCCGCCCGGTGCAGCACGCAGCAGGGCACGTCCGCAGACCACTTGCCGTCGGTGATGTCGTCGTAGCTGGGCTCCGGCAGCGTGCTGAGCACAAAAAAGGCGCCGGTCTCCCCCTTGTGCTCCACGATGAAGCACTGGCCCAGCCGGATGTCCTCCTCAAAGCGCTCGGCTCCGGGGTAGGGGCCCTGCCACTGGTCGATGCCGAAGCGCCCCAGGCTCTCCCGGGCCGCCTGCACGATCTCCAGAATCCGGGGGATGTCCTCCATCACCGCCTGCCGGTAAGTCACCGGCGCGGTCAGCTTCTTTCTTCCCGCGTCCTTTTCTGCTTCCTTCATGAGTTTTCTGTCCTCCTCGCTCTCGGCCCGGTAGGCCGCATACAGGTCAGGCCGCTTCTCCTTCGTGCGGTAAAACTGCTGCTTCCGCCGCCAGTGTTCGATGCGCGCGTGGTCGCCGTTGAGTAAAACCTCCGGCACGGCGCGGCCCTCCCAGACCTCGGGGCGGGTGTACTGTGGGTACTCCAGCAGGCCGTCCCAGTGGCTCTCCCCGATGTAGCACTGCTCGTCCGCAAGCACCCCGGGTACCAGGCGGCAGACGGAGTCCGCCACCGCCATGGCGGCGATCTCGCCCCCGGTCAGCACGAAGTCGCCCAGGGAGATCTCCTCGTCCACGCACTGCTCGATAAAGCGCTCGTCCACGCCCTCGTAGTGGCCGCAGACCAGCACCAGGTGGTCGTAGTCCTCCTTCAGCCGCCGTGCGGTCGCCTGGGTGTAGGGCTTGCCCTGGGGGGAGAGGTAGATGACCCGGCGGCGGCGCCGGCCCGCATCGGCTATCACCGCGTCCAGGCAGGATTTCAGGGGCTGGGCCATCATCACGCAGCCGAAGCCCCCGCCGTAGGGGTAGTCGTCCACCTGCTTCTGTTTGTTTTCGGTGTAGTCCCGGATCTGCACGCAGTTGATCTCCACCAGGCCCTTCCTGGCCGCCCGGCCGATGATGCTCTCGTGAAGCACCGCGTGGACGGTGTCCGGAAACAGCGTTAAAATGTCGATTCTCATTACATGCCCTCGATCAGATGTACGGTGATAATGCCCGCCTCGGCGTCGGTCTTTTTGATAAATTCCGGGACGGCGGGGATCAGATGCTCTGTCTCGCCCTTGACCACATAGATGTTGGAGGCGGGGGTCTCCATCACGTCCTCGAGGACACCGATCTCGTTTCCGTCCTCGTCCACGACGCGCGCGCCCAGGATGTCCTGCAGGAAAAAGGCGCCGTGGGGCAGGGCCGCGTCGGCGCGGCGGATGGACACCACCTTGTTTTTCAGCGCCATAGCGGCGTTCACGTCCTCCACGCCCTCCAGCTTTGCGATCACAAAATCCTTGTGCGTGCGGGCCGAGAGGACCTTGAGCTCCTGGCCGCCGGCGGTATAGAGGCGCTTGAAGCTTTTGAAGAACTTGGGCGAATCCAGCCAGACCTCGATCTTCACCTCGCCCTGCACCCCGTGGGTGTTGACGATGCGCCCGGCCTCGATGAACGCGTTCTTTTCCATGCTGTTCCTCCTGTGTCAGTATCTGAATAATTATATCATGAACCGGGTCGCTTGCCAATAAAAAAGAGTGTGGAGTTTGGAGAGTGAAGTGTGGAGTGATCGTGTCCGCTTCGCGGACGATCAGATCCGATCCCCCAGTCAGCTTCGCTGACAGCCCCCTTTCACAAAGGGGGCCAACGCGACGCGCGTGGTGAAACGTCACCGCTTTCGGGAAAGATCCCCGTGCAACGCGATCCTTGCGTGACGTAAAAACGGGGGACCATACCCTTCCCGCGAATGCCTCCCTTTGGATAAAGGGAGGTGGCCCGGAGGGCCGGAGGGATCGAATTCAAATCGCGCTGCAGCGCTCCATCACTCCACACGCCACATTCCAAACTCAAAAAATTCTTGTCACATTTTCCCCTTCTCAGGTGTATCCTTGGTGCCGGGGCAAAAAGGCCCGGCGGAAAGGAGGCGGTTGATACGGAACAGACCCTGCAGCGTACGGGCAGGACCGTCCAGGACATCTATGCCGCACACGCCGACCGCGTCTATCGCGTGGCATATCTCTACATGAAAAACAAGCACGACAGTGAGGATATCGTGCAGGACGTGTTTGTCAGTCTCATCCGGGAAATGCGCGCGGGCAAGACCTTTGAGAGCACGGAGCACGAAAAGGCCTGGCTGATCGTGACGGCGGGCAATCTCTGCAAAAACCGCCTGCGGGAAAAGCGCCGCACGGAGCTGCCGCTGGAGGACTATGACACGCTTCCCGCCATGGACAGGGAGACCTTCTTCCTCTTTGACGCGATTCTATCCCTGCCCGCGCCCTACAAAACCGCGGTATACCTGTTTTACTACGAGGGCTACCGCACCGACGAAATCGCGGCGATGCTCCATGAGCGCCCCGCCGCCATCCGCACCCGGCTCTCCCGGGCGCGCAAACTGCTGAAAAAAGAACTGGGAGGTGACTTCCTTGCTTGACAAACGCATGCATGACGCCATGGATCTGCGTCTCAACGAGGCCGACAAGGCCCGGCTCTGGCAGCAGATCCTCCGGGAAGCGGAAGAAGACGCGCCTCCCCAAACGGAGGTACAAAACATGAAAACACGCAATATGCATAAAATCATCCGTATCGGCCTGCTCGCCGCCGTGATTGCGAGCTTCCTCGCGGTCGGCGCTTACGCCGCCGGCTTTCTCGGCTCCAGGGCCATCCTGATCGAGGAGCCCGCCGTCACGGACGGCTCGGCCCTGGTCTCCATCAGCCAGCCCCAGGCCGCGCCGGAGGAGCTGGACGAGGTCGCCCAAAAGATCGAAAACGCCAAGGCCGCCTGGGCCGAGTGGCGCAGTTGGCGCGAGACCAGCCCCGACCTCCCCAACGAGCCCGCGGTCTTCCTCCCGCCGGCCAACAACGTCAGCTCCGCCTATGTGGACAATCCCGACGGCGGCTGCACCATCTATTATCACGACAACGAGAGCTTCCAGAAGATGATGGAGGCCACACCCGAGGGTACCGAACCGGACTACGCCGCCTACGCCATTGAGACACGCATCGCCACCCCCGAGGAGGTCGCGCAGGACAACGCCTTCCACGAATACGTCCAAAGCGAGTACGGCAACTATGACTTCAACTACGACATTCACACCGAGGCGGAGGCGAGAAAGCTCGAGGAAATCGCCGCCAAATACGGTCTGAATCTCCGGCACGGCAGTACCCTGCTCTGGTGCAAGGAATCCGTCGAGGAGATGGACGCCGAGATGAACGCCGCCTACGGCACCGACATCCACACCGACACCTCCGATCCCCGTTTTCTCCCCAAGGCGGAGCTCATCGCGCGCATCGAGAGCGTGGCCTGCCATGGCGATCTGTTCCGGGATGCGCCCCGGGGCTTTGACAAAGTCTACTACTTTGACGAGGGCAGCTTCTGTGTCAGCTTCTACCTGGACAGCGCCGGCAAGCGCCTCAACTGCTACGGCTACAACTCGGTCTACTCCACGCTCTCCAGCGGGCGCGAGGTGCTGACGAGGATCCAGGATCCCGCGAAGCTCCAGACCCGCACCCACACCGCCCCGGACGGCACGGAGCTGACCGTCCTGCAGGGGGAAAACGAGGCCTTCCTCTACGTCTACCTGAACAATTCCTTCTTTGAGGAGCACATCACCTGCGAAAGCCCCCTCACCGACGCAGACGTCGATTACACCGCCGACGCGCTGGTTTACTCCAATATCGGGAGATAATCCCCACACAGCCAGCCCCCGAAAACGGGGGCTGGCTTTTTCAAAAAGCTCTCGACTTTTTTGCTTTACCGTGCTAAGATCGTTCCATACGTCCCCGGACGACAAGCAAGGATTGGAGCAATCACAATGGATAAAATCGAAATGACAACCCCCATCGTGGAGATGGACGGAGATGAAATGGCCGGCATTCTCTGGAAAGAGGTCAAGCGCCAGCTGGTGGAGCCCTTTGTGGAGTTGAAGGAAGAGTACTACGATCTCTCCATCCGCTCCCGCGACGCGACCGAGGATCAGGTGACGATCGACTCGGCCCTGGCCACCAAGAAATACGGCGTGGCGGTCAAGTGCGCCACCATCACCGCAAACCTGGAGCGGATGCAGGAGTTCAATCTCAAGAAGATGTACAAGAGCCCCAACGCCACCATCCGCAGCATCCTCGACGGCACGGTCTTCCGCACCCCCATCCTCATCGACGGTGTGGATCCGCTGGTGAAGACCTGGAAAAAGCCCATCACCCTGGCCCGCCATGCCTACGGCGACGTATACCGCGCCTCCGAGATGCTGGTGCCCGAGCCCGGCAAGGTGGAGCTGGTCTACACCAGGCAAGACGGCAGCGAGCAGCGCCAGACCGTGCATGAGTTCACCGGTCCCGGCGTGGTCTCCGGCATGCACAATCTGGAATCCTCCATCACGGGCTTTGCCCGCACCTGCATGAATTACGCCCTGTCCATCAACCAGGATCTGCTGTTCTCCTCCAAAGACACCATCTCCAAGGTCTATGACCGCTACTTTAAGGACATCTTCAAGCAGGTCTACCTCAACGAGTTTATCGAAAAGTTCAGCGCCAAGGGCATCAAGTACGAATATTGCCTGATCGACGACGCGGTTTCCCGCGCCATCAAGTCCCCCGGCGGCTACGTCTGGGCCACCCAGAACTACGACGGCGACGTGATGAGCGACATGCTGGCCACGGCCTACGGCTCCAACGCCATGATGACCTCGGTGCTCATGAGCCCGGACGGGAAGTTTGAGTTCGAGGCAGCCCACGGCACAGTCCGCCGCCACTACTACCGCTACCTGGAGGGCGCCGTGGTCTCCACCAACCCCATGGCCCTGATCTACACCTGGGGCGGCGGTCTGGAAAAGCGCGGCGAGCTGGACGGGAACGAAAAGCTGCAGCGCTTTGGCCGGATGATTCAGGCGTCTGCCCGCAGCGTCATCGAAAAGCGCGGCATCATGACCCAGGATCTCGCGCGGATCACCTCCAACCCCAATCCCCTGGTCGTGACCGGCCATCAGTTCATCGCCCTGACCAAGGCGGAGCTGGAGCAGGCCATCGCCCGGGAGTGGCCCGAGGGCTGATCTCCACAGAAAAAAGCCAGGCGTTCCGCGATGCGGAACGCCTGGCTTTTTGGTTGTTTTGCTTACGCGGCAAGCTCGCTCAATTCGGTGGCTTCCCGAGCCTCGGCGGGGATCTCAACGGTCCCGGCGGCATCGAAGTCGTAAAGCTCTACGGTCATCACCGTCTTGCTCACATCCAGCTTCAGCCCCAGCGCGCTCAGATCCAGCCCCTCCAGGCCAGCCTCCTCCGTGATCGACGCCGTCATCTGATCCATCATCGCCGGCATCAGGTTCTGCATCACCTCGGTCAGATCCATGGTGTAGCGGACGATGTAGCCGGTTTTGTTGTCCACAGAGATGGTGGTGGGGATGCCGCCGAGGCTCGCCAGATCCACGCCCAGCTCATCCAGTTCCACATCCATGGACTCGGACAGCGTGTCCATCACGCCGGACATCTCCAGCATCTGGGCGATGTCCTCGCCCTCCACCGTGCCGGAGAACACCGTGGCCTCAGAGCCGCGGACGGTCTCGGTCCCGGTCTTTTCAAACTTGCCCGCCAGCTTGAACAGCAGCGCAAAGTTCGTCGCGGCGCCCGCCTCGGGGAGCTGGCCGCCGTCCAGGGTCTGCTTGACCCAGGTGTCCCCGCCGTCCGGGGTGACATAGGTGACGTAGCCCGCGTCGGTCTTCTCGGCGTAGCTGAGCATCCGGATGGTCTCCCCCATGGAGGAGATATCCATGTCCATCTTCATCTTCATGGGCTTGGTGTTGACGTCCGCCTTGCCCTGCATGCCCATGTCCAGATCCATGGACTGGCCCAGCAGCGACATGCTCAGCCCCATGTCCAGATCCAGATCCATGCGGTAGCTCTGGAGCTTTTCCATCTTTTTGGCCGCTATGGTCATCTTGGCCTCAAAGCCGCAGGCGGCAAGGGACAGCGCCATGATCAGCACCAGCAGGATCGCCAGCATTTTCTTGACGTTTTTCATTGTGTCTCCTTTCCTTGCACGGGCGTCTGATCCTCCGCCCGGGATTCTCTGTTGCAGGATCGTTCCCTCTGTTTGGGAGTATAGTACAGACTCCCGCCGGAAAATACAGACAAAGTGTAAACAAGCACAATTCTTAACGGAAAATAAGAAATCCACGAAGCTTCCGGGAGAAATTCTCCCGAAATTTTCGTGGATTGCGGATCAGTCCATGATCTCGACGGACACTTTTTTGCCCTTTCTCTGGGCAACGGCACGCATCAGGATCCGGATCTGCTTGACGATCCGACCGTTGCGGCCGATGACCTTGCCCATGTCGCCGTCGGCAACGCGCACCTCAAAGATGATTTCGCCGTCGGCCTTGCGCTCGGTCACAGAGACCTGGGCGGGATCATCCACCAGGCTCTGCACGATGTAGGTCAAAAGCTCTTTCATGCGGATGGGACTCCTTACTTAGGCCTCGATCTTCTTGAGCAGACCGCGGACAGTGTCAGTGGGCTGTGCGCCGTTGGCGATCCAGTACTTGGCGCGCTCCATATCGACCTTGATCTTCTCGCCGTCAGCCATGGGATCGTAAATGCCCAGCTCCTCGATGAAGCGGCCGTCACGAGGGCTGCGGGAGTCCGCGACGACGATACGGTAGTAGGGAGCCTTCTTGGCGCCCATTCTGCGAAGTCTGATTTTAACCATGTAGTTTCACCTCCATGTAGAATTTGAAAATATATCTACAAAGCTGTCTTGCTCTGTATACAAAAGGAATGTTTGGCTCCCCTGAAAGGGGCACTGGCGCGCAGCGCCTGAGGGGTCGCCGTGCCAGAAGCAGCCCGTTGGGCTTTGAATCGGATTCAGAAGCCGGGGAATCCGCCGCCGAGGCCAGGGAACCCGCCGCCCATGCGGCCCATTTTTTTCTGCAGCTTCTTCATATTCTTGCCGGAGAACTGTTTGGTCATCTGCTGCATGGCCTCAAACTGCTTGAGCAGGCGGTTGACGTCCACCACCGAGGTGCCGGAGCCCGCGGCGATGCGCTTTTTGCGGCTGGAGTTGAGGATGGAGGGGTTCTCCCGCTCGGCCGTGGTCATGGAGAGGATGATGGCCTCCTGCCGTGCCATGGCCTTGTCATCGATCTTGGCACCCTTGAGTGCCTTGGCGTCCAGCCCCGGGATCATCCCGAGGATGCTGTCGAGATCACCCATGTTCTTCAGCTGGCCCATCTGATCCAGATAATCGGAGAGCGTAAAACGGTTGGCCCGCAGCTTCTCAGCCGCCTCCAACGCCTTCTTCTCGTCAAAGCTCTGCTCCGCCTTTTCGATCAGCGTCAGCACGTCGCCCATGCCGAGGATGCGGGAGGCCATGCGGTCGGGATGGAAGGGCTCGATCATATCGAGCTTCTCGCCCACGCCGATGAACTTGATGGGCTTGCCGGTGGAAGCGGTGATGGAGAGTGCCGCGCCGCCTCTGGCGTCGCCGTCGAGCTTGGTGAGCATCACGCCCGTGATACCCAGCGCCTCGTCAAAGGCGTTGGCGGCGTTGACGGCGTCCTGGCCGGTCATGGCGTCCACCGTCAACAGGATCTCCGCGGGCTCCACGGCGGCCTTGATGTTCTTCAGCTCGTCCATCAGGGCCTCGTCGATGTGCAGGCGGCCGGCGGTGTCCAGGAACACCAGGTCGTTGCCGTGCTTTTTGGCGTGCTCGATGGCGGCCTTGGCGATGTCCACGGGATTTTGCTGCCCCATCTGGAACACGGGGATGCCCAGCTGCGCGCCCACAGTCTCCAGCTGCTTGATGGCCGCGGGACGGTAGATATCGCAGGCGGCCAGCAGCGGACGCTTGCCCTGCTTGCGCATGTAGGCCGCGAGCTTTGCGCCGTTGGTGGTCTTGCCCGCGCCCTGCAGGCCCACCAGCATGACCACGCTGGGAGACTTGGGGCCGATGTTGAGCTTCTGGTTCTGGCCGCCCATCAGGTCGCAGAGCTCCTGATTGACGATCTTGATGACCATCTGCGCCGGGTTCAGGGCCTCCAGAACATCGGTGCCGACAGCCTTCTCGGTGACGGATTTGGTAAACTGCTTGACCACCTTGAAGCTGACGTCAGCCTCCAGCAGGGCCATGCGCACCTCGCGCATCGCCTCACGGACATCGCTCTCGGTCAGACGGCCTTTGCCGCGCAGCTTCTTGAACGCCTCATTGAGTTTTTCGGATAAGCTTTCAAATGCCATGGTTTATCCTCTGTCGATCAGCATCCGAACCTGGGATGCGCACTCGTTGGCCAGCTTCCCCGCCTCTTCCCCGCGCGCCTCGCGCAGGCGCTCGAGCTTTTTGAGCAGCTTTTCCAGCTCCGCGCGGTTTTCCTCAAACCTGCGCAGCAGGCCGGTCTTGTTCTCCATATCCTCCAGCACGCTCTCGGCGCGGCGGATGTTGTCCCAGACGCCCTGCCGGGAAATCCCAAGCTGCTCGGCGATCTCGGACAGGGACAGATCCTCGTTGTAGTGCAGATCAAAGCACTCGCGCTGTTTGTCTGTCAGCAGCTCGCCATAGAAATCCAGCAGCATGCTTCTTGTCCATCTGCTCTCGGCCATGGCGATGCCCCCTGTCAAGTGTTCGAGCTTAACAGAGTATACACGCCGCGCGTTGTTCTGTCAAGTGTTTTTTCTTGTCAGATGGCTTCATGCATACTCTCCCCCGTCCATGGGAAAAATTGTTTGGCAGACTGTATGTCTGCCGCTTTTTTTGATTGGGAGGTTTCCATGGACAGCATGAATCTCATTCCCTATATCGAGGACGAGCGGCTGTACGACTACGCCGTCTCCTGCGCGCGGTCCCTGCGGCCCGACGGCTTTGCCGACGGCCGCGCGGACGCCAGGGCGCTGAGGAAACACCGGCAGGAGATCGACCGCTGCCTCGCCCTGCTGCAGAAACGGGCCCGGCAGGAGACGCACCTGCCCGCCGCCTGCGAGTGGCTGCTGGACAACCACTACCTGCTGCAGGCCGTCTATCCGGACGCGCTGCAAGCTCTCCGCGCCGCCGAGCGGCAGCGCAGCGCCCGGGGGCGGCTGCTGGTGCCGGAGCTCTGCCGCGCCCTGCTCACAGCGGGAAACGGAAAACTCACCGAAGCGCGCTGTGAGATCTTTCTGCAGGGCTTTCAGTCCGTCACGGTCCTGCAGCGCCGGGAGCTGCTGCTCTTTCCCGCGGCGCTGCAGAGCGCCCTGGTGGAGAACGCGGCGGGTCTCTGCCGAAAGCTCTCCGTCAGCACAGAGCCCGAACAGCTCACCGACTCCATGGCCGCGCTCTTCACCTCCCTGCGGCGGCTTACGGGCATGGACATGGCGGAGCTGCTGGAAAAGGCCGACGTCTCGGCCGCCATCCTCGCCGCGGAGCGTGACGGCAGCTTTGCCCGCATGGATCAAACCACCCGCAGCCGCTATCTCCAGCGTCTGGAGGAGCTGGCCCGCCGGGAGGGCGTTGAGGAGCAGGAGCTGGCCCGCCGCCTGGTCACGCAGGCCGATGAGGAGAGCCGCCATGTGGGCTTTCTTCTCTTCTCGCCGCCGCCCGCCCACAGAAGCGCGCTGTATCTTGCGGCTCTGCTGCTGGTGACACTGCCGGTCTGCCTGGTTTTGACCCTGGATCTGGAGCTGCCGCTGTTGCTCCTGCTGCTGCCGGTGCCGGTCTGGTCCATCGTCAAGGGGCTGCTGGACGCCCTGCTGCTGCGCCGCGTCCGGCCCAGCCCCCTGCCCCGATTGGATCTCAGCGCCGGCGTGCCGGAGGAGGGGAAGAGCGTCTGCGTGCTGTCGGTGCTCCTGGGCTGCTGCGAGATCGGGCGGCTGGAGGAATTGTATCTCATCTCCCGCCGGGAGGGGAAGGACCTCCGCTTTGGGCTGCTGGCGGATCTCCCCGCCGCGCCGACACAGCACGCGCCGGAGGACGAGTCGCTGCTGGCTGACGCGCGGAAGGCGGTGGAAACACTCAACCGCAAATACGGCGGGGGCTTTTATCTCTTTACGCGCGAGCGCAGCTTTGACGGGAAGAGCTGGTGCGGAACCGAGCGCAAGCGCGGCGCGCTGCTGGAGCTGGCAAAGCTCCTCTGCGGCGAGCCTTCGGCGCTCCAGGTTGTGGGCGACCGGGAAGCGCTGCGTGGCACCCGCTATATTCTCTCCCTGGATGCGGACACCCGGGTCTACCCCGGCGCGCTGGGCGAGCTGATCGGCGCCGCCCTCCACCCCTTGAACCGCCCGGTTCTCGGGTCAGACGGGGTAGTGCGCGCCGGCCACGGGGTCATCCACCCCCGGATCGAGACCGAGCTTGCCAGTGCCTCCGCCACGGACTTTGCCTTGATCTTTGCCGGGCCCGGCGGCAGCGACCCCTACGGCGGGCTCGGCAGTGAACTCTACATGGACGCCTTTGGCTCCGGGGGCTTTGCGGGCAAGGGGCTGCTGGACGCGCGGCTGCTGCTGCGCTGCTCCGAAGGTCTGCCCGCGGGGCGCATCCTCTCCCACGACGCGCTGGAGGGCGCTCTGCTGCGCGGCGCCTATATGAGTGACGCCGCCTTCTCCGACGCCTTTCCCGCCACGCCCCTGGTCTACTTCAAAAGACAGCACCGCTGGATCCGGGGTGACTGGCAGAACATGCCCTGGGTTTTCTGCCGACGCTTTGCCCGGATGGACCGCTTTCGACTCTTTGACAATCTGATGCGCTCTCTGACGGCCCCGATGACCATGCTGGCCCTGCTGTGCGGTCTGTTCTCCGCCTCCGCGGGGCTGAAGGCCGCGGCGCTGGCGGCACTGCTGTGCCTGGTCCAGAGCCTGCTGCTCTCCTTGACCGAGGCCGTCCGCAGCCGCCGTGGCCGGGGTCCGCGGCTGCGGCGGCACAGCCGGCTTCTGACAGGCTTGGGCGGGGTGCTGCTGCGTTGCCTGGTGCGGCTCTGGCTGCTGCCCTATGACGCCTGGGTCTCGTTCTCCGCCATCGCCACCGCCCTCTGGCGCATGTGTGTCTCCCGGAAAAAGCTGCTGGAATGGCAGACCTTTGCCCAGACCCGGGGCGGGAGAGGACTCGCGGCGCATGTGCGGGCCATGTGGCCCACGGTGGTGCTGGGGGTGCTGCTGATGGCCTTTTCCCCCTTTGTGATCGGCAAGGCGGCGGGGCTGCTGTGGCTGCTCTCCCCGGCCGCTGCGGCGGCGCTGGCCCTTCCCGCCCAGAAGGCGCGGCCCCTCTCCCTGCGTGACCGGGAGCTGCTCTTCTCCTCGGCGCTGGAGAGCTTTGCCTATTTCCGGGATCTGGCCGGGCCGGAGGATCACTTTCTCCCGCCGGACAACTTTCAGCAGCAGCCCCCGGTGGGCGCGGCGCACCGCACTTCCCCCACCAACATCGGGCTGTATCTGGCCGCCGCGGCGGCGCTGGGGGATCGCGGACTGATCCCCCGGCAGGAGGCAAAGGCCATGCTCCGGCAAACGACGGACACGCTGGAAGCCATGGAGCGGCACCTTGGCCACTTCTTCAACTGGTACGACACCCGCACGCTGCGTCCCCTGCCGCCCCGGATGATCTCCACCGTGGACAGCGGCAACCTCTGCGCGGGATTGATCACCGCCCGCTCGGCGCTGCTCGGCTGGGGCGAAGAAGAGCTTGCCGGGCGGCTCTCGGCTCTGATCGGCGCGATGGATTTTGCCCCGCTGTTTGACAAAAAGCGCATGCTCTTTTTCATCTGCTACGACCCGGAAAAGAAGGCCGGGACCGGCGGCTGGTACGATCTCATGGCAAGCGAGGCCATGCTCACAAGCTACCTCGCCGTCGCCCGCGGGCAGGTACCCCTGCGCCACTGGCAAAGGCTCAGCCGCGCCCAGCTGCAGAAGGACGGCTACCGGGGCCTTGCCAGCTGGTCGGGCACCATGTTTGAGTATCTCATGCCGGCGCTGTTTCTGCCCTACGACCGCGCCAGTCTCCTCTACGAGAGCGCCCGCTTCTGCCTCTATGTGCAGCGGCGCAGGCACGCCCCCGGCAAGCCCTGGGGCAGCTCGGAGAGCGCCTTTTACGCCCTGGACGCCGCGCTGAACTACCGCTACAAGGCCCACGGCTGCCCGGAGCTTGCCCTGAAGCGGGGGCTGGAGACGGAGATGGTCGTGGCCCCCTACGCCTCCTTTCTGGCCCTGGCAGCGGAACCCGCCGCCGCGCTGCGCAATCTCCGCAGGCTGGCGGCCCTGGGGGCCCGTGGGCGCTGGGGCTATCTGGAGGCCCTGGATTTCACCCCCGGCCGCAGCGAGCAGCCGGACGGCGCCCGGGTCGCCTGCTGGATGGCCCACCACCTGGGCATGAGCGTTCTCGCCGCCGTCAACGCCCTGGAGGAGGGAGCGGTGCAGCGGCTCTTTCTGGCCGATCCCGAGATGGCGGCCTATACCCTGCTGCTGCAGGAGCGCCTGCCCGAGGACGGGCGTGTTCTCCGGCGGGACGGCAGTCCCGTCCCCGAGCGGCCGGAGAAAGTCCCCACGGCGCTCTGGCGTCTTGCCGGCCGGGAGGGAGACGCGCCAAAAGCCTCGGTGCTCTCCAACGGCGTCTACCATCTGCACCTGACTTCCCGCGGGGAGAGCGCCGCCTTTCTGGGCGACACCTGCGTCTACCGCGGCGAGAACGGCGATCCCGGCCTTGTGCTGCGCGTGGGCTCCGGCGCTGTGGAGGAGGCTGTCTGGGAAATGGACGAGCTGCGCTTTTCCCGGCGCTTTCTCACAGACGGCGTGCGCTGTGTCGTCACGCGCTGCTGCGCCGCCGGGGAGCTCGGTGAGCTTGTGGCGTTGTCCCTTCTCTCCGAGCGGAGTGTCAGCGTCCCTGTATCAATTCTCTTTCGCCCGGTTCTGGCAAAGCTCCGGGACTGGGCGGACGCCCGCGCCTACTGGCAGTTGGGACTGGAAGCCCGGGAACAGGACGGCAAGCTGCTGCTGCGCAGGCTCTCCAAAGCCGGCGGAAAGGAGCTCTGGCTCTGTCTGGCGGCCTCGCTCCCCCTCCGCTTTGACGCGGATCGGCGGGGCGGTCTCGGCCCGCTCGTCACGCCGCAGGTAAAGGGCGAGCTTCTGCTCCGGCTCAGACCGGGACGCACGGAGGCACTCACTCTCGCCCTCTGTCTCGGTGCCACGGAAGAAGAGGCCTCCTCCGCCGCGGAGCGGCTGCTGGCCCTCTGCTCACAGGAGCCCGGCAACATGGTGCATGCCGCGGCCATGCGCCTGGGGATGCCGCCCGCCGAGATCGGCCAGGCCATGGAGCTGGCGCTCGCCGTATGGAAGGCCGCGCCGCTTGCCGCCGCGCCCCGGCGGGAGCTCTGGCGCTGGGGGCTCTCGGGTGATTTCCCGCTGCTCTGCTGCCAGGCCTCCGCCCGGGAGAGCGACAGCCTGCTGCGCGCCTTCTGCCTGCTCAAGGCCTGCGGCGTGGAGAGCGAGCTGGTGTTCTTCTCCGCCGGGCAGGGCGAATACTTTCAGCCGGAGCGCAGCCGCCTGGAAAAAGCGCTGGCCGCGGTGGGGCTGGAAGCCCTGCTGGGCGCGGAGGGCGGCATCCGCTTTGTCCCGCCGGAGGCGGAGGAGGCCGTGCAGAGCCGCGCCGTTTTCTCGGTCGGCGGGCCTCCGCTGCCCCTCGTGTTTGAGGAGGCGGCGCTGCTGCCCGCGCGCGGCGCGGAAGCGCCCGCCTTTCACTGGAAGGAGGACGGTTTTTGCTACCGCCCCTCCCCTGCGCTGCCGCCGCGGATCTGGCAGCACGTGCTGACAAACGGCAGTCTCTCCGCCTTTGCCGCCGACTTCGGCCCGGCGGGGCTGTGGCTGGCAAACGCCCGGGAGATGCGGCTTCTGCCGCCCCCGGCGGAGATCACCGCCGTCCGGGGCTCGGAGCGGCTGACAGCCGCAGTCGGAGCAAGCGCGGTCAGCCTCTTTGCCGACGGCGCTTCTGAATGTTATGTAAACTACTCCTTTGGCCTTGCCCGCTGGGAGAAAACGATTGGAGAGCGGCGGGTGGAGACGCTGCTGTTTCTCCCGCCGGAGCGCGAGGTCCGGCTGCTGCTGGTCCGGGGCGCGGCGGGGCTCGAGCTCTGCTGGGGATGCGCGCCGCTGGCGGGCGGGCCGGACAGCGCCTCCCTGCGCCTGGAGCTTCGGGAAGATCTGGCCGCGGCCGAAAATCCGGAAAGCTATCTTGCCGATGTGCGGACGCTCTTTGCCGTCTCCGCCCCCGGCCACTGGGAAGCGGAGGGCGGCACGCTCCGCTGCCGCTTCACCGGGCATCAGACAACCGTGCTCGCCTGCGGCTGCTGTTCGGAGGAGGAACTGCGCCGCAGTCTCACCCCGGAGAGCGCCGAGGCCATGCTGCGGGAGACGGAGGCGTACTGGCGCGGACTGCTGCGGCGCTTCTCGGTGCAGGGCCTGCGCCCGGCGGAGGAGCACTATCTCAACGGCTGGGCTGTGTATCAGACCTACGCCTGCCGCATGCTCGCCCGCAGCAGTCTCTACCAGAGCGGCGGGGCGGTGGGCTTTCGCGACCAGCTGCAGGACGCCGTCAACCTCCTGCTGATCGACCCCGCCCTCGCCCGGCGTCAGATTCTGGAGTGCTGCCGCCACCAGTACGAGGAGGGGGACGTGATGCACTGGTGGCACCGCCACCCGGATGGGGACAGGGGCGTGCGCACCCGCTGCTCGGACGATCTGCTGTGGCTTATCTGGGCGCTGTGCGAATATGTGGAGGCCACAGGGGACCTCGCTTTCTGCGCCTGGAAGGAGGGCTACCGCTATTCCGCGCCGCTGCGGCCCGAGGAGCGCGACCGCTATGAGCGCCCCGCCGTGAGTCCCCGGCGCGAGCCGGTTTTGGAACACGCGCATGCCGCGCTGGCATGCTGCCGCCGCCGGGGCTTCGGCCCCCACGGGCTGCCTCGGATGGGCAGCGGCGACTGGAACGACGGCATGGACCGCACCGGCGGTGAGAGCGTGTGGCTGGGCTGGTTTCTCTCCTGCTGCGCCGGGCGCTTTGCCGCCCTGCTGGATCGGCTGGGGGACGCGCGGGCGTCCGAGATGCTGGACCTCGCCCGAACGGTGGGTCTGGCCGCGGAGAGCTGCTTCAGCGGCCGGTGGTATCCCCGCGCCTATCGGGAGGACGGGCGGCCCCTGGGGGACGGGGAACGGATCGACTCCGTTGCCCAGAGCTGGGCGGCCTTCTGCCCCTGGGCCTTGCCGGAGCACGCGCAGGCCGCGGTGGACGCCGCCATCCGCCGCCTGGCGGACCGGGAGCACGGGCTCATCCGCCTGTTGGATCCGCCCTACGGCGCAGAAGACAGCCCCGGCTATCTCAGCGGCTACGGGGCGGGCTTTCGGGAAAACGGCGGGCAGTACACCCACGCCGCCGTGTGGCTGGCCATGGCAGCGCTGCGTCTTGGACGGAGGGAGGACGGGCTGGAGCTGCTGCGGATGCTGCTGCCGGAAAACCACGACCCCGCGGTTTTTGAGGCCGAGCCCTTTGTCCTGCCGGCGGACGTCTGCGCCGCCAAAGGCCGGGAGGGCATCGCCGGCTGGACCTGGTACACGGGTTCTGCGGGCTGGTTCTTCCGGGTCTGGACGCGGGAGGTGCTGGGACTGGAGCTGCGGGACGGAACCCTCCGTCTCCGCCCCGCAGCCCTGGAGCACTTTCGCGTCACCTGGACGGACTTTTCCGGCCGCAGCCATATCATCTCCCGGCAGGGCGATGCGGTCACGGTGGACGGCGCGCCGTATCTCGGCGGAGCCATCGGATAGGATTCACAATTCTTCTACCATTTTCCGCCGCTTTATGGTATAGTTGGAAAAAGAGAAACTCTCAAACGCGGAGGTGTCCCATGGAAGTTACCAGAACCGAGCTGCTGCCCGGTGTATTTCTCACGCACCTGCGGACGGATAAGTTTAAAACCGCCTGTCTGAGCGTCAATCTTCTGACCCAGCTGAGCCGGGAGACCGCGGCCATGAACGCGCTGATCCCCGCCGTGCTGCGCCGGGGCACCACCCGCTACCGGGATATGGAGCAGCTCTCCCGGCGGCTGGACGAGCTCTACGGCACCGCCATCGAGCCGGTGATCCGCCGCATCGGTGAGATCCACTGTCTCGGCTTTTTTGCCAGCTTCCCGGAGCCGGCCTATCTCCCCGGCGGGGAAAACCTGCTGGGCGAGGTCTGCTCCCTGACGGCGGAGCTGCTGCTCTCCCCGAACACCCGGGGCGGGCTGCTGCTGCCCCAGTATGTGGACAGCGAGCGGGAAAAGCTGGCCGATCTGATCCGCAGCCGCGTCAACGACAAGCGCAGCTACGCCGTGCAGCGCTGCATCGAGGAGATGTGCTGCTATGAGGACTTTGCCGTCTCCCGCTTCGGCAGTCTGGAAGAGTGCGAGTCCATCCACTACAAGAAGCTGACGAAGCACTACCGCGAGCTTGTGCGCACTTGCCCGGTGGAGATCTTCTACTGCGGCAGAAGCGCCAGCCGCGCCGTCTGCGCCGCGCTGCGCGACGCCTTTGCCGGCATGCCCAGGGGCGAGATCAACTGGGACATCGGCACCGACCTTAGGATGAACGCGGTGGAGGACCAGGTGCGCTACGTGGAGGAGCGGATGGATGTCACCCAGGGTAAGCTTGTGATGGGCTTTCGCCTGGGCGAGTGCATGGAGGAGCCCAACCGGGCCGCCCTGCACGTGTTCAACGCCGTCTTTGGCAGCGGCGCCACCTCCAAGCTGTTTCTGAACGTGCGGGAGAAGTTCTCCCTCTGCTATTACGCCAGCTCCGCCATTGTCCTGCGCAAGGGGCTGATGCTGGTCTCCTCCGGCGTGGCCTTTGAGAATTTTGAGAAAGCCCGCGACGAGATCTTTGCCCAGCTGGACGCTGTGAAAAAAGGCGAGATCAGCGACGAGGAGATGACCTGGGCCCGGCGTGCCGTGGCCTCGGATCTGCGGGCCACTCTGGACAGCCAGGGCGATCTGGAGGGCTTCTGGCTCAGCCAGGCCCTGGACGGATTGGACTACGGCCCGGCCGAGCTTGCCGAGCTGGTGGGCGAGGTCACGAAAGAGGACGTGATGGCCGTGGCCAACAGTCTGGAGTGCGATTTGATCTATTTCCTGCGGGGCGAGGACGAAGAAGCCGCGTCCGCGGGCGAGGAGGAAGACGATGCAGAAAATTGAGTTTTCCGGAATCGGTGAGACCCTGTACAGCGAGAAGCTCCCGAACGGGCTGGAGCTGCGGGTCATCCCGAAGAAGGACTTTTCCACCTGTTACGCGGCCTTTGCCACCAACTACGGCGGGGCCTGCCGCCGCTTTACCCTGGACGGGGAGACAAAGGACACCCCGGCGGGCGTGGCCCACTTTCTGGAGCACAAGATGTTCGACCTGCCAAACGGTGACAGCGCCCTGAACATCCTCTCCTCCAACGGTGCCGACCCCAACGCCTTCACCTCCTCGGACATGACCTGCTATTACTTCCAGTGTACCGAGGGCTTTGAGGAAAACCTGCGGATGCTGCTGCACTTTGTCTCCACCCCCTACTTCACCGACGAGACCGTGCAGAAGGAGCAGGGTATCATCGCCCAGGAGATCCGCATGGGGGAGGACAACCCCGGTATCTCCATCTACTACAACCTGCTGGGCCAGCTCTACGCCCGCCATCCCATCCGGGACCGCGTGGCCGGCACCGTGGAGTCCATTGCAAAAATCACCGCCGACACGCTCTACGCCTGCCATAAAGTCTTTTACGCCCCCTCCAACATGGTCCTCTGTGTGGAGGGCGACGTGGACCCGGAGGCCATCCGCCGCATCGCGGAGGAGGAACTGCCCGCCGACTGCGCCCCGGTCCCCGCGGCGGACTTTGGAGAAAAAGAGGATCTGTTGCCCGTGACGCCGGAGCGCACGGCGCAGATGGAGGTCTCGGCCCCGCAGTTTCTCATCGGGGTCAAGCTGCTCCCCGGTGTGTACGGCGAGGACGCCCTGCGCCGCAGACTGGTTGCCACGCTGGCGCTGCGGATGCTCTGCGGCTCCTCCTCCCCGTTTTTCACCAGAGGCTACGAGCAGGGTCTGTTGAACATGGACTTTGACTACGAGGTGGATTCCAGCGCGGGTACCGTCACCGTCATCGTCGGCGGCGAGAGCCGGGATCCTCACGCGGTGCTGCAGGCCTTCCGGACAGAGTGCGCCCGCATTGCCGCCGAGGGCTTTGACGAGGGCACGTTCCAGCGGGCCCGCCGCGCCTCTCTGGGCGCGCGTCTGCGCGGGCTGGAGGACTTTGACAACGTGTGCGTCTCCCTCGCCGGCGGCGTGTTTGACGGCTTTTGCGCTCTGGATGCCTTCCGTCTGCTGGAGGGCGTGACGGCGGAGGACTGCCGCCGCTTTGTGGCGGAGAATCTCACGGCCGAGCGCATGGCCCTCTCGGTCATTGCGCCGAAGAAAGTGTGACGCCATGCTGGAAACCATACAGCGCGAATCCTCCATCTCCTTCCCCATGCTGGGAGATTTCTCCATCAACCCGCCCGCGTATTTCACGCTCTTCGGCCGCCCCATCTACTTTTACGGCGTGCTGATCGGCATCGGTTTTCTGCTGGGCATCAACCTCTGCGCCAAGCGCGCCAAGCGCTTCGGGCTGAAGGAGGACGACGTCTACGACGTGATGCTCTGGCTGATCCCCAGCTCCATCCTCGGCGCGCGGCTCTACTACGTTGCCTTCCGGCTGGACTACTATCTTCAGCACATGGACGAATTCCTGGCCGTCTGGAACGGCGGCCTTGCCATCTATGGCGGTGTCATCGCCGGGATTTTGGTGGTGGTGCTGCTCTGCCGGCACAAGCGCGTCCCCATCGGCGCCATGCTGGACGACATCGTCT
This sequence comes from uncultured Eubacteriales bacterium, assembly GCA_900319835.1. The sequence goes on along the minus strand of ONPY01000002.1, from coordinate 20,323 downwards.
ACGGCCTGCTGCTGGGGCAGATCATCGGCCGCTGGGGCAACTTCATGAACCGGGAGGCTTTCGGACGGGAGACGACGATCTTCTGCCGCATGGGTCTGACCGCCCCGGACGGGACCACCATCTACGTCCACCCCACCTTTCTGTATGAGAGTCTTTGGAATCTGGGTGTGCTGCTGTTTTTGCTGTGGTTTGAGAAGAAGGGCAAGCGCCGCTTTGACGGCCACTGCATGACGCTCTATTTCCTGCTCTACGGCATCGGCCGCTTCTGGATCGAGGGGCTGCGCACCGACTCGCTCTACATCGGGTCCACCGGGATCCGCGTCTCCCAGGCGCTGAGCCTGTTGCTGGTGCTGGGCGCGGCCATCGTTCTCTTCATCAAATCCAGAAAGCCCTTCTCTGAGGGCGATCTGTACGTCAACCGGGTAAACGCCCCCATCGTCATTCTGCCCCCGGAGAACGCCGCGGCAGACTGTGAAACCGAAGAACATAAGGAGGAAGATCAGCATGGCGGACTATAAGGAACTCATTAGCGGCACCCTCGGCACGCTCACCAAGCTCGGCGGCAAAGTCAGGGACGTGGCCGTCAACACCGGCGTCACCGACGTCTACACCAAGGGCGCGGACCGGGCCAAGGCCTTTGCTCAGATTACCAAGCTCACCCTGGCGCTCAACAGTGAGCATGAGGAGCTCAAGCGCGTGTACGCGGAGATCGGACGGCTCTACTTTGAGCAGGCCAAGGCCGCGCCCGAGGGCTTCTTCGTCCCGCTCTTTGAACAGGCAGGCCGGATCACGGACTCCATCCGTGCAAAGCAGACGGAGATCGGCGCGCTCAAGGCCGACTATCTGGAGCCTGGCGAGAAGGACGTGGAAGTTGAGATCGGTGATTTTGACGACATCGTCTCCGCCGCCGAACGGGAGGCCATGGGTGGCAACGATCCGACATAAGTCTGTGCGCGCAGCGTGGTTTCGCTGCGCGCCGTCTCTTTTCACAAAAGCCTTGCGCAAACTCCGCCGCAGCAGTATAATGAAGCATTGAGTTTTCCCCCGGAGGTATCCCATGAGAGAGAAGTTCAGGCAGATCTGGGCGCTGGCGCTGGTGCTGATTCTGGTCACCGGCGTGTGCTTTCTGTTCTCCAGCCGCAAGCAGGGCATGTTCATCGACGAGATCTATACCTACGGGCTCTCCAACTCCAGCTACCGGCCCTTTCTCGGCGGGCTGAAGTATGACAGCATCGAGCGCCGTGTCGTCACACGGGACGAGCTTCTGGACTACGTCACGGTCAGCGGGGACGAGGGCTTTGATTTTGCCTCCGTCTACTACAACCAGGTCAACGACGTACACCCGCCCCTGTACTACTGGCTGTTTAACATCGCATCCACCCTGGCACGCGGCAGCTTCTCCAAATGGACCGGTCTGGTGCTGGACTGGGTGATCTATCTGGGCTGTGTTTGGATGCTCTACGCCCTGGTGCGCAAGCTCGGCGGCAGCCGGCCCAACGCGGCGGCGGGCGCGGCGCTCTACGGGCTGAGCGTGATCGGGCTTTCCACCATGATCATGATCCGCATGTATGTGCTCCTGACGCTGCTGACGGTGGTGCTGGCCTTCTTCATCGCTTCCCTGATGCGTAGGTTTCAGCCGCGTACGTGTGTTTTCGTCGGTCTCACCCTGCTGGCGGGGCTGATGACCCAGTATTATTTTGTGTTCTACGCTTTTTTCCTCTGCGCTGCCTATGTGCTCTGGGCGCTTTGCAAAAAGCAGTATAGGGCGCTGGCCTGGTTTATTCCCTGCGCGCTTGTGGGGGCGCTGGCTCTGCTGCTGCTCTTCCCCGCGGCACTGACCCACCTGTTCTCCGGGGAGCTGGTCTCCGGTGAGAGCGCCATGGACAACCTGAAAAACTTTGCCCAGTACCCGGCCCGGCTCATGAAGTTTGTGGCCCAGGCCAGGCACGGGCTGAAGGCCGCCATCTTCACCGGGCTTGCCACCGCGGCGGGGCTTGCGCTCTGCTTCCAAAAGCTGCGGGCCGCGGGCCGGGAGCAAAAGCTCTCCCCGGATTGGCTGGTGCTGATCCTGCCCGCCTTTGTGACTTTTGTGCTGGTGGCGGTGATCTCCCCGGTGGACGAGCCGCGCTACATCTACAACCTGATTCCCATTTTTGTGCTGGCGGTCTGCTGGCTGCTGGATCTGCTGGAGACGGCGCTGGGCGATTTCCCGCGGGAACGGCAGGTCAAATCCCTGGTGTTTCTCGCCGTGGCGCTGCTGGCCCTGTGGGAGGCACGCTGCGCGCCGCCGGACTATCTCTATCCCGAGCACGCGGTGTACAACGCTGTGCTCGCCGAGCACCGTGAGGACCCCTGCGTGTTTCTGGCCGAGCCCGAGTGGGCCTTTGTCCCCATGACGGAGGATCTCATTCAGCTGCTCACCTTTCCGGAGGTCTATGTCACCGACGAGCGCGATCTGGCCGGGGTAAAGGCCTATGTGGGCGACCATGACGAGGCCGTCGTCTACATCGACATCAGCGAGTTTTGGTCCAGCGGCTATGACGCTGAGGCGCTGCTTGAACGGCTTGGCAGCGAGACCGGCTTTACACACGCTGAACCGCTGTTTGAGACGGGCCTGTCCGCCACCTATCTGATTTCTAAATAAGGAGGCTTCCCCCTTGTTATCTGTCATTCTGCCCTCGTACAACGAGGAAAAAATGATCGCCGTGGCCACCCGCCGCATGGCCGAGGTGCTCGGCGGCGCCGGCATCGCGTACGAGCTGCTGTTTGTGGACGACGGCTCGAAGGACGGCACCTGGCAGGAGATCCAGCGCTGCTCCGAGGAAGATCCCCATGTGGTTGGCGTCCATTTCAGCCGCAACTTCGGCAAGGAGTCCGCGATGTTCGCCGGGCTTGAGACCGCGAAGGGTGACTGCGTGGTGGTGATCGACTGCGATCTGCAGCATCCGCCCGAGAAAATCGTCGAGATGTACCGTCTCTGGGAAGAGGGCTACGAGGTCGTCGAGGGCATCAAGGAGGATCGCGGCGAGGAGAGCGGCCTGCACCGCTTTGCCGCCAACTCCTTCTACGGCATCATCAGCCGGGCCACCGGCATGGACATGGCCTCCTCCTCGGACTTCAAGCTCCTTGACCGCAAGGTGGTGGACACCCTCAACCGTCTTCCGGAGCGCAACGTCTTCTTCCGGGCCCTCTCCTTCTGGGTGGGCTACAGGAAGGCCGAGGTCAGCTACCGGGTGCAGGAGCGCACCGAGGGTGAGAGCAAGTGGTCCACCAAGTCGCTGATCAAATACGCCATCACCAACATCACCTCCTTCTCCTCCGTGCCGCTGCACATGGTCACCGTGATGGGCGTTGTGACGCTCATCGTGGCGGTGGTTTTCGGCGTGATCTCCCTGGTGCAGAAGATCATGGGCATCGCCCAGCCCGGCTTTACCACCGTGATTTTGCTGCTGCTTCTGATCGGCAGCTTCCTGATGATCTCCCTCGGCATCATCGGCTACTACCTGGCCAGGATCTACGATGAGATCAAGGGCCGTCCCCGCTATATCATCTCCCGCATCTGCGGTCGTGAAGGAGAAGACAAATGATCGAAAAAATCAAAGCCCTGTGCGTCAAGCACCGGGAGATCCTGGTGTATCTCATCGTCGGCGGGCTGACCACAGTGGTCGCGTGGGGTGCCAAGTTCCTCTGGAATTTCCTCTTCTACGCCGGTACCACCCACCCCACTTCTCTGCAGAACACGGTGCTGTCCGTGGTCAACTGGGTGGCGGGCGTGGCCTTCGCCTATCCCACCAACCGCAAGTGGGTCTTTCAGAGCAGGAACCCCAACATTCTCGCCGAGGCCTCCGGCTTCGTGACCTCCCGTCTCGCCACGCTGGCGCTGGATTGGGCGGTGATGCAGCTGCTGGGCAATGTGCTGGGCATCAACCTCTATGTGGCGACCTTCATCTCCGCGGTTCTCGTGGTCATCGGCAATTACGTATTCAGCAAGCTCTTTGTATTTAAAAAGAAAAAAGACGCTTAAACGCGTTCCAAGCCCCGGCACCTCACGGTGCCGGGGTTGTTATTTAAAAAATTTCCAGCGGCCGCATACGGCCGCTTTTTGGCGCAGACAGCTTTTGCCGGGTGTATCGCGGTCACTTCCGCACAAACTAGACCTGCAGCAACGCTGCCATTTTCAATCAGAAAGGAAGCACACACATGAGTCCCAAAGAACTGCTCTATGTGGAGGACGCGCTGGGCCACGCCGAATTTATGGTCAAGCAGTGCCAGGAAGCCGCCAACACTCTCACCGATCCCGCCCTGCGCTCCCAGGCCCAGGCGCTGGTCAACACCAATCGCAATCTCTTTACCAAGTTCTACAATCTGGTCTAAGGAGGAGAAGACATGAACGACAAGGAAATCATGGAGGGCATCCTCCTGACCGCCAAGGGCGTCTGTGATCTGTATCTGCACGGCTCCATCGAGTCCGCCACTCCCAAGGTGCACGAGGCCTTCAGCAGCGCTCTCAACGACGCCATCGGCATGCAGAGCGGTGTCTACGCCGCCATGGCCGATCACGGCTGGTATCCCTCCGACACGGCGCCCGCCCAGCAGCTCCAGCAGGTCAAGAACAAGTTCTCCAACGCCTGCTGCTGAGCGTAAAAGAGTGCCGGAGTCCCGGCAAAGAAAAATCCCGGTCAAAAGACCGGGATTTTTTCTGTGTTTTGTTTGTCGCTCAGTTGCCGAGATAGGCGGCGCTGAGGGTGTCATCCGCCAGCAGCTCCGCGCCGGTGCCGTAACGCACGACCTCGCCGGTCTGCATGATGTAGGCATGGTCGGAAATCTGCAGGGCCTTGTTGGCGTTCTGTTCGATCAGAAGGATGGAGCAGCCGTCGTTGTTGATCTCCTTGATGATCTCAAACATCTGGGAGACGATCACGGGGGCCAGGCCCAGGGACGGCTCGTCAAACATCATGAGCTTGGGGTTGGCCATGATGCCGCGGGCGATGGCCAGCATCTGCTGCTCGCCGCCGGAGAGGAGACCGCCGTACTGCTTTTCGCGCTCCTTGAGGCGGGGGAACATGGCGTACACGCGCTCATAGTCGCGCTTGATGCCCTCGGTATCCTTGCGGGTGCCCACGCCGACGCGGAGGTTTTCCGCCACGGTGAGCTTGGCAAAAATCTGCCGGGCTTCGGGAACCTGGACCAGGCCGGACTCCACGATCTCATGGGGCTTGTTGGAGATGGGCTTGCCCATGAACTCAATGGTGCCGTCCGTGCGCTTCATGACAGCGGAGATGCACTTGAGCAGCGTGGATTTGCCGGCGCCGTTGGCGCCCAGGACGGAGACGATCTCGCCTTCCTCAACCTCGAGGGAGACGCCGCGGAGGGCATGAATGCCGCCGTAAGCCGCTTTCAGGTTTTCAATCTTCAGTATCGCTGCCATTATTCATTCCCTCCCAGATACGCGCGGATCACTTCGGGATCGCTCTTGACCTCGGCGGGCGTGCCGACGGCGATGGTCTTGCCGAAGTTGAGCACCGTGCAGTAATCGCAGAGATTGGTGACCACGTCCATGTGGTGCTCAATCATCAGGATGGTGATGTCGAAGCGGTCGCGGATCTCGCGCACGAAGTCAACCAGTTCCAGGGACTCGTCCGCGTTCATGCCGGCAGCCGGCTCGTCCAGCAGCAGGAGCTTGGGCTCCAGTGCCATGGCGCGGGCGATCTCCAGCTTTCTCTGGTGGCCGTAGGGCAGGGAGTTGGCACGCTCGCCGGCCTTGTCCTGCAGACCCACGATCTCCAGCAGACCCATGGCCTTGTCCTGCAGGTGCTGCTCGCGCTCCTTGTACTTCTTGGTGTGCAGCAGCGCCTGTGGCATGTTGTAGGTGGCGTCCATGTTGCTGGCGATGATGACGTTTTCCATGACAGAGAGGTTGGAGAACAGACGGATGTTCTGGAAGGTACGGCCGATGCCGAGCTGAGCGACTCTATGGGGAGAGGAACCGGTGATGTCCTGGCCCATGAAGAGGATCTTGCCGGCGTTGGGGGCGTAGATGCCGGTGATGTTGTTGAAGATGGTGGTCTTGCCGGCGCCGTTGGGGCCGATCAGACCGTGGATCCGGCCGTGCTCGATCTTGACGGAGAAGTTGTCGATGGCGTGGACACCGCCGAAGTGCTTCTCCACATTCTGCATTTCAAGCACAGGGACATTGTTTTCGTTGCTCATACCTCTGCCTCCTTCCCGGCCTTCTTGCCGCCGAAGAGCTTCTTGATGCCGGCGATGCAGCGCTTGAGCGAGAACTCCTTATAGCCGTACAGGCCGCTGGGCTTGAACATGATGATCAGCACCACCGCCATGCCGTAGAAGAGCATACGGTAGTTGGACAGGGAGCGAAAGATCTCGGGCAGCAGGGTAACGATGATGGCACCCAGCAGAGAACCGGTCAGAGAGCCCAGACCGCCGATAACCGTGGTGGTGATCAGTTCGCAGCTCTTGGCCAGGTTGAAGCTTGCGGGCACGATGTACATCAGATAGCCACCGTAGAGGGCGCCGGCCCAGCCGGCGTAGATGGCGGAGAAGGTGAAGCTCATCCTCTTGTAGCGAAAAGCATTGATGCCGACCGCTTCAGCCGCCAGCTCGTTCTCTCGGATGGAGGTGAGGTTGCGGCCGTACTTGGAGTGGATGAAACGCCAGGCGATGAAGAACGCCAGCACTGCGCAAATGATGGCAAAGAGCATGTTGGAGTAATTGGGGATGCCGGGGAAACCGGCGGAACCGCCGGTGAGCTTCTTCGTATAGTTGAACAGCACACGTACACATTCGCCAAAGCCAAGACAGGTGATCAGGAAATAGTCACCGTGGAGCTTGAGCGTGATGGAGCCCAGCAGCCAGGCCACCAGACCCGCAAAAGCAGAGCCCAGCACGATGGCGATGAGGAAGTTGACATGGTAGCGCACCGTCAGGATGGCGACGGCGTAGGCACCGATGGACATGAAGCCCGCGTTGCCAAAGGAGAAGAGGCGGGTGAAGCCCGTCAGGACAGACATGCCCAGCACCGCGATGATGTTGACGCACATCAGGACGATAACGCCCTGGACGTAGCTGTTGATGCCGAGGAAGCTGCAGAAAGCATTGTTTATGCTGTTAAATACCTGTACCATAAAGCAGTGCCTCCTTTATGCCTTGTCCTGCACGTCCACGCCGAACAGGCCGCTCGGCTTGACCAGCAGGAGCACGATCAGCAGCGCGAAGGAGAAGAAATCGCGCAGGCTGGAGCTGATGTAAGCGGAAACCAGAGTCTCCAGAACACCGAGAAGGACAGCGCCCACGATGGCGCCGGGCACGCTGCCCAGACCGCCGATGACGGAGGCGATGAAGGCCTTCAGGCCCACGTTGCCCATGGTGGGGAAGACATTGTACTTCATGCCGTAGAGGATGCCCGCGGTACCGGCCAGGGAGCCGGCCAGCAGGAACACCGTGGCAATGGACTGGTCGACGCGGATGCCGAGCACGCGCGCCGCTTTCTGGTTGCAGGCGATGGCGCGGACGTCCAGACCGAACTTGGTCTTGTTGATCAGGTACATCAGGATCACCAGGATCACCGCGGTGATGCCCAGGCTGATCAGATCCAGGACGCCGATATAGGCCTGGCCCACCTGAATGGTGGAGACGGGGAGCTTAAAGCTGTAGGAGCGGTACTGACCGGTGAAGATCAGGTTGGCCGCCTGCTGGAAGACGTTGGACAGGCCCATGGCCGCGATCATCAGGAACATGTTGGGTGCGCCGTTGGAGCGGATGCGGCGGTAAGCCACGCGCTCGGACAGGAAGCTGACGGCGGCGCCGCCCAGGACGCCGGCAATCGCCGCGATGATGAACGGGGTGCCAAGCATGTTGGAAAAGACGATGGCAACATATGCGCCGATCATGGCGAACTCGCCGTGCGACCAGTTGGAGAAGTCCAGCAGACTGTAAATCAGGGAATAACCGGTGGCCAGCAGCGCGTAGATGCCGCCGATGGAAATTCCCGTAATAAGCTGTTGCAGAAGCATGGTACTTTCTCTCCTATATCCTTTCTATAAAACGAGGGGGAGGATCAAATCCTCCCCCATTGGGAACCTATGCTGATTGTTACTGGACGGCCTCAACAGTTTCGAGGTACTCGAAAGCGTCGCCGTGGCACTCGTAGATGGCGCAGGCCATCGCGGGGTTGTGGGTGGCGGGATCCATCACTAGGGTGCCGATCAGGCCCTCGAACACGTCAGTGCTCTCGAGAGCATCGCGGATGGCGGTGGGATCGGCGGAGCCGGCACGCTCGATGGCGTCAACGACCCAGTGCACACCGTCCCAGCCGAAGAGGCACTCAGCCTCCATGCCGATGTTGTACTTGGCAGCGACCTTCTCGCCGAACTCCTTGGCTTCGGGCTTGGAGAAGCCGATACGGGAGACGTACTTGCAGCCTTCCAGAGCGCCCTGCGCCTCGGCAGCCAGCTGCTGGGAGTCCCAACCGTCATGGCCCATCAGCAGGCAATCGATGCCCATCTCGCGGGCCTGCTTGGCAAAGGTGGCGTTCTTGGCGTAGTCGTTCATCATAACGAAGATGACCTCGGGGTCAGCCTTCTTGATGTTGGCCAGCTGAGCGCGGAAGTCCACGTCAGCTTCCTGGCACTGCTCCTCGGAGACGATGGTGCCGCCGTTGGCGACGAAAGCGTCCTTCACGAAAGCGCCGACGGACTCAGAGTTGGTGTTGCCGGCGACAGTGAACAGAGCGGCCTTGGTGAAGCCCAGGTTCTTGGTGGCGTAGTTGCCCATGACGGTGCCGAGGTAGGAGTCAATGAAGCACATACGGAAGGAGTAGGGGTGCAGCTTGCCGTTCTCGTCGACGGTGACGAGCTCGTTGGAGGCGGCGGTGCCGATGATGGGAACCTTCATCTCGTCAGCGACAGCGGCCATGGGGATGTTGCAGGAGGAGAAGTTGGTGCCGATCTCAGCGACGATGTGCTCGTCGGTGATCAGCTTGCGCAGAGCGTTGACGGAGTCAGCAGCCTCGCCCTTGCCGTCCATAGCGACCAGCTCGAGCATCTTGCCGCCCAGGACGCCGCCGGCAGCGTTGATTTCCTCAACGGCCATCTCAGCGCCGTACTTACCGGCATTGCCCCACAGGGCGGTGCCGCCGGTCAGGTCGGAGACGTAGCCGATCTTGATGACGTCCGCTTCAGCGGCAGGGGCCGCAGCGGGAGCAGCGTCGCCGGCAGGAGCAGCAGCAGGAGCGGCCTGCTGGCCACAGGCGGCCAGCGCGAAGACCATGATCATTGCGAGAACGAGTGCAAGAATCTTTTTCATAGCAGTTTTCCTTTCTTCATTTTGTTTTGATACCGAGCATTTTTCATGCTTATGGGTATAGTTAATCAAAAATGCCCCTCTTTGTCAAGCCCGATTTTGCCTGTTTTTGACCGTTTCCCGCGCTGTGTTTTTTGTGGAAGATGGCGTTTTCGGCGGTTTTACAGGACTTTTCTCGGTTTTTATTTGTGCATTTCGTTCAATTTGTTGCGTTTCATTTTGTGCTTTCATTCCAACGGCGAATGCGTTTTTGTCGCATTGCATGAATAGCGAGTTGCGTTTTTGTTGTTTTCTGACAAAAATCAATTTCGTCACGATCTCGCTCTTTGTTTTTTGTGGTTCCATAGATATAATGGTAGCGGCTCCGCGGGTTTTCCCGCGCGCCCATTCCTCAGACAAGGAGGTGCTTTTCAAATGGAAGCTCTGCTTTCCAAAAAAGAAATTGCACAATACAATCTGACAGCCGCCAAAATCCGGCGCAGCGCTCTGGAGATGGTCTACCGCGCGACCTCCGGGCATATCGGCGGCTCTTTCTCACTGTGTGAGATCCTGGCGGTGCTGTATTTCCATGAGATGCGCATCGACGTCAACGCCCCCCGCTGGCCGGACCGGGATCGGCTGGTACTCAGCAAAGGGCACTGCACCCCGGCGCTCTACTCCGCCCTGGCCCTGCGGGGCTTTTTCCCGGTGGAGGAACTGAGCCAGTTCCGTGATATCCGCTATCACATGTCCGGCCATGCCGAGATGCACCACGTCAAGGGTGTGGACATGTCCACCGGCTCTCTGGGCCAGGGGATCTCCGCCGCCGTGGGCATGGCCCTGGCGGGAAAACTGGACAAGAAGGACTATCGGGTCTACGCCATCCTGGGCGACGGCGAAATTCAGGAGGGCCAGGTCTGGGAGGCCGCCATGTCCGCCGGCAATTTCCACCTGGACAATCTCTGCGCCATTGTCGACAACAACAACATTCAAATTGACGGCACCATCGAGGAGATCATGTCCCCCTATCCCATCGACAAAAAGTTTGAAGACTTTGGCTGGAACGTGATCTGCTGCGACGGGCACGACGTGTCCGCCATCCACGACGCGCTGGAGCAGGCCAAGGCCTGCAAGGGCAAGCCCAGCGTGATCGTGGCAAAGACCACCAAGGGCAAGGGTGTCTCCTTCATGGAGAACAGCTGCGCCTGGCACGGAAACGACCCTGACGCTGAACAGTACGCACTCGCCGCAGCGGAGCTGGACGCCGCGCTCGAGGTCTGTGAAAAGGAGGCTGCAAAGTATGAATAAGATCTCCACCCGTACCGCCTATGGCGAGGCCCTGGCTGAGATCGGCGGCGATGAGCGCATCGTTGTGCTCGACGCGGATCTCCAGTGCTGCACCCGAACGGAAAAATTCGGCGCGCTCTATCCCGAGCGTTCCTTCAACGTCGGCATCGCGGAGGCCAACATGGTGGGCATGGCGGCGGGACTCGCCGCCTGCGGCAAGACTGTCTTTGTCAACTCCTTTGCCATGTTCACCGCGGGCCGCGCTTTCGAGCAGATCCGCAACTCCCTGGCCTATCCCCATCTGAATGTAAAGGTCATCGGCACGCATGCGGGCGTCACCGTCGGCAAGGACGGCGCCACCCACCAGTGTCTGGAGGATCTGGCCGCCATGCGTGCCATTCCCGGTATGATGGTGCTCTCCCCCTGCGACGCAAACGAGACCAAGCTGGTCACCAAGGCCATTGCCGCCTATGACGGTCCCTGCTTCATGCGTCTGGGCCGTCTGGACGTGGACCAATGCACCAATCTGCTGCCGGATTACCGCTTTGAGCTGGGCAAGGCCTCGAAGCTTGCAGACGGCAAAGACGTGGCCATCATCGCCACGGGCCTGATGGTGCAGGAAGCCATGAAGGCGGTCGAGCTGTTGAAAGTCAAAGGGATTGAGGCCACCGTGCTGGACATTCACTGCATCAAGCCTCTGGACGCAGAAGCCGTGATCGCCGTCGCAAAGGCTTGCGGCTGCATCGTCACGGCGGAGGAGGCCAACATTCTCGGCGGCCTCGGCGCCGCTGTGGCGGAGGTCGTGTGCGAAAACTGCCCGGTCCCGGTGCTGCGCGTCGGCGTGCGGGACGAATTTGGCAGAAGCGGCGACCCCCTGGCTCTGATGGAGCTGTACCACCTGACCGCCGCGGACATTGCTGAAAAGGCGGAGGCCGCTGTGGCCATGAAGAAGAGATAAGATGGACAAGCCCATCTACGTCGGCTGCGACGATTCCGGCTTTGAGGCCAAGCTGACCGTTCTCCGCGTGCTGGAGGAGCTGGGCCTTGCGTATGTGGACTGCGGCGGCGGCGAAGAGCCCTCCCGCTATCCCTGGTACGCCGCCAAAGTAGCCTCCGCCGTGTCCGAGGGCAAGGCGGACTTCGGCATTTTGATCTGCGGCTCCGGCATCGGCATGAGCATCGCGGCCAACAAGCTGCCCGGCGTCCGCGCCGCGGTGGTCAGCGACGTCTACGGCGCACGCCTCACCCGGCGGCACAACGACTCCAACATCCTGTGTCTGGGCGGACGGATGCTGGGAGCCTGGCAGATCGCCCAGATCGTGCGGGTCTGGCTCACCACCGCCTATGACGGCGGGCACCACGAGGGCTCGCTGGAGCTGATATACCAGATGGAGGCCGTCACCATGACGGGCGCGCGCTGGTGCCCGGAGGAGCAGCCCTACCCGGACTTTGACTGGAACCCGGAGCAGGATCTCTAAAAAAGCATCGGAAAACGTCGTTGCGTTTTCCGATGCCTCACAGACATATTGACTTATTGAAAGGAGCGCTGACATGAGCCATCTGGAACACCCTGTCGCCGTGCTGGCCGGAACGCCGGTCGACACGAAAATGGGCGCGGACGTCCTCACGGCCCACGGCATCGTCCCGCTGATGTACCCCGTATCAAGCGACCCGAGAGAACAGAACTATTTTCAGGTCCTGTCCCTGGAGGAAAAGCACAAGGTGCTGCGGGGACTGCTGACCGACGCCATGGCGCACGGCTGTGAAAGCGCCTTTATCTACTGCAACTCTCTCTCCGGCTCGGTGTATTTCCCGGCGCTGGCCGAGGAGCTGGGGCTGAAGATCGTGACGCCCATGGACGTGTACGGCGCTCTCGCCGTGCGGTACAGCAAGCTCGCGATCATCGCCGCCAACAGCCAGGCTCTGGCCGCCCAGCACGGCGTCATGACGCGCGCCAACCCCCGGATTTTGACCATGTGCGCGGATCTGCTGCCCGTGGTGCTGGACATCGAGGCCCGCTATACCCCGGAGGAGATCGTCCGCCGGAACCATCTGGACACCCTGATGACCTATTTTGAGCAGATCGAGTGCGAGGCGCTGCTGCTGGGCTGCACGCACTTCCCCTATATCAAGGACGCGCTCTCGGCCTGCTTCAGCCGCCCGATCATCGACCCCGCGGAGGAAATGATCGCGCTGCTGCAGGCCTGAGTCCGGGCTTATTCCGGACTGTAGAGCACCTCGATCTTCCGCCGGGCGGCGAAGCTCTCCATCTCCTCCGGCAGCTTCTGGTCGGTGATGATCACGCTCAGATCCTCCATGCCTTCAAAGAGGATGTTGGCGTTGCCCTCAAACTTGGTGTGGTCCGCCACCAGGATTTTTGTCTGCGCGTTGCGCAGCATCTGCTTGCGGACGTTGGCCTCGCTGATGTGGTTGTCCGACAGTCCCAGCTCGGCGCTGACCTTCGGGCAGCTGATGAAGGCCTTGTCCGCGTAGTAGCGGCGCAGCGCCTCCACGGTGTTGGGATCGGCGAAGGAGGAGGTGCGGCGGCGGAAGGTGCCGCCCACGCAGATCAGGTTGATGTTGGAATTGGCCTCCCCAAAGAGGTTGCAGACCTCCAGGGAGTTGGTGATGAGCGTGACGGCGATGCCCTGCGTCAGGATGATCTGCGCGATGGCAAGGCAGGTCGTGCTGGAGTCGAGCATGATCACGTCATTCTCGTGGATCAGGCTAAAGGCCGTCTCCGCCAGGCGCTCCTTGGTGTGCTGCAGATACGATTTGCGCAGCTCAATGGGATATCCCTTGTCGTATTTTTCGATCAGATAGGCGCCGCCGTGGGTGCGGACCAGCTTTCCCGCCTTCTCCATCTCCTTGAGATCGCGTCGGATGGTCTCCTCGCTGCAGCAGAGCAGCTCGCTCAGTCCGGGCACCAGCACAAAGCCCTGCTTCCGGATCTCCTGGTCGATGATGTTGTGCCTCTCGATTTTCAGCATAGCGAATCCCTCCAGGCAAATGTGTCTAAAAAGCTGTTCTTCCTCGGTCAATAGTATACACGAATTGTGCATAAACCGTCAACAAAATCTGTTGTTCTTTTTCTTTTTTGATTTTTTTGTTTGATTTTTTTGCTTTCTGTTGACTTGTGCCCGTTTCTAGTGTATGGTTTACTTGTAGAAATGGATTTCTCCCCGTTTTCTGCGCGGGCCCTGGTTTCTTTGGCCCTTCTTCCTATTAAATAAATAGCGGCAGTTTTTCTGTCAGAACCTTAACCACGATTATATCGCGATTATTGATTGTATGGAGGCTTCGCATGAAAGATTTCAGTGAATTTTTCCTGATGAACACCGAGGACGTCAAGCGCTACGCCGTGGAGGTCCTTCACCGTTTCGAGCCCGACGAGGAAACCGAGTGCGTCGAGATCGGCGACGGCAACATCAACTATGTCTTCAAGATCTGGTCCAGACGCGACGGGCACTCGGTCATCGTCAAGCAGGCCGACCGCCTGCTCCGCTCCTCCGGCCGTCCCCTGGACATCTACCGCAACAAGATCGAGGCAGCCATCCTCCAGCTGGAGAGTGAGCTGGCCCCCGGTTATGTGCCCGAGGTCTACTACTACGACGAGACCATGTCCGCCACCTCGATGGAGGACGTGAGCGCTTACGGCAATCTCCGCAAAGAACTGGCCGCGGACCGGGTCTATCCCCACATCAGCGAGAACATCTCCTCCTTCATGGCGGACACCCTGCTGCCCACCACGGATCTCGTGATCGACGCGGAGGAGAAGAAAAAGCGCGTCAGGTTCTACACCAACCCGGAGCTCTGCAAGATCACCGAGGATCTGGTGCTGACCGAGCCCTATTACAATTACAAAAACCGCAACATCATCACCCCGGGCAACGAGGAATTTGTGCGGGAACACCTGTATGAGGACGAGGCCCTGCACACCGAGGTGGGCAAACTGCGTCTCAACTTCATGAACAACGCCCAGGCGCTGATGCACGGCGACCTGCACTCCGGCTCCATCTTTGCTAACGAGACGGGGCTGAAGGTGCTGGACCCGGAGTTTGCCTTCTACGGCCCCATGGGCTACGACATCGGCAACGTCATCGGCAACCTCTTCTTCTCCTGGGCCAACAAGGCCTTCACCCGTCCGAACGATCCCGCCGCGCAGCAGGCCATTGAGGCCCTGGCCAGGCTCATCGCGGAGACCTACGATCTCACGCGCGAAAAGCTGGAGAAGAAGTACGACGAGCTGGTCGCTTTCCCGCTCTACCGCACCGCTGCTTTCAAGAAATACTACCTCGACTCCGTCATGGCCGACTCCCTCGGCTATGCCGGCACCGAGATCGTCCGCCGCACCGTGGGCGACTCCAAGGTCATGGAGGTCTCCTCCGTGTCCGATCTCAGTCAGCGCGTCCCCATGGAGCGCGCGCTCGTGAAGCTGGGCGTCGCCCTCATCAAGCAGCGGGAGACACTTTGCACCGGCAAAGATGTGGTGGAGCTGTTCCGCCTGATTCTGGCCTAAGGAGGACAATGCCATGGAACGCATGGATCAGAATATGCCCTTCCTGCTCAAGTACGAAAACGTCGCCTGGTATGAAAGCGGCAAGGTCCGCATTCTCGACCGCCGCGTTTTTCCCACCGAGGTCCGCTTTGTCGAGTGCGAGAGCTACCAGCAGGTCGCCCAGGCCATTGCCGACATGGTGACCCAGTCCGCCGGCCCCTACACCGCCGTGGGCATGGGCATGGCCCTGGCCGCCTGGCAGGTGAAGGGCGAGAGCAAAGAAAAGCAGGTGGCCTTCCTCAAGCAGGCCGCCTACGACCTGGCCCACGCCAGGCCCACCACCGCCAACCGTTACGGGCAGATCACCTACCGCGCGGCGGAGCTGGCAGAGGCCGCGCTGGAGGCGGGCGGTGACCCCATCCAGGCCATTGTGGACTCCACCGTGGAATCCCTCAATCGCCGCTACAGCACCATGCAGATCGTGGGCAACTATCTGGCTGAGCTGATCCCCCAGGGCGGCAGCATCCTGACCCAGTGCTTCGGAGAGACCATCATCGGCACCGTCATCCGCGCCGCACGGGAGCAGGGCAAGGACTTTCGCGTCTACTGCGCCGAGACCCGCCCCTATCTCCAGGGCGCCCGGCTCACCTCCAGCTGCTTTGCGGAGATGGGCTTTGAGACCACAGTGCTCACCGACAACATGATCGCCTACGCCATGCAGCACGAGGGCATCGATCTCTTCACCTCCGCGGCTGACTCCATCGCCCGCGACGGACACATTGCCAACAAGATCGGCACCTTCCAGATCGCGATCCTCGCCAAATACTTCGGTATCCCCTACTACGTCACCGGCATCCCCGACCGGGACAAGCTGACCAAAGACGACATCGTCATCGAGATGCGCGATCCCGAGCAGGTGCTGCGCTACCGCGGCATCCCCAACTGCCTGCCCCAGGTCAAGGCCATCTATCCCTCCTTTGACATCGTGCCGCCCCATCTGATCTCCGGCGCGGTCACCGACAAGGGCGTGTATGTGCCCTATCTGCTGGACCGCTACTTTGACAGCGAGGTCAAAGCCTTCTACTGAGTCGACAAATAAATTTTTCATATAGAAAAGGAGAAGTCCCATGAAAGTTTATGTTCGCGCTCCCTACCCCGAAAATCGCCTGGCTGAGCTCCGCGAAATGTTTGATGAGGTCGTCTACGAGCCCTGGAATGCGACCGGCGAGCGCTACTATGAGGATGAGATGCTGGAGCATCTGCTCAAGGAGCAGCCCGACGTGCTCATCACTGAGCTCGACCGTGTGACCGAGAAGGTCCTGGCCGGCTACAAGGGACTGAAGGTCATCGGCGACTGCCGCGCTACCCCCGCGAATCTCCAGATTCCCGCCTGCACCGCCGCCGGCATCCCCGTGCTCTGCACCCCGGGCCGCAACAACCAGGCTGTGGCCGAGATGGTCGTCGCCCTGACCATCATGCACATGCGCCACGGGCTGGAATCCATCCAGTGGGTCAAGGACGGCGGCTGGGTCCCCGGCACCACCCCCTACTTCCTGTGGATGGGCCATGAGCTGCAGTACAAGCGGGTCGGCCTCGTGGGCTTCGGCGCCGTGGCCCAGGCTGCCGCGAAGATCCTGGACGCCTTTGACTGCGACGTCTGCTACTACGACTACAAGGGCCGCCAGTACGGCAACTACAAGTCCCTGAGCCTGGAAGAGCTGTTTGCCACCTGCGACGTCGTCTCCCTGCACCTGCCTGTCAGCGACTCTACCCGCGGCATCGTCACCGAAAAGCTGCTGCGCTCCATGAAGCCCGACGCCCTCTTTGTCAATGCCGGCCGCTCCGCCCTGGTGGACAACGAGGCCCTCTACCGCCTGCTCATGGACAAGGCCATCGCCGGCGCCGTGCTGGACGTGTTCGACAACGAGCCGCCCACGGCCGAGGATCTCAAGTTCCTGGACTGCCCCAACACCATCGTCACCCCGCATATGTGCGGCGCCACCTACGAGGTCACCAACCACCAGGCCGACATTCTCAACGCCCGCCTGCGCCAGTGGCTGGCCGGTGAGAATCTGCAGAAGATCGTCTACAACAAGGACGTTCTCGCCTGATTTGAGATGGAACACCACCTTCTGATCGATCTCGGCACGGGCAGTACCCGTGTCGCCCTGGTGAGCAGCGAGGGGGAGCTTGTCGCCATGCGCAGCTTCTTCAACCGCTACTACCGGGACGAAGCTTACCCCGACGCGCAGTACTTCCTGCCGGAGGAATGGCAGGCGGAGATCCTGCGCTGCTGCCGCGAGCTCCATGCCGAGTACCCCGAGATCCGCGTCCGCGCCGTCTCCTCGGCCGGCGCCCGGCAGACCATCGTGCTGCTGGACCGGGAGGACCGGGCCTTCTACGGGTTGCCCAACATCGACAACCGCGGCCGGGAGTTCATGGAGGAGATCCGCGATCAGGCGCAGATCTACGAGCGCTCCGGCAAATGGGTCACGGAGGATTTCTGCGCGGCCAAGCTCCTGGGGCTCCGCAAGCGCCGGACCGCGCTCTATGAGCGCATCGGCACGGTGCTGAGTCTGTCCGGCTTCATCGCCTGGATCTTCACGGGCAACGCGGTCTTTGAGCCCTCGCAGGCCTGCGAGACCCAGCTGTACGATCTGGAAGCGCGCAGCTGGTCGGACTTTCTCTGCCGGGCCTACGGCGTGGACCGCGGCCTGCTGCCCCCGATGGCCATGGCCGGCGACAGCGCCGGGCCCGTCCTCCCCGCCCTGCGAGAGGAGCTGGGCATGGCGGATGACGCACGCTTCATTGTGGGCGGGGCCGACACCCAGGCAGCCCTCATCCAGACCGGCATTGAGCCCGGCGACATTGCCATCGTCTCCGGCACCACCTCCCCGGTCTGCGCGCTGGTGGACTTCAAGGTCCACGACGTCAAGCAGCGTATCTGGACGGACGCGAACCTCGGCGCCAGAGGCTATCTCATCGAGATGAACCCGGGCGTCACGGGACTGAATTACCAGCGGATGAAAAACTCCCTCTGCCCGGATGTGAGCTATGAGGAACTGGAGCGGATCTACGCCGCCAAGCGCGACTTTGCCTGCACCGCCTCCTTCAGCTCTCTGCTGTTTTACGAACGGCGCCCGCTGAAAAACAGCGGCTTCTTCTTCAACGGCCCCTTCCCCGACGGCGTGGACCGGGCGGAGTTTCTCTGGGCGGAACTGGCGGATATCGCCTGCTCCATCTATGAGCAGCTCTGGCGTCTGCGCCAGCTTTCGGGCCACAGCCGGGATTATGTGCTCGGCTGCGGCGGCGGCTTCCGCTCCGATGCGTTGTGTCAGATGCTGGCGGATCTGTCGGGGCTGGAGCTGCGGCTCAAGCCCGGCTTCGAGCAGGCCACGGTCCTGGGGCTTGTCGCCATCTGCAACAAGGCGCTGGGCCTGGAGGCCCCCGCTTTGGGAAACGGCGGGGAAAACTGCTACCGCCCCCGCAGCGGCGAGCTGATCCGCCGCTACCACACCCAGTGGAGCACCCGGCGCATGGCCGCCAACCCCCCTGTCAGCAAATCATAAAAACAAAAAAATTTATAAATGGAGGATCCCACTATGATCATGCAAGAAGAACGCGAACTGATGGTTGAAATCGGCAAGCAGATGAGCTCTTCCGGTCTCTGCCCCGGCACCAGCGGCAACCAGAGCATCTACAATCCCGAGCTGGGTCTGATGTGCATCAAGCCCTCCGGCATCGGCTACATGGAGACCACCCCCGAGGACATCGTCGTCATGGACCTGGAGTCCCACATTGTCGACGGCAAGCGCAAGCCCTCCAGCGAGTGGGATATGCACACCGAGTTCTATAAGCACAAACCCAACTGCCGCGCCCTGGTCCACACCCACTCCCGCTTCTGCACCACCTTTGCGGTGCTGGGCATGCCCATCCAGGCCGTCCACTACGTCCTGGCCGACGCCAACTGCTATGAGGTCCCCTGCGCCCCCTACCACACCTTCGGCACTCCGGAGCTGGCCAACGACGCGGTCAAGTACTGCGGCGACGGCGACGCCGTGCTGCTTGCCAACCACGGCATCATGGTCTGCGGCAAGAACCTGAAGAGCACCTTCGGTCTGGCCAAGAACCTGGAGTACATCGCGGAGCTGCAGTACCGCGCCATGTGCATCGGCAAGCCCAACATCCTCACCAAGGCCGAGATGGACGAGGTCTTCGAGAGCTTCAAGTCCTACGGCCAGCCCAACAGCGGCAAGAAGGGCTACTAATTCAGCTTCGATAACCATTTCGCCGTTGAGGACAACAAGACAAGAAGGAGCAGCGTATGAATAATTTCGATTTCTACAGCCCCACGTATTTCGTCTTCGGCCGGGACCGCGAGAATGACGCCGGCAAGTATGTCAAGAAGTTCGGCGGCAGCCGCGTGCTGGTCGTCTACGGTGGTCAGTCCGCCAAAAAGTCCGGTCTGTTGGACAGAGTCAAGGCCTCCCTGGAGGCCGAGGGTCTCGGCGCCCTCGAGCTCGGCGGCGTCAAGCCCAACCCCCGCAGCGGTCTCGTCTATGAGGGCATCGAGCTCGCCCGCAAGGAGAAGGTCGACTTCCTGCTTGCCGTCGGCGGCGGCAGCGTCATCGACACCGCCAAGACCATCGCCATGGGCGTGCCCTATGACGGGGACTTCTGGGACTTCTTCTCCGGCAAGGTGCCTGAGGTCTCCCTGCCTGTCGGCGTAGTGTTGACCATCGCTGCCTCCGGCAGCGAGGGCTCCCCCGACGCCATCATCACCAACGAAAAGACGCTGGAGAAGACCGCGGCCGAGGCCGACTGCATCCGCCCCAAATTCTCCATCATGGATCCCGTGCTCACCGAGAGTCTGCCCGCCTTCCAGACCGCCTGCGGCGTGACCGACATCATCTCCCACGCCTTTGAGCGCTACTTCACCCCCACCAAGAACGTGGAGACCACCGACCGCATGCTGGAGGGCATCGTGCTGGCCATGATGCACGAGGGCAGACGGGTCATGGAGGATCCCCACAACTACGAGGCCAGGGCCAACATCATGTGGGCCGGCATGGTCGTACACAACGACATCATGGGCGTCGGCCGCAAGCAGGACTGGAACAGCCACCACCTGGAGCACGTGCTCTCCGCGGTGTTTGACTGCGCCCACGGCGCGGGTCTGTCCGTGATCATGCCCGCGTGGATGAGCTACTGCATCGAGCACAGCGACGCCATGCGCTT
>ONPY01000084.1 GCA_900319835.1 uncultured Eubacteriales bacterium | reverse complement strand
CGGCATTCAGGAGACGCTGGAGAACATCCGGGAAGTGCGGGCCACCAACCAGGAGGATCGCTTCCTGAAGGAACTGGGCGACAAGATCGATCATCATGAGGCGACCATGATCCGCGGCGAGCTCTCCACCGGCATTTTCGTGAACGCGGCCAGCGTCATTATGCGCTTGGGTGTGGCGACCACGATCCTCACCGGCACGACGATGATCCTCTCAGGCCAGATCGACTTCATGACCCTCTTCATGTTCCTGCTGGTCATCACCCGCGTCTACGCCCCCTTCGATCAGGCGCTGGCGCTGATCGCCGAGATGTTCGTATCTCAGGTCTCCGCCAACCGCCTCATGGAGATTCAGGATGCCAGGACCGCCGAGGGCGCGGAGCGCTTTGCGCCCCAGGGGCATGACATCGTGTTCAACAATGTAGGTTTTGCCTACAAGGTGAATTCCGGCGAAGCCGGAAGAGAGGGCGGCCTGGGCCGCGATGACAAGCAGGTTCTGGACGGCGTGAGCTTTACTGCCAGGGAAGGAGAAGTGACCGCGCTGGTCGGCCCATCCGGCTCCGGCAAGAGCACCTGTGCCCGGCTCGCGGCCCGGCTCTGGGACATCGACAAAGGCTCCATTGAGGTGGGCGGCGTGGACATTGCCACTGTTGATCCCGAGGTCCTGCTCACAGACTACGCCATGGTGTTCCAGGACGTGGTGCTCTTTGATGACACGGTGATGGAGAATATCCGCCTGGGTCGTCATGGCGCCACAGATGAAGAGGTGATCCGCGCGGCCAGGGCGGCCAACTGCGAGGAGTTCGTCAGCAAGCTGCCCCGGGGCTACGATACGCCCATCGGGGAAAACGGCGCCAAGCTCTCCGGCGGCGAGCGGCAGCGCATCTCCATTGCCCGCGCGCTGCTGAAAAACGCGCCGATCGTCCTGCTGGATGAGGCCACAGCCTCCCTGGACGTGGAGAACGAGACCAGGGTCCAGGGCGCCCTGTCCCGTCTGCTGCAAGGCAAGACGGTTCTGGTCATCGCCCACCGGATGCGCACCGTGGAGGCGGCAGATCACATCGTCGTGCTCTCCGAGGGCAAGGTCGCCGAGGAAGGCCGACCGGAAAATCTGCTGCAAAAAGATGGCGGCATCTTCCGCCGTATGGCCGAGCTGCAGACTGCCAGCGCTGGCTGGAGCATATGAGAGTATCTGAATAACATGCGCTGAGCAATGCCCCACCTCTGGCAGACAAGCCTGAGATGGGGCGTCGTTTTCTTTGTTCGGTTTCTTCTGAGATTACAGGTCGCTGATAGAGCTGAGGCAGGACGTTCAGGAAATGCTTTCTATGCTCTGTAGTCCTCCTGCCAACTCTTTCAGTACTTCACCGCTGTCCCCATCTATGCAAATTGATTGTTTCCTGATCTGCTCCGGGCAAACTGCTTCGCGATCATTCAGGCAGGCATAGACCGCATTCGGATTCTCCGACGTCATCGCCCAGAAGGGATATTTCACGATCATCGGCGTGTTTCTTCCAATTCCGATCTCCAGAAACAGGACGTGTCTGCCTTCGTTCGATTGGAGAAACGCTGCATACCGCTCCGCAGCAGCATGCCACCCGGCATCCTCGACGAAGGTGTCATCAACACGCAGATTCATAGACACCGGAGCGCCGTCATCCGGGCAGGTCGGAATCCGTTCATGAGGAATTCTCATAGCGATGAGGTGATCCTTCGGTACCTGAAACACTCCATTTTCATCCGGTATAAAGCGCTGTGCAGCCATCGCCTTCATGACCCACGATTGATTGTCATAGGTTTTCCTGATTCTTCCGTCAGCATGCTGGAAGAGGCCGAAGTCGCCCTGCGTATAAAACAGTCTTGGCTTTTCAAAACCTGCACGCTGGAAGCAGTGGTCTACATTGGTCGTGATCACAAAATAGTTTTTGCCTGACACCAGCTTGAAAAGATCTCGATAGGTCGGCTTTGGAGGCTCAAGATAACGGTTGATATAGATATTCCGTGCCCAGAATGCCCAGCGTGTTTCGTCATCAGGGAAGGGATAGAAACCACCGGAGTACATATCGGTAAACCCGAAGCGCTCTTTGAAGTCAAAAAACCAGTGGTCAAATCGTTCTCCGCTGTATGTGAAGCCCGCGGCGGTGGAGAGTCCGGCTCCCGCACCGATCACAATGGCATCGGCGTTTTCTATCTCGTTCTTCAGGCGCTGCAGGTTTTCTTCCCGGCTGCCCGTATTGTCCGCAATGCCGCCGCGAAGCCCACGCACAAAGGAGATGCCCTTTTGAAGCGTTTGGGTATAATCTGGTTTTTGTTTATTGGAAACGATGCTCATAAATTTCCCTGTCCTTATCACTGAAAACATTGAAGATCACACGGTCCATGACATTTTCATGATCTGCAAGCCATTGTCTTACGGTCTTTACCGCGATCTGCGCCGCCCGTTCCGCCGGGAAACGGAAGACCCCCGTGGAGATGCAGCAGAACGCCACAGTGCGCAGACCGTTTTCCGCGCACATGTTCAGGGAGTTGGTATAGCAGGCGGCAAGCTCCTGCTCCAGCGCCGGGGTCAGCTCTCCGGAGACGATTGGCCCTACAATATGGATGACCTTTTTCGCCGGGAGGTTATAACCGTCCGTCAGCATGGGAACAGCGGTTGGCTGTTCGTAGTCCGGGCCGTACTTTGCCCGGAGCTTCTTCATTTGGCGGCTGCATTCTGCCCGAAGCTGTACGCCCGCGAAGGTGTGGATGCAGTTGTCGATACAGGTGTGCATCGGGACAAAGCAGCCCAGCATCTGCGAGTTTGCAGCATTGACAATGGCGTCCACGGCAAGACGGGTGATGTCCCCCTGCCAGACAGAGATCACACTCTCTTTGACAGGGATACGGTCCACCGCTACGATTCCATTCTCCCGGATGCGTTCGTGTAAATACTCGTCCTGCACGGCAAGAATGGAATCATCCAGCTTTCTTGGCATACGGATATTCATCAGGGAGCGAAGTATCCGTCTCTTACCGTCGGTATCCGCCGGAGTTTGGATGTCTTTATATTCAACGGAATCTGTCTTGAATGCTTCCACGAGGTAACTGAGCCTTTGCTCTTGAGACTGGTTGTTATGCATGACCGGCCATCCTTTTTGCTGGGAAAACGGACTCTGGCAGCAGTTCCCAGAGCTCATCTTCCTGTAATAGATTCAAATTACAGAGAATACTCCACCGGTGCTTCCTTGAACGAATACACGGTGCCTTTGCCGCCTGCACCAAAGGGGCGAACCTGTGGCTTGTCACCATCCACAGCAGCCAGATAGAATGTGCCGCAGTTTCTTCAGGTATTCGCCGACTTCTTTCATAAGCAGCTACCCTTCCTTTTGAACTTGCTTTATCTTTCGACAGGTGTTATTATAGCCGAGCAGGACACATGAAGCAAGTACGATATTTTATGATACTGGTATCTTCAATGATACCGTGGAGGCGGCTATATGGAAAAAAAGCAGCTATTTGGCAAATGCCCGTATGTTACTTCTCAAAAGGTCCTCACCGGAAAATGGTCAATATACATCCTATATCTCTTGAAGGATGGCCCGATTCGCTTTAATGAGCTTCAGCGCAGAATGCCGGAGGATATGACGCACACGACCCTGTCCCGTCAGCTCAAATCACTGGAAGAGGATGGCTTGATTGTACGTCATGTCTATTCGGAAATTCCGCCAAAAGTCGAATATGAATTGAGCGAGATTGGTCAAAAGTTTGAAAAGGTACTTGACGAACTTGAAGTTTGGGGAAATGAATACATCGCGTATTTGAATAAACATGGTACCGTGCGAAGCTTACAGTCGAAATAATCGGCTATGCCGTTTTCTCTTTTTGTCCCTGCTTCGGCAGCAAGAACTCACCGATGCAGATCCATAACAGGATCCGATTGCTTTGCACTGCTTATCCGGATGAGACAGGCGCTCAGCACAATGATCCCCCGTGTGAAAGATCACACGGGGGATCATTTGCAGGCTGTAGACAAAGTACCCATAGGGAGTGCAAAAGCACTTTCTATGGGTAGTTTGTCATGGTAGAATAAAGTGGGTTTGTTTACAGTCTGACGGACCCGCGAAAAATCGCGGGTCCGTTCCTTTGCTTTGAGCATGATAACGGAAAACGCTCAGCAGAGCGCCTCGCCGTCCAGATAGACCTTCCGCACGGCCAGGTCCTCTCCGCAGACGAGAAAGTCCGCCTGCTTTCCTACGGCGATGGAGCCGAAGCGGTCGGCGCAGCCAAGCTGCCGGGCAGGGTTCAACGTGGCGGCACGGATGGCCTCGTCCCGGTCAATGCCGAAGGCGACGGCGTTCTGCAGGCACTGGGTCAAGGTCGCGGCGGAACCTGCGATGGTCCCGTCGGCAAGTCTTGCGATCCCGCCCTTGAGGAACACATCCTGCCCCCCCAGCTCGTACTGTCCGTCCGGCATGCCGCAGCAGCGTAGCGCGTCGGAGATCAGGCAGATGCGGCCGGGGAAGAGCCTGAAGGCCATGCGCACGGCGCTCTCGTGGACGTGCTGTCCGTCGCAGATGAGCTCGGCGTACACCTTCTCATTCTCCGAGGCCGCGCCGATGACGCCGGGCTTGCGGTGGTGGATGGCGGGCATAGCGTTGAAGAGATGGGTCAGGTGGGTCGCCCCCGCCGCGTAGACGGCGCGGGCCTGCTCATAGCTTGCGTCGGTGTGGGCAACCGACACGGTGCAGAGTGCGGCGGCTTTTTCGGCAAAATCCACGGCCCCCGGCAGCTCCGGCGCAAGATCCACAATGCGGATCAGGCCTCCGCAGCCCTCGTACAGCTTCCGAAATGCCTCAAAGTCCGGCGTGCGGAGATAGGCCGCATTCTGGGCGCCCTTCTTTTTTTCGGAGAAGAAGGGCCCCTCCATGTTGATACCCAGCAGTCTCGCGCAGCCCGCAGGGGCCTCTTCGCACAGCCGCCGGGCCGTGGCGTAGGCCGTCTCCAGCACCGAATAAGGCAAGGTCATGGAGGCGGGGGCAAAGCCGGTGACGCCGTTTTTTGCCAGGAAGGCCGCCATGGTTTTCAGCCCCTCAAAGTCCCCGTCGGAGAAGTCCGCGCCGGAGTTGCCGTGGGTGTGGATGTCGATCAGGCCCGGGATCACCAGCGCCCCGTCAAGATCAACGGCGCCTGCCTCCCGAAAACCCGCGGGCAGCAGTTCGGTGTAGACGCCGTTTTCCACCCGGAAGGCGGCGGGGACAAAGCCCCGGTCCGCCAGAAAAACCTTGGCATTGGTAAAGAGCATGGTTGTACCTCAACAGACTCACCGCCCTGCGCTGCAGGGCGGTGTTTTTCTTATGCGTACTTCTCCGTCAGACGGCGGATCTCCGCGGCACACGCGCGGACAATGGGCAGATCCTCGTCCTGGAGTTCATAGAGCGGGGCGCGGACGCCGCCGATGTCGGGCCCGCCGTTTTCCCGGAGAATGCCCTTGATGACGGCATACATGTTCCCCTTGGCGGAGCACATCTTGTAGATCACGTGGCAGCAGGCGTCCTGGATTTCGCGCGCCTCGGCGATCTTCCCCTCATGGAAAAGGGTGTAGATGCGCAGGTACAGCTCGGGCATGGCGCCGTAGGTGCCGCCGATGCCGCCGCCGGCTCCCGCCGCGAGACCGGAGAGCAGCTGCTCGTCCGGGCCGTTGAAGACAAAGGCGCCCTCGTCGCGCCACATCTCGATGTCCTGTACGGGCATGGAGGAGTTCTTCACGCCGATGACCCGGGGGTTCTTCAGCATCTCCCTGAGCAGCGCGGAGCTGAGCGCCACACCCGCCAGCTGGGGGATATTGTAGATCACGAAGTCCGTGTTGGGGGCGGCATCGGAGATGTCGTTCCAGTACTTTGCCACCGCGCAGGGAGGCAGATGGAAGTAGATGGGCGGGATGGCCGCGATAGCGTCGACCCCGAGACTCTCCGCGTGGGCGGCCAGTTCGCGGCTGTCCGCGGTGTTGTTGCAGGCCACATGGGCGATGATGACGATGCGGCCCTTGGCCACGGCCATGACGTTTTCCAGCAGCAGCTTGCGCTCGGAAACAGACTGATAGATGCACTCACCTGAGGAGCCGCCCACATACAAGCCCGTGACGCCCTTGCCGATCAGGTACTCCGTCAGCGCCCGGACCCGCTCGGGGGAGATGGCGCCGGACTCATCGTAGCAGGCATAGAAAGCCGGGAAAATGCCCCGGTATTTTGAAAGATCTTTCATTCAGTTCTCCTTGATACGAATTTTGAAGACGATGCGGGAGACGGGGGCCGGCGCATCGAGGGCCATGCCGGGCCGGTGCGCGTCCCCGGGGAAGAGGACAAGAAAGCAGCCCGGTCTGAGCACGACGCTCTGCTCCGCCTCTGCCGTGCCGCCCCAGTAGTCGCCGTGCTGATCGCACACGCACACCGCCGCAGGCGTCGCCAGATCCACGCGCTCCTCCCCGGCAGCCACGGTGAAGAGGTCCAGATAGTCGCGGTGGTACTCATAGAGCCGCCCCGCGTCCTGGGAGCTCGTCACGTCAAAGCGGGTGACATAGAGGTCGTCTCCCTCCAACTGCCGGGTCTGGGTGCCCACCGAGGCCAGAAATTCCGGCGTCAGCAGCGCCAGCGCCCGGTCAAGTCCGGGGAGGATGCCCCGGTAGACCGGGGCATCCGACAGTTTGGCATAGATCATCGGCTTAACCCTTCACCGCACCCATGGTGATGCCCTTGGTGAAGTACTTCTGGAAGATCAGGAACACCACGATGATGGGCACCGCGGCCAGGGTGGCGCCCGCCATGATCAGGCCGTAGTCGGTGGAGTTTTCGGCCTGCATGGTGGCAATGCCCAGGGAGATGGTCAGATTCGAAGAGCTGGTCAGCATGATCAACTGCATGAAGTAATCGTTCCAGGAGTTGATGAAGGTAAAGATCGCCAGCGCGCCGACGCCGGGCTTGATCATGGGGTAGACGATGTTGAAGAAGGTCCTTGCCTCGCTGGCGCCGTCGATGCGGGCGGCCTCCAGCATCTCGCCGGGGATGCCCTCGGCAAACTGCTTCATCAAAAACACGCCGAAGGGCCAGCCCACGGTGGGCAGGATGACAGCCCAGATGTTGTCATAGAGCCCCAGAGTGCTCATCTCACGGATCAGGGGGATCAGAATGACCTGCTTGGGCAGGGCCATGGCCGCCACGATCAGAGAGAAGAGCAGGGCCCGGCCCGCAAAACGCTTCTTGGCCAGGGCGTAGCCCGCCATGGCGGCGGTGAAGCATGTGAGGACCATGGCGACCACCGCCATAAAAACGGTGTTCACCAGCCAGCGGATGGCCGCGGGCACGGTGGGCCCGACCATCGAACCGATCTGGAACAGGGGCGCGCTGCGCTTGGAGAACAGCACCTGGAAGTTGCGCAGCGTAAGCTCCGTCGGCCACCAGGCGGGGGTGGCGGAGTTGATCTGCGCGGGGGTTTTTAAGGCGCCGGTAATGATCCAGTACAGCGGGAAAATAAACAGGATGGCAAGCAAAATCAGCACCACAAGGCTGAAAATGCGATAGCCCTTGGAACTGCCGTTGTTCTTACTCATATGCTCAGCCTCCTAATTCTCTTTTGCCAGCCGGAACTGGACGGCCGACAGAAGGGCAATGAAGATGGCGAGGATGACGCCCATGGCGTTGCCGTAGCCAAAGCGGTAGAGCTTGAAGGCGGTGTAGTAGATGTAGTACATGACCGTCTCCGTCGCGTAATTCGGACCGCCGGAGGTCAGCAGCTGGATCAGTGCGAAGCACTGGAAGGAGTTGATGGTGGTGATGACCAGAATGTACAGTGTGGTGGGCATGATCTGGGGCCACTTGATGCGCCAGAAGCACTGCAGGTTGGTGGCGCCGTCCACTTCCGCCGCCTCCACCAGGGAGTTGTCCACGTTGCTGAGCGCCGAGACGTACAGCACGATGGGCTGGCCCACGGAGGTGGTCAGCAGGATGATGATGATGCAGCCCAGGGCGTACTTGGGATCGCCCAGCCAGTTGATGTTTTTCTCAATCAGGCCAGCACCCTTGAGCAGGTAGTTGAAAATGCCGTAGTAGTTGTTGTACATCCACTTCCACACCACCGTGACCGCCACGGAGCCGGTGACGACGGGGAGGTAGAACACGACGCGGAAGAAGCTGAGCGCGCCCTCCTTCATCCGGTAGATGGCCGAGGCGACCCACAGCGAGAAAATGCACACAAAGGGCACGCTGACAAGCACGATGATGAACGTGTTGACCAGGGCCTTGGTGAACACCTTGTCCTGCCAGAGCTCCACATAGTTGGCAAGACCGATGAACGTGTCGGGGGTGTTGGCGTTCATGTTGGCGTCAAAGAAGCTGGTGAACACGCACAGCACCATCGGGAACACGACAAAGCCGAGAAAGAAGACCAGGCTGGGCAGCAGGAAGAGGTATGCGCTCACGGTTTCTCTCCGCCGGAGCCGGGGACTCATGGTTTGCGGCATAGAATACACCTCTTTGTCAGGAATGGGATGGGAAAAAATCGCCCCCGCCGCGCAGGCGGCGGGGGCGCGGCCCGTTGTAAGTATCAGGCGGCTGGAATCTTACTGGCCGTTGGCCTGAGCGCAGAACTCGTTGACAGCGGCGGTGATGGCCTCCTCGCTGCCATCGCTGGCGCCGACCTGCTGGAGCATGTTCCACCAGGCGGTGCGGGCGGCGGCCCAACCGGTGGTGACCTGGTAGTAATCGCCCAGCATGGGCATGAGCTTGGTGTACTCGTTCATGATCTCGTTGTCAGCCCACACGCCGGAGAGATCGTTGCCCTCGGCCGCGGAGCGGGCGGCGAAGAAGTTGGAGGCGCGGACGGCGTCCACGGTGTGCTCGCTGTCGCACATGTACTTGATGAAGGTCTTGGCAGCGTCAATGCGGGCCTGGTCGCCGTTGTTGAACACACCAAAGCCCCAGATGCCGCCCTGCAGCTTGGCAACGCCGTCCTCAGAGGGGAAGGCCATGAAGACGATGTCGTCGCCGTTGAGGGTCTTGCCAGCGCCGGTGCCGGCGGAGTTGGGGTTGAGCTGCTGGGCAATGTTCCAGCAGAAGGCCATCTTGAAGATGCCGTTGTAGAAGTTGGCGATCTCGTCGCCGCCGACGATGGAGGGATCATAGTCGATGCCGTCCAGATCGTACAGAGCCTTCAGAGCCTGGATGTTCTTGGCGTCGTCCCAGGTATAGGCGGTGTGCTCGGCATTGGTGAAGGTGCCGCCGTAGAGGTTGTTGACGAGCGCGCGGGTGCCCTGGTCGCCGCCCTGGCCGTTGCAGAACACGGCGCCGACGGTGTCACCGTACTTGGCGTAGAGGGCCTTGACTGCCTCGGTGAACTGCTCGGTGGTCCAGGTGTGGGTGTCGGCGTTGATGTACTGATCGGCGCCGGCTTCCTGGAAGGCGTTGAGGTTGACAGCCATGCAGTGGGCGGTCATGACGAGGGGATACTCATAGGCGGCGCCGTCGGGAGCGAAGCAGGCAGCCAGAGCCGCAGCGTTGATCTCGCTCTTGTCGGTGTCGTCAAACATGTCGCGGATGTCGACCATGTAGCCGTTAGCGCCCCAGTTGGAGACGAGACGCTCGGGGCCTTCCATGATGAGGTCGGGAGCCTGGTTGGCGGTGATGGCGGTGTTGACCTTGTCGTCGCCGTCGGCGTAGGTCAGGTACTCGACCTTGACGGTGATGCCGGTCTCGGCGGTGAAGGCGTCGGTGAGGGCCTTGACGGTAGCCTCATCGCCCCAGTTGCCGATGGGGTAGGTCCACAGGGAGATGGTCACGCCTTCGGCGGGAGCAGCTTCGGCGGCGGGGGCGGCCTCAGCCGCGGGAGCAGCCTGCTGCGCGGGGGCGGCCTGCTGTGCGGGGGCGCTGCTGCCGCCGCAGGCGGCCAGCGCGAAGATCATGCACAGAGCCATTACGAGTGCGAGAATCTTTTTCATGTCGTTCCTCCTGAAAAATGTTTTCTGGATTGTCTGCAGTCTTTTGGCCGCAGTACGCATGATTGAATTGTACAAAAGACCGCGCACAATGTCAATAAGATTGTGAAAGATTTTTTCATTTATCAGCCCGTTTGAAAATAATTTTTATGATTTGCCCAAAAGCGGGCCTCCGAATTTGGGCAATCTGCCGGGAGTTCCGGCTAACGAAAAAACGCCGCATGAAGCGGCGTTTGAACAGCACCCCAAAAGTTAGACAGTATGGTATACTGCTAACAAGAGGGGTGTTGTTTTATGCCAAAAGGGAAAGTAAACAAGAGGTACACAGGCG
>ONPY01000080.1 GCA_900319835.1 uncultured Eubacteriales bacterium | reverse complement strand
AGACCATTACCCCGCTATTCTAACAGTTTAGGCAACGAGATGTCCCATGCCTATGGCTGGCTGCCATAAATCAAGGGGCAAATATATAGTAACAGGAGGTGTTTATTCATGGCAGCGATTGATTATGACCGCATCCCGGAATCAGTACGGCAAAGACTTTTAGCTGCTACATACAAGCTGGCAAAAGAGCTATTTAAGGATCCACAGGTGCAAAAAGAATATGAAATCTGGCTTGCAGAGAGGCGGGCCAGAGAACAGAAAAAGGAGCAGGAATAAGAAAAGCGGCAGCTGTCCCCGGAACGGGATAGCTGCCCTTCAATGTAAAAAGCCCTCAAAGCTCCTCTGACCGAGATACAAGCCGTCTCTTGTTGGAGCAGAAAACGACAAAAGGCGCTTTCAGTTTTGGCTTTTTAATTGCCTGTCTTGGCCGCTTCTCGACTGCTTTTTATAGAATCGATATACTCTGCTCTTTGCTGTTTCAGTGGAGATACCGGCACGAACTGCAGCCTGCGCCCATTCATATCCCTGCATATAACGGAGGCGGGCAACCGTCCATGCCACAGGATCGTTTTTGAGCTGGTTTATCAGCTTTTCGGCCTCGGTCTCACTTTTACCAAGTGCCTCCTCAATGTCGCTGATTTTCTGTGTTAAAAAAGCCTCCTCTGCCTTCGTTCCTGTGCCGGAGGATTGCAGGGCGTCCAGAAGATCATAGGCCGTTTCCAACTGCCGGAGCAGCTCAAAACGATCTGCAAGTAGCTCAGGGATCGACGCCATATCAATTCACCCTTTCTAACTGCCGTAAGGCTAACTCTTTGACTTTCTGTGCATAAGGTTCTCGGATCATTTCCGCTATTTCCTGCCAATCTCTGCCGCTCTGATACCGTGCTCGAAGAATCAGCTCGATCTTGATTGCATCACGGCCCCGACCGGCAGCGGTCTTGATCGTTTCCTCTACCCGAGGAGCTTCGGCTGCCGCAAGTGCTTCCAACTGTGGGAGCTTTTCGAGCGCCCGCTCTTTTCGGATCAGGATCTCACCAAGTTTGTCCGCCTGGTATGTTCCAGTATGGGGCATACCGTCAAGCTGCACGGCTCGCAGGCTGGTGTCACATTGAGACAGCAGCTGCTTGTACTGGTCGATGATCTCCAGCAGCCTATAGTGCTTTTCCATTTGGGCAAAACTAAGCATATATCCGTGCTCCTAAAAAACAGGGCCAGCACATCACCAGCCCTGTTGTTGTATCACGATCGATCTATCACGGCTTTCTCACGGCTTCAGAATACGAAGTGTCGCCGCTACATCGCCGCTGCAAAATGGTAATGCTTTCACGCTTCGCTCTTGCTTCGAGCGGGAGTGTTCGCCTGTTCATCGCCTGTTCCTGCTTCAGCAAAAGCGGCACAGATATTTATTGAGCTTCGCGGCGTTCAGTGCTCTTTTTTAGGGACTGAGAAAATGGAGGATTAAAGCCAATCCTCGCCGTCAGCATCTTCGAGCGGGTCATAGTCATTCCGCTGCATCCGGGCCAATTCGTCCAGCTTCTCATAAGTAATGCCGCTATCTTTCAGTTCCTGACCGCGCTTCTCCAGATAGCGCAGGGTATAGAGATTTTGGCGCCGTGCATTCTTTAGGCGCTGTTCTTTCCTGGCAAGCTTGACAAGTGGTGATTTACTCAGCCGCTCGATTTCAAGCTCAACCTGTTCATCGGTCAAATCAGATTTCATTTTCATTTCCTCCTTAGAGTAAGAGACCGTTTTTATAGGCCTACACATGGCTATATATAGTAAAGCTACCCCAAAATGGGGAAGGACGTGGGCGCTTTTCCTGCTCACTGGTACCCCAAAATGGGGAATGTGATCGAAGAATAGGGCCGTGCCCCTCCCCAAAACGGGGTAGGTTTCAGCCTTGACCTTCCCCAAAATGGGGAGCGGGATTTGATTTCCACGTATTTGAAAAGCGGTAGGTATTCGCCTTAAACTGCGCTAGATCATCGTCCATTTCCAGAGTGACAAAGCCGGCATCTATCAGGCTCTTGATTGCTCGATCAAATGAAGAGCTGGCAATACCGTATTTCTTCGCTGCCCCGTGTGAGAAAGTGACACAGGGACGCCCACCTGACTCCATTGCCATGCAGAGATAGAGAAACCTTGCGCCGGTTGAGAGAATCAAAAAAGCGTTCTCTTCTTTGCTGTCAGCATCTTTTCTGGACAGCAGCAGAGTATTTCCTACTTGAATAAATCGCCCCTCCTCGCAATCATGCCTTGCTGAGAGCCACGGCCGAATCTGGACGTGCCTGGCGGTTTTACGTCTGCCCACATTCTAGCCTCTCTTTCCCGCTCGCCCCCTGCTCCATTTCGTCAAGTGCTTCCTTCGCCGATTCTACCGCCCGGAGAGTATTCTGAGAGCGGGCCTGTAAGGTGGCTATGTACTCCTTGATTTCCCTCCGCCCTTTGGCACCGGCAGCAGGGCGAAAATAGCCTCCGGTTGAACTGGACAAGATTACCGCCCCTTGCGCCCGCTCTGCCGAAATTCTCCCTTGGAGCTGACGGGCCGAGGAGCAGCCGGTCAAACGTACAAGCGCCTTTGTACTGATGGCGTTTTCAGCTCCGCAGGGGAGAAGATCAGCAATCCCTTGCGGCTTATGGCCGAATGTGGTAGAATCACTATCGGGATCTCCGATAGCCTGACCGCTGATCTGATTTCCCGCGCCGCCCTCGCTGGCCTTAACAGCGTGGGCGGTTTTCTCTTTCCCGCTCATAGCTCAATCCTCCTGATGTTTGATGCCGCTTGAATGGGGAGCGGGACAGCTCCGGCAAGATAGTCCTCCAGCGTTTCAAGGGAAATCAAATATTTCTGTCCGACGCGGACGCTGGGAAGCTGGCCGGTGACAACAAGGCGGCGCAGAGCTGTCTTTGTCAGAGCTGTCTCAGGGTCTTGCTCACGTAGCCACGCGGCAGCCTGATCAACAGTTCGCATCCGCATAAGTCACACCTCCCGCTCTGCCTTACACGCTACGATCCTGTCGATTGCATTCATGATGTGCTGTTTCTTGTCAATGGGAAGCTCCCGCCTCAACTGCCGGGAAAAAGTGCTGTCTGCAACGCGCAGATACTCGGCAACCTCCCACAGCTTAATTCCAGCCTCCTTCACTCTGCTTCGAATGTCCTCGTTTGCGGCCATGACAAAATCTCCTTTCAAACAAAAAATTGTTGTTGACGCTCTGCTTGTCAACTGATATACTCATTATAGTCAACAACAAGAGCAAAGTCAACAAAGAGAGCGACAAAACAACATCTGTTAACAGGTGGAGCTTGTTTGCGGCGGGAGGCGTAAAGAAATGCAGAATGGCGGAAGATTACCAGCTTTTAAGGAACGCTTCAATGAGCTTTTCCGGCAGCTGTGTAACGGAAGCATTACAGAATTTGCGAAAATGCTGGACTTGTCCAGGCAGACTGTAGGATTCTATCTAAACGGTGATAGGATACCAGATATTCAAACATTGCTGCAGATATGTACAAAGTGCAAAGTTTCATCTGATTGGCTTATCGGTATAGCAAGCGAGGCTGATACTGATCAGACTGTCAGATCTGTGTGCGATTATATCGGACTTTCTGCTTCGACCGTGAATTTTCTACACTTTGCAGGATATGATCCTGACGATTTGAGTATCGGGTTTTACAGAAAACTCTTTGATTCGATCATCCAGATCGGAGCAAGTGGACTCGATTCTATTCCCGGATATGTACTTGAAGCGGCCAGAGCTCATATAATCGCATCAAGCGAAGAAAAACCGTCTTACATGGAGATTCAGAATATTATCAGTGCTGTCTCTCGAAAAGGAAACTCCTATACGATCCCTGCATCTTCTGCTGAGGACTTTTTTCTGTTGGAGGCACAGGAAGAAATCAGCAAAGCTCTGGCCGAGGTTATTAGCCGAATGGAAGATGATGCAATCAGGCAGCTTGAATCAGTAGGGCGAATAGACTCGGCTTCATTGTGGATGATCGACGAAGATGATGATTATGAGCCCTGGTATCCAGAGAAGGAAAGCGGGGAGGTAAAGAAAACAAATGGCGAACATCAAAAGGATTGATGGAAAAAACGGCGTCTCTTTCAAGATCACCGTCACAAGCGGGCGCAACACGGAGGGCAAACAAGTCCGGCATTATATGACATATCGGCCCGCTCCTGGCATGACTGACCGGCAAATCGAAAAGGCCGTACAAAAGGCCGCTTTTGAGTTTGAGCAGCAGATCGAGCTAGGCTTTATTGCGGACAACCGGCAGAGCTTTGCGCAGTATGCGGAGTATGTGATCGGGCTGAAAGAGCGCAGCGGCACCAAGCGGCGTACAGTCGAGAGATACCGGGAGCTGCTGGTACGAATCAACGCAGCAATCGGCCATCTGAAGCTCACGGACATTCGCCCGCAGCACCTCAATATGTTCTATGCCAACCTGGGCGAGGAGGGCGTGAGGATCGCCCAGATCAAGGCCACGCCAAAAAAGGATATCGCTGCTTTGATGAAGGAAAAGAAGCTGACCGCGGCGGCGCTGTCCCGCTCCTCCTGTATGGCAGCCTCTACCTTTGCTCCGGCAATCCACGGAAAGACCGTGTCGAAAAGGACGGCGGACACGCTGGCTGCAGCCCTGGGCTATAAGACCGAAACCTTGTTTAAGCTGTCCCAGGACAGCAGCCCGCTCTCCACCAAGACGATCCTGGAACATCACCGGCTGATCTCCACCGTAATGAGTCAGGCAGAAAAGGAAATGCTAATTCAGTACAATCCCGCTCACCGGGCCACGCCTCCGAAGATCGAGCGGGCCGAAGTGAATAGCTTCCAGCCGGAGGAGCTGGCACGGATTCTGGAGTGCCTGGAGCTGGAGCCGATCAAATGGCGCACCATTACGCACCTGCTGATCATCACGGGATGCCGACGCGGGGAGATCATGGGCCTGCATTGGGACGCCATCGACTGGAAGGGCCAGCAGCTCCGTATTGACCGGGCGCTCCTCTATACCGCGGAGAGCGGGATCTATGAGGATAGCACCAAGACCGGTGAGACGCGATTTATCAAGGTGCCGGCTGAGACCATCCAACTCCTGAAGCTGTACCGGGCCTATTATGACGGCCTCAAAGTGAAGAACGGCGACCGATGGATTGAGACGGATTATGTATTCACCCGTGACGACGGTGGGGTGATGAATCCCGATAACGTCACCCAATGGCTCGGAAACTTCTCCAGGAAATACGACCTCCCGCCGATCCACCCACACAAATTCCGGCACACAATGGCCTCGCTACTGATCTACAATGGCACGGACGCTCTGACCGTCTCCAAGCGCCTCGGTCATGCGAAGGTGTCCACGACCACGGATATTTACAGCCACGTTATCAAGCAGGCTGACGAGTGGGCAGCAGAGAGCATTGCCGACGTCATTCTCCGCAGGGCATGAAAAAAGCGGTTGCTACTCCCGGATCGGGAGTGGTAACCGCTGATTTTTTCGAGATTGTGCGCCAAATGTGCGCTAAATCCATTTTTGGCAAAAACAAACTTGCCCTAAAAGTTAAGAAAACAGGCCGATTCGTTTTGAATCAGCCTGTTTTAGTGGTTGCGGGGGAAGGATTTGAACCAACGACCTCCGGGTTATGAGCCCGACGAGCTACCAGCTGCTCTACCCCGCGATATTCATCTCTGCTTCATCAGCTTAGATATAATACCACAGGGCGGACTGGAAGTCAATAGGAAAATTATGCTTTTTCGGGGGCCGGCGTTTCTGCCGCACTTTCGACGGCTTCCGCCGCAGCGCTGTCGCCTCCGGGGGCGGGCTCGCCGTGCTCGGATTCATAGTCCAGCACCTGCCGAAACTGCGTCTCGTACAGCTCCCGGTAGACACCGCCCTTGGCCAGCAGCTCGTCGTGCGTGCCCTGCTCGGCAATGACGCCGTCCTTGACCACCAGGATGCTGTCGGCCTTGAGGATGGTGGAGAGCCGGTGCGCGATGACGATGCTGGTGCGGCCCTTCATGATGGTCTCCAGCGCGTCCTGGATGGCGTTTTCGGAGATGGAGTCGAGGGCGGAGGTGGCCTCGTCCAGGATCAGGATCCGGGGATTTTTCAGTACGACGCGCGCAATGGAGAGCCGCTGCTTCTCGCCGCCGGAGAGCTTGAGCCCGCGGTTGCCGACCTCGGTGTCATAGCCGTCGGGCTGGCGCACGATAAAGTCGTGAATGCTGGCGACGCGGCAGGCCGCCTCCAGCTCCTCCTGGGTGGCGTCGGGCTTGGCGTAGAGGAGGTTGTCCCGGATGGTGCCGTTGAAGAGATAGGTGTCTTGGGTCACGACGCCGATGTTGCTGCGCAGGAAGGTCAGGTCATAGCTCTTGACGTTGATGTCGTGGATGAGGACGAAGCCGCCGTCCACGTCGTAGAGCCGGGGAATGAGGTTGACCAGCGTGGACTTGCCGGAGCCGGAGGGACCCACAATGGCGTACATCTTGCCGCTGGGGATGGTGCAGTTGATGTCCGTCAGCAGGGGCTTTTCCGGGGTGTAGGAGAAGCTGACGTGGATGAAGCGGATGGTGCTGTCCTCCTCCAGGGCGGAGACGCGCCCGTGGGGCGGGGAGACGATGGCGATCTCCCGGTCGAAGTAGTCGAAGATGCGGGTGAAGAGGGCCAGGGACCGGGTGAAGTCCACCTGGATGTTCAGCAGGGACTCCACCGGGCGGTAGAGCCGGTTGATCAGGGCCACGGAGGCGGTGATGGTACCGACGGTGAGGGTGGGATCGGTCCTGGAGATGATGAGCCAGCCGCCGGCAAAGTAGATCAGCAGGGGACCGACCTGGGTGAACATCCCCATGACCACGCGAAACCACTTGCCGCTGCGCTGCTCACGGAGGGCCAGGCGCGTGACCTCCTCGTTGACGGCCACAAAGCGCTCATACTCCGCCTTCTCGCGGGTGAAGAGCTTGACCAGAAGGGAGCCGCTGACGGACAGCGTCTCGTTGATGAGCTGGTTCATCTCGTCGCTCTTGGCCTGGCTCTCGTTGAGAAGCTGCCAGCGGGTGCGGCCCACACTGCGGGTGGGAAGAATCAGCAGGGGAATGACGAGGATGCCCACGATGGCAAGCTGCCAGCTCATGGAGAAGAGGGCCACGAGCGTGGTGACCACGGTGGCGATGTTGGAGACGATGCTGGAGAGGGTGCCGGAGATGACGGAGCTGACGCCTGAGATGTCCGTGTTCATGCGGGTGATGATGTCGCCCTGCTTCTCGGTGGCGAAGAAAGAGTGGGGCATGTGCTGGAGATGGTCGTACATCTGGTTCTTCATGTCGAAGATGATGCGCTGGGAGATCCAGGCATTGATGTAGCTCTCCAGCACGCTGATGACCTGGGAGAGGGCCAGGGTGAAGAAGGCCATCAGCAGCAGCTGAATCAGCAGCTTCATGTCCCGGCCCACCAGGGCCTCGTCCACTACGCGGCCGGTGATGATGGAGGGCAGCAGACCCACCGTGGCCGACAGGACGATGGCCACCAGCACCAGCAGAAGCTGGAGCCAGTAGGGCTTGAGATAGGAGAGAATGCGAAGCAGAAGCTCCTTAGTCACCTTGGGCATATTCTGCTTTTCCTCTTCGGAGAGAAATTTGATGGGCCCGCGAGGGCCGACTCCGGCGGCCATAAGCACCCTTCCTTTCAGGACTTTGTATATTTATCCTATTATAGCATAAAAATGCAGTAAAACAAGGAAACCTTTCTGAAAATGCTGGAAAAAATTCCATCTGCGTCCGGGCTGGAAAAGCAAGGCGGAAACAGGGGAAAACGGCCCTGTGAATTTCAACAAAATTGTTGCAGAAGTCAAAGCCGCTCTTTACAAAAAAATCAAAATGAGCTATTCTTATACTGTTAGTCATGGCATCCAACCAGTGCCAAATTTTTTAGATGGAGATGAATATATGGAGAGACACTACAAAACAATGGACGGCAACAACGCGGCCGCCCATGTATCCTACGCATTCACCGAAGTCGCGGCAATCTACCCCATTACCCCTTCCAGCCCCATGGCCGACTATGTTGACCAGTGGGCGGCTGCCGGCCGGAAAAACATTTTCGGCTCGACGGTCAAGGTGCAGGAGATGCAGGCTGAGTCCGGCGCCGCCGGCGCGGTCCACGGCTCCCTGAACGCGGGTGCTCTGACCACCACCTACACCGCGTCCCAGGGCCTGCTGCTGATGATCCCCAACATGTACAAGATCGCGGGCGAGCTGCTCCCCGGCGTGTTCCACGTTTCCGCCAGAACCCTTGCCAGCCACACCCTGAACATCTTCGGTGACCACAGCGACGTCATGGCGTGTCGTCAGACCGGCTTTGCCATGCTGGCCGAGACCAA
Organism: uncultured Eubacteriales bacterium; assembly: GCA_900319835.1. Next base: position 2,763 of record ONPY01000080.1, on the reverse strand, counting down.
CGTGCAGGAGGTCATGGACCTGAGCCCCGTGGCGCACCTGGCCGCCATCAAGGGCAGAGTCCCCTTCCTGAACTTCTTCGACGGCTTCCGCACCAGCCACGAGCTGCAGAAGATCCAGGTCTGGGATTACGAGGATCTCAAGGACATGGTCGACATGGACGCTGTCGCGGCCTTCCGAGCCAGAGCGCTCAGCTCCGAGCATCCCACCATGCGCGGCAGCCATGAGAACGGCGACATCTTCTTCCAGAACCGTGAGGCCTCCAACAAGTACTACGAGGCGGTCCCCGCGATCGTCGAGGAGTACATGGCCAAGGTCAATGCCAAGCTCGGCACCGACTACCAGCTCTTCAACTACTACGGCGCTGCCGACGCCGACCGCGTCATCATCGCCATGGGTTCCATCTGCGACGTGGCCGAGGAAGTCATCGACTACCTCTGCGCGCAGGGTGAGAAGGTCGGCCTTGTGAAGGTCAGACTGTACCGCCCCTTCTGCCCGGACAAGCTCCTGGCCGCCATCCCCGCCACCTGCAAGAAGATCGCGGTCCTCGACCGCACCAAGGAGCCCGGCGCGCAGGGCGAGCCGCTGTATCTCGACGTCGTCACCGCACTGGCCAACGCCGGCAAGACCGGTGTTGAGGTCATCGGCGGCCGCTACGGCCTGGGCAGCAAGGACACGCCTCCCGCCTCCGTCTTCGCTGTGTACAACGAGCTGAAGAAGGACGAGATGAAGCGCCAGTTCACCATCGGCATCGTCGACGACGTCACCTGCATGTCCCTGAAGGAAGAGGCCGCCCCTGTCACGGCCGCTCCCGGCACCATCGAGTGCAAGTTCTGGGGTCTCGGCGGCGACGGCACCGTCGGCGCGAACAAGAACTCCATCAAGATCATCGGCGACCACACCGACAAGTACGTCCAGGCCTACTTCCAGTACGACTCCAAGAAGACCGGCGGCGTCACCGTCAGCCACCTGCGCTTCGGCGATCACCCCATCAAGAGCCCGTATTACATCAACAAGGCCGACTTCGTGGCCTGCCACGTGCCCAGCTACATCACCAAGGGCTTCCCCATCGTCCGCGACGTCAAGCCCGGCGGCGTGTTCCTCATCAACTGCCAGTGGGATATGGAGGAGCTGGAGCACCATCTGGATGCCGCTTCCAAGCGCTACATCGCCAAGAACAACATCCAGCTCTACAAGATCAACGCCATTGACCTGGCCAAGAAGATCGGCATGGGCAAGCGCACCAACACCATCCTGCAGTCCGCGTTCTTCTCCCTGGCCAAGGTTATGCCCGAGGCCGAGGCGATCCAGTACATGAAGGATGCCGCCCTCCACTCCTACCTGAAGAAGGGCCAGGACGTGGTCGACATGAACTACAACGCCATCGACGCCGGCGCCACCGCGTACGAGAAGGTCGAAGTTCCCGCCTCCTGGGCTGACGCCAAGGATGAGGCCAAGGCCTCCAAGCACACCGGCCGCGAGAAGACCGTCAAGATGGTAAACTCCATCCTCGATCCCGTGGACAAGATGGACGGCGATTCCCTGCCCGTCAGCGCCTTCGTCGATCACGCCGACGGCACCTTCGAGCTGGGCGCTGCCGCCTACGAGAAGCGCGGCATTGCGGTCACCGTTCCCACCTGGGACGCCGAGAAGTGCATCCAGTGCAACCAGTGCGCTTTCGTCTGCCCGCACGCCACCATCCGTCCCTTCGCCATGACCGCCGAGGAAGCCGCCGCCGCTCCCGCCCAGACCAAGATGGCCGAGATCAAGGCCGGCAAGGGCAAGGGCGAGTACAAGTTCACCATGGCCGTGTCTCCTCTGGACTGCATGGGCTGCGCCGTCTGCATCAGCCAGTGCCCCGTGGGCGCCATCGAGATGGTTCCCATGGAGAGCCAGCTGCCTGAGCAGGAGGTCTTCGACTACATGGTTGAGAAGGTCTCCGAGAAGAAGGACATGTTCGTGGCCGACAACGTGAAGTTCAGCCAGTTCGCTCAGCCCTACCTCGAGTTCTCCGGCTCCTGCGCCGGCTGCGCCGAGACCAGCTACGCGAGACTCGTCACCCAGCTCTTCGGCGATCACATGCTCATCTCCAACGCCACCGGCTGCTCCTCCATCTGGGGCGGTCCCGCGGCCACCTCTCCCTACACCGTCAACAAGGAAGGCAAGGGTCCCGCCTGGGCCAACTCCCTCTTTGAGGACAACGCCGAGCACGGTCTCGGCATGTACCTGGGCCAGAAGAAGATCCGCGACGATCTCAAGGCCAAGGTCGAGGAAATGATGGCTGCTCCCTCCTGCTGCGCCGAGCTCAAGGCCGCCGCGCAGGCGTGGCTTGACACCTATGACGACGGCAACGCCAACCAGGCTGCCACTGCCGCGCTCGTCAAGGAGCTGGAAGAGGACATCAGCAGCATCGACAGCTGCATCGGCTTCCTGGGCTCCGACATGGCCAAGCAGATCTACGGCGACGCACAGCCCGCGGCGCTGGCTGCGGCTGAGGCTGCGAAGGCCGCGGGCAGCAAGATCTGCACCTGCAAGGCCTGCCAGCTTGGTGCGGAGATCCTCAAGCAGAAGGACTACCTGAACAAGAAGTCCGTGTGGATCTTCGGCGGCGACGGCTGGGCCTTCGACATCGGCTACGGCGGCGTCGACCATGTGCTGGCCTCCGGCGAGGACGTCAACATCTTCGTGTTCAACACCGAGGTGTACTCCAACACCGGCGGACAGGCCTCCAAGGCCTCCAACATCGGCCAGGTGGCGCAGTTCGC
>ONPY01000079.1 GCA_900319835.1 uncultured Eubacteriales bacterium | reverse complement strand
GTCTCATTGAGCCGCGCGGCAAAATCCCGCACGGCGTCCTCCCCGCGGCTTTTTCCGCAGGCGGTGAGCAGCAGACAGCAGATCAGCAGCAGCGGCAGCGCGATTCGTCTCATAGTTTCCCTCCCTGTAAAAACAGCTTTGCTAAAAACTATGCCTGTCTGACGCGCAAAATGCGCAAATGGGGCTTGCAAAGTACACGAAAATATGCTACATTTCTCTTTGTTGCGAGGAACGGGAAAATAGCGCCCGCCTCCTTATCAGAGACCGCGGGTCGGCGGCTGAAAGCCCGCGGAAAGGAGAGACGCTTGGTTCGCCCGGGAGCACCGGCCAATCCCCGGCGTGTGCGGCGCGTTAAGCTGTGATGAGTGCGGCCTTTGGCCGAACGTGGGTGGTACCGCGGAAGTTCTGCTTTCGTCCCTGTCGGGGCGAAAGCTTTATTTTTTCTATAGGAGAGATTGTATGAAAGAACTCATGCAGAGCCTCAGAGAGGCTTCCATTCAGGCAATCAACGCCTCTGACAATCCGGAGGTGCTGGAATCGCTGCGCGTCAAGTACCTGGGCAAGAAGGGTGAGCTGACCGCCATCCTCCGCCAGATGGGCAAGCTCTCTGCCGAGGAGCGCCCGGTCATGGGCCAGCTTGCAAACCAGCTGAGAAGTGAGATCGAGGACGCCATCGAGCGGCGCAAGACGGAGCTCGGCAAAGTCATGCTGGAAAAGAAGCTGGAACAAGAGACTCTGGACGTCACCCTTCCCGGTGTCGAGCAGCCCGCCGGCCACAAGCACCCCATGTACAACGTCCTTGACCAGATCAAGGACATCTTCATCGGCATGGGCTTCGAGATCGTGGACGGGCCCGAGGTTGAGCTGGCCGACTACAACTTCACCAAGCTCAACATCGACGAGGGTCACCCCTCCCGCGACTGGACCGACACCTTCTATTTCACCGAGGACGGCAAGATCCTCCTGCGCACGCAGACCTCTCCCATGCAGGTACACGCCATGGAGACCAAGAGCCTCCCCATCCGCATGATCGCCCCCGGCCGCGTCTACCGCAAGGACGAGGTGGACGCCACCCACTCTCCCATGTTCCATCAGATCGAGGGCATGGTCATCGACAAGGGCGTCACCATGGCGGATCTGAAGGCCACGCTGAATCTCGTGGTGGAGAAGATCTACGGCAAGGGCACCGTCACCCGCTTCCGCCCCCACCACTTCCCGTTCACCGAGCCGAGCTGTGAGCTGGACATCCAGTGCCACAAGTGCGGCGGCAAGGGCTGCCCCACCTGCAAGGGCGAGGGCTGGATCGAGGTTCTGGGTGCCGGTATGGTGCATCCCAAGGTGCTCTCCGGCTGCGGCATCGACCCGGACGTGTACTCCGGCTGGGCCTTCGGCATGGGCCTGGAGCGCCTTGCCATGGGCGAGTATAAGATCACGGACCTGCGTCTGATTTTTGAGAACGACGTGCGGTTCCTCGAGCAGTTTTAAGGGAGGACAAGCAGATGGATTTATCGAGAAAATGGCTCAATGAGTTTGTGGATCTGCCTCTCGACGAGGTGGGCGACCGCGCCTTTGCCGAGGCGATGACCGTCTCCGGCTCCAAGGTCGAGGTCACCCGGGATTTGAGCGAGAGCATCAAAAACGTCGTGGTCGGCCGCATCGTCAAGCTCGAGAAGCATCCCAACTCCGATCACATGCTGGTGGCCCAGATCGACGTGGGCGCGGCCGAGCCCGTCCAGATCTGCACCGGCGCCTGGAACGTGCATGTGGGCGACCTGGTCCCCGCGGCCCTGCACAACTCCCTGCTGCCCAGCGGCGCAAAGATCACCCGCGGCAAGCTGCGCGGCGTGGAGTCGGACGGCATGCTCTGCTCCCTCAAGGAGCTGGCCTGCACCACGCACGACTTTCCCTACGGCGACATCAAGCCCGCCGCCCTCTTGAATGACTATCACCCCATCGATCCCGCCAAGCCCTCCATCCCCGCCGACATCAAGGCCGGCGACAAGGTCTTCGGCAAGGTGATCTGTGCCGCGGTCAAGGCCGTGGCCCCCGCCGGCGTCAACCTCTGGGACACCGTGCTGGACGTGGGCAGCGCGGATGTGGAGGCGGTCTTTGACTGCCAGAACCTGCACGAGGGCGATCTTGTGGCCTATGACACCGCGAAAAACGCCGTTCTCACCCCCGAGGACCTGCGGGCAAAGCCTGAGGAATTTCCCCACTGCATCACCGACGGCATCCTGATCCTGCACGAGGACTGCAAGCCCGGCGACGACGTGGGCAAACTTCTGGGCCTGGACGACCACGTGGTGGAGTTTGAGATCACCCCCAACCGCCCGGACTGCCTGTGCATGATCGGTCTGGCGCGCGAGGCCGCCGTCACCTTCAACAAGGCGCTGAAGCTCCACGAGCCCGTGGTGAAGGCCGAGGCCGGCGGCAACATCCACGACATGGCCAAGATCTTTATCGAGGATCCCCTCTGCGTGCGCTACACCGCCCGCATGGTCAAGAACGTGAAGATCGCCCCGTCCCCCGCCTGGATGCGCGAGCGCATCCGCAACGCCGGCATGCGCCCCATCAACAACATCGTTGACATCACCAACTACGTCATGATGGAGTACGGCCAGCCCATGCACGCGTTTGACTTCTCCTGTGTCAAGGACGGGGAGATCCACGTCCGCTGCGCCAGAGAGGGCGAGACCATCCAGACCCTGGACGGGACCGAACGCAAGCTGACGCCCTCCATGCTCTGCATCTGCGACACCGAGAAGCCCGTGGGTGTGGCCGGCGTCATGGGCGGCGCCAACAGTGAGATCGTGGGCGACACCGGCATGGTGCTCTTTGAGTCGGCCAACTTCAACGGCACCTCCATCCGCCGTACCGCCACTGCCCTCGGCATGCGCACCGACGCCTCCGCCCGCTATGAGAAGGGCCTGGACCCCCAGAACACCTACGCCGCCGTACAGCGCGCCTGCGAGCTGATCGAGCTGCTGGGCTGCGGCGAGGTGGTGGAGGGTGTCATCGATGTGCTGCCCCAGCCCCTGAAGGAGACCACCGTCAAGCTCGAGCCCGAGAAGGTCAACGCCCTGCTCGGCACCGACATCGATGAGGCCACCATGCGCGACATCCTCCTGCGCCTGGGCTTCACCCTGGACGGCGACACCATCCATGTGCCCTCCTGGCGCGGCGACGTGGAGCACTACTCCGACATCGCCGAGGAGGTCGCCCGCTTCTACGGCTACAACGAGATCCCGACCGCCTTCTCCGGCGGCGGCACCACCGCCGGCGGCTACACCGAGCTGCAGCAGCTGGAGCGCCAGATCGGCGCGGCCTGCCGCAGCATGGGCCTGGACGAGATCATTACCTACTCCTTCATCAGTCCCAGCTACTATGACAAGATCCGCATGCCCGCGGATTCCCCGCTTCGGGATTCCCTGAAGATCCTCAACCCCCTGGGCGAGGACACCTCCATCATGCGCACCACGATCCTGCCCTCCATGCTGGAGATTTTGACCCGCAACTACAACTACCGCAACAAGTCCGCCGCTCTGTATGAGATCGGCCGCATCTACCTCAAGCGCGCTGACGGGCTCGCCGACGAGCCCAAGATCGTCTCCCTCGGCGCCTACGGGCCGAAGATGGACTTCTTCGTGCTCAAGGGCTGGGTCGAGGCCCTGCTGCGCGACCTGGGCGTGAAGAATGTGCGCTTTGCCGCCGAGAAGGCCAATCCCTCCTACCACCCCGGCCGCTGCGCCAAGGTCTTTGCGGGCGAGACGGAGCTGGGCGTGCTCGGCCAGATCCATCCGCTGGTGGCTGCCAACTACGGCGTGGACGCGGAGTTCTACTGCGCGGAGCTGAGCTTCGACGCGCTGGATACCGTCAAGGGCGGCCTGCCGGTCTACAAGCCCCTGCCGCGCTTCCCGTCCGTCACGCGCGACATCGCCGTGGTCTGCGACGGAAAGATCCCCGTGGGCGAGCTGATGCAGTGCATCCTCGCAAGCGGCGGCGAGTACCTGAAAGACTGCGCGCTCTTCGACGTCTACACCGGCCGCCACATCGCCGAAGGGATGAAGTCCGTGGCCTTCTCGCTGACCATGCGCTCGGACGACCAGACCCTCACCGACGACCACGCCGAGGAGACCGTCGCCGCCGTGCTCGCGGCCCTGAAGGAGAAGTTCAACGCCGTCATGCGCTGAGATCCTTGAAAAAATTTAAGCTTTCTTAACGATTTTTCGCCGTTTTTTGACTTGCCTTGACATGCTTTTCTGCTATAATGGACGCATAGAACGACGAAAAGAGGAGGGGCAGTTTCATGGAAGACGCCACCAGAAAATTTACCGCGCTTGACTCGAAGACCGAGATGAAGGAAATTCTCTCCTCCGTCTACAATTCCCTGATGGTCAAGGGCTACAACCCTATCAACCAGATCGTGGGCTACATTCTCTCCGAGGATCCGACCTACATCACCAACTACAACAACGCCCGCACCCTCATTTGCCGCATCGACCGGGATGAGCTGATGCAGGAGCTGCTGAAGTGCTATCTGGACAAGTAAACCCCATACAGACGAAAAAGGCGCCGGATGATTTTCATCCGGCGCCTTTTGGCGTCTTTCAGCGATCAGGGATTCATGGTGTAGTTGGGCGCTTCCTTGGTGATATAGATGTCGTGGGGGTGGCTCTCCTTGAGACCGGCGGAGGTGATGCGGACAAACTTGCTGTCCGTGCGCAGCTCCTCGATGTTGTGCGCGCCCACATAGCCCATGCCGGAGCGCAGGCCGCCCATCATCTGGTAGATGGTCTCGCTGACGGGTCCGCGGTAAGGCACGCGGCCCTCCACGCCCTCGGGAACCAGCTTCTTGTTGTTCTGCTGGAAGTAGCGGTCCTTGGAGCCCTTGGCCATGGCGCCGAGACTGCCCATGCCGCGGTAGACCTTGAACTGGCGGCCCTGGTAGACCTCCATTTCGCCGGGGGCCTCCTCGCAGCCTGCCAGCATGGAGCCCATCATGACCACATGGGCGCCGGCGGCAAGAGCCTTGACGATGTCGCCGGAGTACTTGATGCCGCCGTCGGCAATGACGGGGATGCCGTACTTGGCGCCCATCTCGGCGCAGGCCAGAACGGCGGAAATCTGGGGCACGCCGATGCCGGCCACCACGCGGGTGGTGCAGATGGAGCCGGGGCCGATACCGACCTTGACGCAGTCGGCGCCGGCCTTGATGAGGGCCTCGGTGGCCTCCGCGGTGGCGACGTTGCCGGCCACCAGCTGGATCTCGGGGAAGTGCTCCTTGACCAGGCCTGCCACGCGCATGATGTTGGCGGAGTGGCCGTGGGCGCTGTCGAGCACCAGCACGTCCACGCCCGCGTCGATCAGGGCGCCGGCGCGGTCGAGTACGTCGTTGGTTACGCCAATGGCCGCGGCGCAGAGCAGACGGCCGGCGGAATCCTTGGCGGAGTTGGGGTACTTGAGGACCTTCTCAATGTCCTTGATGGTGATCAGACCGCGGAGCTTGTAATCCGCATCCACGATCGGGAGCTTTTCGATGCGGTTGCGCTGCAGGATGGTCTTGGCCTCGTCCAGGGTGGTGCCCACGAGCCCGGTGATCAGCCCCTCCTTGGTCATGACCTCGTCCACGCGGCGGGACATATCGGTCTCAAACTTCATGTCGCGGTTGGTGATGATGCCGATGAGCTTGCCGTCCCCGTCCACGATGGGCACACCGGAGATGCGGAACTTCGCCATCAGGGCGTCCGCGTCGCCGAGGGTGTGTTCAGCCGTGAGGGAGAAGGGATTGGTAATGACGCCGTTTTCGGAGCGCTTGACCATATCCACCTGCTCGGCCTGCTGGTCGATGGACATGTTCTTGTGGATAACACCGATGCCGCCCTCCCGGGCGACCGAGATGGCCATGCGGTACTCGGTGACGGTATCCATGGCGGCGCTGATGACCGGGATGTTGAGCTTGACCTTGTTGGTGAGCTTCGTGGAGAGATCCACGTCCGCGGGGAGCACGTCGCTCTTCGCCGGAACCAGAAGCACATCGTCAAAGGTCAGGCCTTCGCCCACAAAACGGCTGGCATAGAGTTCGCTGAGACCCATATGATATTACCCCCAACTTATAAAATTTTGCTTTATTCTACCAGATATCGAGGTCTTGTCAATCCGTGAATCCGCCAAAATTCAAGGCTTTCCGGCCTGCGGAATCCGGCGCTTTGCCGTCAGCGCCCAGGCTGAAAACCATGTAAATAAACGTAATATAATAAACATAAGAAAATTAACATAATACAATTAACGTAAAAAAACACAGATTATTTAAACTGCCTGCGGTACTCCGTGGGCAGCAGGTGGTAGCGCTCCCGGAAGGCGGCGGAGAAGCGGCTGGGACTGTCGTAACCCACGGCGGCGGCCACGGCGGAGACGCTGTCGTCACTGCGGCGGAGAAGCTCCGCGGCCTTTTCCAGCCGGTGCTCCTTCATATGGGAGGCCAGAGAATCCCCATACACCGCCTTGAAGGCCTCCTTGAGCGTGGTGGGGTTCATCAGATATTTGTGGCTCAGCTCCTCGATGGTCAGGCGCCGCTCCGGGTGCTGCAGCAGCTCGTCGTGCATGCGGCGCACGGTCTGCACCTGTTCTGCGGTGAAGGCCGGGATGTCGTGCCCCTCGTCCTCCTCGCCCAGCTGGGGACAGGAAATCTCCATCACCTTCTCGATGACGGAGTGCAGCAGCTTGCAGGTCGGGGTGTCGGCGGCGCGGTAGTAGACCTCCTTCCCCTCCCGCCGGGTGGAGACCAGCCCCGCTTCACGCAGCAGGCGCAGATGGTGGGAAACGGCGGGACTCGACATCTCGGTCATGACGGAGATGTTCAGCACGCACTCTTCACAATGGCAGAGCAGCCAGAAGATGCGCAGGCGGCTGGAGTCGTCCAGCAGGGAAAAGACCTCCGCCACGGCGGTAAATTCCCCGCCGCGCAGCAGCTGATGGCGCAGGAGGGCGGCCCTTTTTCCGTTGCCGTGGTCGTGGGGCAGAAGCTGAGGTTCCATGGTTTTCTCCTTTTCAGAAATGCTTTTCTCCCTTTTGGAAGTGTCTGTTCGGGAGGCGTTGACTTTCTCTCTCAACGCAAGTATACTTCAGACAGAATAAATTAAACAAGCGCTTAATTGTTAATTTTCGCAGAAAGGGAGAATCGTTATGAAAAAGAGCTATAAGATCGAAGTCGACTGTGCCAACTGCGCAAACCTTATGGAGCAGGCCGCCAAGAAGACCGCCGGCGTCAAGGACGCCACGGTCAGCTTCATGAGCCTGAAAATGAACGTGGAGTTTGAGGAGGGCGCCGACCCCAAGAAGGTCATGCAGGACGTGCTGAAGGCCTGCCGCAAGGTGGAGCCAGACTGCGAAATCTTCTTCTGATCCCCCCGCCCCTCCCTGAAGAGGGGCGCTTTTATCGAACGGAAACAGGGAGGGAACCTCCATGAACAGAAAACAGAAAAAGATGCTCCGGCGCATCGCCATCTCGGCGCTGCTGCTGATTTTGGTCAACATCCTGCCCCTGCCGATGTGGGCAAAGCTGGCGCTCTACGCCGCGTCCTATTTTGTGATCGGATGGGACATTCTGCGCAAGGCTGCCTTGGGGATCGGCAACAAGCAGGTCTTTGACGAAAACTTCCTCATGGCGGTGGCGACGCTCGGCGCCATCGGCCTTGCCATCTATGAGCGCAGCGGCGACTTCAACGAGGCCGTGGCCGTTATGCTCTTCTACCAGATCGGTGAGCTGTTCCAGAACATCGCCGTGGGAAAGAGCCGCCGCAGCATTTCCGCGCTGATGGACATCCGCCCGGACTACGCCAACATCGAGGTGGACGGAAAGCTCGAGCAGGTGGACCCGGACGAGATCGTGGTCGGCAGCATCATCGTGGTCCAGCCCGGCGAGCGCATTCCCATCGACGGCTTTGTCACGGAGGGCGCCTCCACGGTCAACACCGCGGCTCTCACCGGCGAGAGCCTCCCCCGGGATGTGCAGGAGGGGGACGAGGTGGTCAGCGGCTGCATCAACATGACGGGGCTGCTCCACGTGCAGACCACCCGGACGTTTGGGGAGTCCACCGTGGCCAAGATCCTGGAGCTGGTGGAAAACTCCAGCTCCAACAAGTCGCGCTCGGAGAACTTCATCTCCCGCTTTGCCCGCGTCTATACCCCGGCCGTGGTCTTCGGCGCACTGGCGCTGGCGCTGCTTCCGCCGCTGGTGCGGCTGCTGTTGGGCCTGCCTGCCCTCTGGAGCGTGTGGGTTTACCGGGCGCTGACCTTCCTGGTCATCAGCTGCCCCTGCGCGCTGGTGATCTCCATCCCCCTGAGCTTCTTTGCCGGCATCGGCGGGGCCAGCCGGGCGGGCATCCTGGTCAAGGGCTCCAACTATCTCGAGACCCTCTCCCAGGTAAAGACCGTGGTCTTTGACAAGACCGGCACCATCACCCGGGGCGTCTTTGAGGTCAGCGGCATCCACCACTGCCAGATCGATGAGGACACGCTCATCGAGTACGCGGCCCTGGCCGAGTGCGCTTCCTCCCATCCCATCAGCCAGAGCCTGCGCCGCCACTACGGTAAGGAGCCAGACCGCAGCCGGGTCTCCGACATTGAGGAGATCAGCGGCCGCGGGGTGCTCGCCACGGTGGACGGCGTGCGCGTAGCAGCAGGCAACGACAAGCTGATGGATCAGATCGGCGTGCCCTTCATTCCCTGCCGCAGCGCGGGCACGGTCATCCACGTGGCGCTGGACGGGCAGTACGCCGGCCACATCCTCATCTCCGATGTGGAGAAGGACGACGTGAAGGAGGCCCTCGCGGCTCTGCGCGCTGCCGGCGTGGAAAAGACCGTGATGCTCACCGGCGACGGCGAGAGCGCGGCCAGACAGGTGGCCGAGCGGGTCGGCATCGACGAATACCACAGCGGTCTGCTGCCCGGGGACAAGGTGGCCCTGGTGGAACAGATGCTGGCAAGGCAGGATCGGAAGGCCCGCCTGGCCTTCGTGGGCGACGGTATCAACGACGCGCCTGTCCTCTCCCGGGCGGACATCGGCATCGCCATGGGGGCCCTTGGCTCCGATGCCGCGATCGAGGCGGCGGACATCGTCCTCATGGACGACGACCCGCTGAAAATCTCCAAGGCCATCCAGATCGCCCGCAAGTGCCTGCGGATCGTATATCAGAACATCGTGTTCGCCCTGGCCGTCAAGTTCGGCTGCCTGCTGCTGGGCGCCCTGGGCCTGGCCGGCATGTGGGCCGCCATCTTCGCGGACGTGGGCGTGATGGTCCTCGCGGTGCTCAACGCCATGCGCGCGCTGAACACCAGGGGACTATAAGAATTAAAAACCCGAAAAGAGGCTGCCGAAAGGCAGCCTCTTTTCGGGTTAATCTCCCACGGGATAGGTGGACGAAGGGTCCAGTGGATGATAGCTGTAATTGGCGTTGTTGGGCAGCTGGCCCTCGCCGAGCGCCCAATCGACCATCCCGTAGCGGATGGCGTCGTAGATGATCTGCTCGTGCCCGTCCTCCAGACAGCGGGCCACGGTGACGTTGTTGCCGTGGGCCACCAGAAGCTCGATGGCGCGCACGTTCATGCCGATCCCGGCCTCCTCCAGCAGCATGAAGCGGGTGCCGATCCCGGCGGTGACGTCGCACTCCTCAGGCGTGAGGAAGTAGTCCAGCATCGCCCAGTGACTTCCGGCGTCAAAGGTCATCACACACGTTGCCGGCAGACCGTGGTTTTCGTAGAGCCAGGCGGCGGCGCGGCTGGCGATGTAGGCGCCGTTGCTGGCCCCCAGGAGCACCAGATCGTGCAGGAAAATGTTGTGGTGGATCGCGGCCTGCTCCAACGCGCGGTAGCAGTCCTCCACCTTGTCGGCCATGTTGTAAAAGCCGTTGGAATGGACAAAAAGCATGATGGCGTTGGGCGGCGTCGGGTCGTAGATCATCTCGCCCATGTAGGCGTTGGGCAGGGACTCGTCATAGCCGCCGGGGAAGAAGATCAGACATTTGGTCTCCGGCCCGGCGTCCTTGGGGACAAAAATCTGCCCGACCCGGTGCCAGTAGAGCGTGCCGGTGCCGATGTCAGCGCCGACATACTGGGAAAACTCGTCTGCCGCCTCCGTGCCCTCGACCATGTGGACGATCCGCTCCTGGCAGCGCTGGCGGAGATTCGCGCTGTCGCGAAATTCACCCAGATCGTTCCAGAGCGCGATGGCCTCGTCCATGCGGCAGGCGTAGGTCGCCTCCCGCGCCTTGACATAGAGCGCCTCCTGCGTTTTGGCAATCAGCTCCGCGGCGCCCGGATACTCGCCCAGCTCCTGAAGCAGGCGGATGGCGTCGCCATAGTTTCCGTCCCGGACCAGGGTCCCGGCCCGCACAAAGTCGCAGGCGGTCACCATTGCGGCGGCGTCCCGGTAATCGCCCAGGGCGCGGAAGGCCTCCTTGGCCTCGGCAAACTTCTCCTGCTGCAGCAGCGCCTCCGCCGCCTCGTAGGCCAGGCGTCTGACCTGCTCGTCGCAGTCGTCCGCCCGGTCGTTCATCTCCAGCGCCAGAAAGGCCTCCCTGGCTTCGGCGTAGTGCCCCTCGGTATAGAGAACCTCCGCCGCGACCACGGCCTGCTGATGATTGTGCTCAACGCCGGCGCGCCAGGCGCCCACAGCCAGGGCCGCGGCTGCCAGCAGAAAAAGAAAAGCAAGCAGAATTTTGATCCAGGTTTTGCTCATGGTGCTCCTCCCGACCCGCCTTCTCAGGGCGCGGGCCGTCTGTTAGCCTAACAGAAAGCGGAAACAATTGCAAGTGCTTCTCCGCACGGCGGGAACTTTTTCCCTTTTGCGGCGTCTGAAAGGCATCACACAAAAACAAAAAGGAGAGCAAACCATGGACGATCTTCGTTACAACCCCTCTGCGCTGCTCATTGTCGGCATGTTGATCGGTGTGGTCGAGATGCTGGTAAAGATATAAGGGGAATAAAAAGGCGGGGGCTGCGGCCCCCGCCTTTTGTGCTGTAAGTTAATATACCTTCGGGCAGACGCTGTCCGCCAGCTCCGCCACCAGCTGCTTTGCGGCGGCCTCCTGTTCCTCAATGGTGGGCTCGTACACCTCATCCCCAGCTTCCGCCTCGGCACGGGCGGCTTCCTCCTCTGCCTGCTTTTTCAGCTTCCGCTGGCGGCGGCGGACAAAGAAAGCCACCGGCACCCCCGTGC
>ONPY01000087.1 GCA_900319835.1 uncultured Eubacteriales bacterium | reverse complement strand
CGGGACCGACCGGAGAGAACAGGGTGAAGAACAGCATCGAGAATGCAGAAGCCATGATCAGGTTCGGCATGTAGATGACGGTCTTGAAGAACTGCTGCCCTTTGAGGTTCAGGCGATAACTGGTGAAGAACACCGCCAGCAGCAGCGCGATCAGAACCTGGGGCACTGCGCCCATGCACCAGAGGATCAGGGTGTTGCCGAAGTACTTCAGCATGCCGATGGTTCCGGAACGGTCGGGGGAGAAGAGCTTCACGAAATTGCCGAAGCCCACAAAGTTCGGCCCCACATGCTTCAGACCGTTCATATAGTTCTCAAAGAAACTGTTGTAAAAAGTCATCAGCTGCGGAATCAGCGTAAAAGCAATGTACGCCACAAAGAAGGGCAGGATAAAGATGTAGCCCCACTTGGCATAACTGATGCCCTTTTTCTTCTTCTGATTAATCTGCTCGTTCATTCCGGTCCTCCCTATCTGTTCTTTGTTCATGATAAAGACACTTTACAGGCCAGCTTGCAGCCAGATGGCCTCTAAACTGCCTTTATGAAGTAAAAGAGGGGCAAGGCAATTTGCCTTGCCCCTGTAAGAATCTGCTATGAAAAAGTCAGATGCGTATCAGCCTCAGGGAATCACGATGGCAGGATAGGTCTCCTCAACGTAATTGTAGAAGTTGTTCAGAGCGGTCTCCTTATCGACGGTGCCCTGGAAGTACTCACGCAGGTTGTTCTGCAGGCCTTCGTTCAGAAGCTGATCGTAGATGGTGTGGTTCTCCCAAACGATGTTGCCGGTCATCTCGGAGAAGACTGCGACGTCGTTCTGGCCGCCGAGGAACTCGGAGCCGTAGTTGGGATCAGCAGCGAACTTGGCGTTGACAGCCATGTTGTTGGAGAACTGATGCTGCTCGGAGACGAGCTTGGAGCAGACGTCCTCATCGTTGATGAAGAGGTTCATGATCTGAGCGACGGCGTCAGCGTTGTCGGTGCCGACAGGAGCCATCATCCAGGTGCCGCCCCAGAAGTGAGCAGCGGGGCCTTCGCAGATGGCCCAGTCGCCCATGCAGCCCTTCTCGGGATCCTGAGCGTTGCCCATGCAGAAGTTGAAGTACCAGGCGGGGCCGAAGAAGCACATGGTCTTGCCGTCGGCGAACATCTGAGCGTTCTTCTCGTCGTCCCAGATACCGGCAGTCAGGGTGTAGCCGTTCTTGACGAACTCCTCGGTCTGGGCGATCCAGGCTTCAATCTGGGGATCGAACTGGAGGTTGTTGTCAGCGTCAACCCAGGGGGAGGTGCAGTTGTTGGAGAACGCGCGGTAGGTCTCAGCGAAGGAAGCGGTCATGTAGTAGCCCTTGGCCTTGGCCTGAGCGGCAACAGCCTCGAACTTGTCCCAGCTGTCCAGAGCGGCCTGGACCTCGGCGGGATCGTCAGTGCCGAGAACGTCCTTGGCGATGGAGCGGCGGTAGATCAGCGCGGAGGGGCAGCACTGGAAGGACACGCCCTTGACAACGCCGTTGGCGTCGGAAGCGGCCTGCACGGTGTAGGGATAACAGTTGCTCATGTCGGTGACACCGATGGCGGTGATGTCCTGGGTGTATTCGGAGTCGGCATACTTGGTGATGTAGTCGGACTCGGCCAGGAACAGGTCAACCTTGTCGTTGTCAGCGGCGCCGGCCTGGGCCCTCAGAGCCTCGTCCAGCTTCTGCTGGTACTGGCCGCCGTCAGACGGGGTGATGACGAAGTTGATCTTGGTCTCGCCGTCGGGCAGATACCACTCGCCGTCCTTCTCGACAGCATAGTAAGCCTTCAGGAAGCCGATAAACTCTTCGTTCCAGGCATACAGGTTGAAGACCTTGGCGTTGCCGGCGGGCTCAGCGGCAGGCTCAGCGGCGGGCTCAGCGGCGGGGGCAGCGGGCTCGGCGGCAGGAGCAGCGGCGGGGGCGGGAGCGGAATTACCGCAGGCGCACAGCGCAACTACCATGACGAGAGCCAGGAGCATTGCGATGAACTTTTTCATTTCCATTTCCTCCAAAACAATTTTTGTTTTCTTTTATAATTTGCGGGTTTCCCCGCCAATTACCAAATCAAAGGGGTTTTGCTTCAGTTGAGATCTTTGACCGAGCTGCCCTCCTGCAGCGCGCCCTCCACAATCATGCGGTCCAGGATCGCGGTCTTGGGGTGCTCGATCAGCTCGATCAGTTTTCTGGCTGCCGTGCGGCCGAGACCGCCGGTGTTCTGCCGCCAGGTCGTCAGCACCGGGCTGATGATACGGGAGAGCGGGATGCCGTCATAGCCCACCACGGAGATATCCTCCGGGATGCGGAGCCCGGCCTCCTGAATGGCGTTGTAGCCGCCGATGTAGGAATAGTCATCCGGGAAGAAGATGCAGGTTGGTCTCTCAGGCGCCGCCAGAATCTCTTTTGTAATGGTATAGCAGCTGGCCGGATCGTGGAACACGCCTTCGCGGATCCACTTCTCCGGGATTTTGACGCCCAGCTCCTCGCAGGCTCTGTGAAATCCCGTCAACCGGTTGACCGTGACCGTGGTCTTTTCTCCGTGAATCAGGGCGATTTTCCTGTGCCCTTTGGAGACCACATAGCGCACCAGGGCGTCCATGCCCTTGATGTTGTCGGAGATCACCGAGATGCGGTTGTTGAACATGTGGTCGATGGTGACCACCGGCAGCTGGGACTGCACCAGCTCCACGATCATGGGATCGTTGAAATCCGCCGAGGCGACGACCACCCCGTCCACCCCGCGGTAGAGGCAGTGCTGCAGATAGCTGGTGGAGCGCTGACCGAGGTTGCAGTTGATAAAGGTGATGTCATAGCCGCCCTGCTCGGCCTCCATGCGGATGCCGTCGAGCACGGTGGAGAAGAACTCATGCGCCAGACCCCCATGCATGGGGTCCACGAACAGTACGCCGATGTTGTAGGTGCGGTTTGTTTTCAGCGCCCGGGCCGCAGCGTTGGTCATGTAGCCCATCTCGTCCGCCGTCCGCAGGATCCGGCTCCGGGTCTCCTCCCCGATGTCCTGCTGCCCGTTGAGCGCCTTGCTCACCGTGGCGACCGAAACATTGCAGACTTTTGCAATGTCTTTCATGGACACCACGTTTACCAGCTCCCTACTTAATCGTTTTCGTTGAGTTGAATGTACCGCATTTACGCGATTTTTGCAAGTAAAACTTTTCATTTTTTTCTGCAAAATTTATTTTTTGTTGAGTGTATACAGTTTTGGCCCGTCATTTTTGTCGATTTAGCCCAGAGACCTTTACCCGCTCCCCCTCCACGCCGGCTCATTTGTTGAAATATTTTCAAAATATATGGATTTCCTCTTGCTTTTTTCCCAGATATGGGGTACAGTCTAGAAAGAAAAACAGTTCTTAAACGTTTTCGCGGAGGGCTATCCCATGAAATTCGGACACTTTGATGACACGCGCCGGGAGTATGTGATCACCACGCCTCGCACGCCGCTCCCCTGGATCAACTACCTGGGCAGCGAGGAGTTCTTCACCCTGCTCAGCAACACGGCCGGCGGCTACAGCTTTTACCGGGACGCACGGCTGCGGCGGCTGACCCGCTACCGCTACAACAACGCTCCGCTGGATTCCGAGGGTTTCCATTTCTATATCAAGGATGGCGACTCGGTCTGGAACCCCGGCTGGCAGCCCGTGCAGACGGAGCTCGACCGCTACTTCTGCCGTCACGGCCTGGGTTACACAGTACTGGAGGGCGCGAAGGACGGTGTCGCCGTCACGCAGGAGATGCTGGTGCCCGTGGGCGACAATTGTTTGCTGATGCGCGTCACCGTGAAAAACGAGACCGACCGGTCCCGTTCCCTGCGGCTGTTCCCATTTGTGGAGTTCTGCCTCTGGGATGCAAACGATGACGCCACCAACTTCCAGCGCAACTACTCCATCGGCGAGGTGGAGGTCGTCGGCCCCGCCATCTATCACAAGACCGAGTACCGCGAGCGCCGCGACCACTACGCCGTCTTCTGGGCAAACCGCCTGCCTGACGGCTTTGACACCGCGCGCGAGGCCTTTCTCGGTGTCTATGGCAGCCCCGCGCGGCCCGAGGCGGTCTTCTCATCCGGCTGCACCGGCAGCATCGCGCACGGCTGGCAGCCCGTTGCCGCCCAGCAATTCAATCTGGAGCTGAATGCCGGAGAGAGCACAAGCATTCTCTTTGGCCTGGGCTATATTGAGAATCCCGAGGATCGGAAGTTCGTCGCCCCGGGCGTCATCAACAAGAGCCGGGCCGAGGCCATGATGGCCCGCTACCCGGACGACGCCGCCTTTGACAGAGCCATGGATGCGCTGCGGGCGCACTGGGATGCGCTGCTGTCCAACTACCAGATCTGCACCGGGGACGAGAAGCTGGACCGGATGGTGAACATCTGGAACCAGTACCAGTGCATGGTGACCTTCAATATGAGCCGCTCCGCCAGCTACTTTGAAAGCGGTATGGGCCGCGGGATGGGCTTCCGCGATTCCTGCCAGGATCTGCTGGGCTTCGTACACATGATCCCCGAGCGCGCCAGGGAGCGCATTCTCGACATTGCCGCCACCCAGTTTCCCGACGGCAGCGCCTATCACCAGTACCAGCCCCTGACCAAGAAGGGCAATCTCGCCGTGGGCAGCGGCTTCAATGACGACCCCCTGTGGCTCATCGCGGGCACCGACGCCTATCTGCGCGAGACCGGCGACTGGAGCATTCTCGACGAGCAGGTGGACTTTGACAACGATGCCTCCCTGGCCCGGCCCCTGCTGGAGCACCTGCGCCGCAGCTTCAACTACACAAAAGAGCATCTCGGTCCGCACGGTCTGCCGCTGATCGGCCGGGCCGACTGGAACGACTGTCTCAATCTCAACTGCTTCTCCGCCCATCCCGGTGAGAGCTTCCAGACCACCGGCCCCAGCGAGGGCCCTGTGGCCGAGAGCGTGTTCATCGCCGGCATGTTTGTCAAGTACGGCAGAGCCTGGGTGGACATCTGCCGCCACCTCGGGCTGGACGGGGAGGCCGAAGACGGTCTCGCCGCCATCGCGAAGGTGGAAGCCGCGGTGTTGGACGCCGGCTGGGACGGCGAATGGTTCCGCCGCGCCTACGACGCCTTTGGCCATGTGGTGGGCGGCAAAGAGTGCGAGGAGGGCCAGATCTTCATCGAGCCCCAGGGCATGTGCGTCATGGCCGGCATCGGCAAGGAGACCGGCGAGGCGGCAAAGGCCCTCGAGAGCGTCAAAGAGCGTCTCGACACCAAGTACGGCATCGTGCTGCTCAATCCCCCTTACACACGCTATCACCTGGAGCTGGGCGAGATCAGCAGCTATCCCCCCGGTTACAAGGAGAACGCCGGCATCTTCTGCCACAACAACCCCTGGATCGTCTGCGCCGAGGCGGAACTGGGTCACGGGGACCGGGCCTTTGAGGTATACCGCCGCACCGCTCCCGCCTTCATCGAGGATATCAGCGAGATCCACCGCACCGAGCCCTACGTCTACAGCCAGATGATCGCCGGCAAGGACGCGCCCAGCTTCGGCGAGGCCAAGAACAGCTGGCTCACCGGCACCGCCGCCTGGACCTTCCTGTCCATCTCCCAGGCCATTCTGGGCGTCAAGCCCTGCCTGGACGGACTGCTGGTCGATCCCTGCGTGCCCGCCGGCTGCAAGGGCTTTACCGTCACCCGCCGCTTCCGTGGTGCCGTGTATCACATCACGGTGGAAAATCCCCGGGGGGTGCAGCACGGCGTGGCCTCCGTCACCGTCGACGGCAAGCCGGTCGACTCCGCCCTGCTCTCCCCCGCCCCTGCGGGCAGCACCGTCGCGGTCATGGTGGTCATGGGCTAATCCTCCCGCATACGAAAAACGGACAGATGCAATTGCATCTGTCCGTTTTTGTTGCGCTGTTTTCAGCCTGCCAGCAGGCGGACGGCGACGCGGGCGGCCTCGGCCGCGTCGTCGGTGTAGGCGTCGGCGCCGATCTCATCGCAGAAGCCCTGGGTGATGGGCGCGCCGCCCACCATGATCTTCACCCGGTCGCGGATACCGGCCTCCTCGGCCAGCTTCACCACGCTGCGCATCTCGTTCATCGCGGTGGTCAGCAGCGAGGAGCAGGCGATCAGCCCGCAGTCCCGCTCCACAGCGGTGTGGACAAAGTCCTCCGGCGCCACATCCACGCCGAGATCGATGACCTCCAGGCCCGTGCCCTCCATCATGATCTTCACGAGGTTTTTGCCGATGTCGTGCAGGTCGCCCCGGACGGTGCCCAGCACCACCCGGCCCACGCTCTCCGCCGCGCCGCTGACCAGCCTGGGCTTGATCAGCTCCATGGCGGCGTTCATGCACCGGCCGCCCATCAGCATCTCCGGCACGAAGGCGCGGCCCGCGGAGAACTCCTCCCCCAGCCTGTCCATTCCGGGGATCAGGCCCCGCTGAATGATCACCTGGGGATCGGTGCCCGCCTCGAGCGCCTTGGCGCAAAGTCCGGTGACCTTTGCCTTTCTGCCGCGGTAGAGGGCCTCTGCGAGGGAGGAGAGCAGCTCGTCATCCTCCGGGGAGAGTACAGGCGCCGCCGCGGCCTGGGCTTTGGGCGCTGTCTGCCGCTTCGGGATCTCAGGAAGCTCCAGCACGGGCATGTGAAGCTTCTGGTTGTAGCGGTCGATCTCATCGTCGATAAAGGGGTCGACATGCTTGAAGACCGTGCCCATGATGCCGTATGTGATGGAGGGGATGAAATGCCCGCCCGGGCAGTACGTCTGCAGGGCCCGCTGCACGTAGGGCCGGATCTCCGCCTCGGTGGAATCCGGCCGGTCGATGGCCGCGCCGATGCCGCCCATCAGGATCATGCGGCCGTTGAGCTGCTTCTGCAGCGCCGGGATGTTGTTCTCCGGCAGCACACCCTGCCAGCACTGGATCCCGACCTCAACCATGTCCTCCACAATGGGGGCGAGGAAGGAGTCCGCGTGGTGGATGGCGATGCAGCCCTGATCCCGGATATAGCCGTAGAAGCGCCGGTAGGGCTCCTTGTAAAACTCCCGCCACATCTCCGGCTTCATGAAGAGCGCTTCCTTCGCGCCCCAGTCGTCGTGGGAGAAGATGGCGTCGGGCTTTAAGCCCTCGATCAGCATTTTCACATACTGAAGCCGGTATTCGGTGATATACTCGATGAGCTCGTGCATCTCGTCCGGGTGCTCGTAAAAGCCCGTGAGCGTGTCCTCAAAGCCCATCAGGAAGTGGGTCTGCTCAAAGATGCCGGTGCCCATGAAGCCGCAGACCAGTCTGTTGTCCCCCGCCGCCTCTCTTGCGGCGCGGGCGCACTCGTCCCAGCCCTCGGTGCAGTTGGCGGCCAGATCAGGCGCGTGGACATAGTCCCGCCAGTGCGTCACGTCGGGACAGACCTTGTCCTGGGCGGTGATGTGCGGGGTGGCGCCGGGCGCGTCCTCCGGGAAGAGGATGGTGGTGCCCCAGCGGTCCTTGCTGACGCTGCCCTTGACCCGATTGCCGCGCAGATAGCGGTTGATGGGATCGGTCAGCACCAGGTGCAGGGCCTCGTACTGTTTGAGCTGGCGGTCAGGCCGGCCGTCGGGCTTGAGCATTTCCAGGAAGATTTGTTTCGGTGTCATGGGTTCATCCCTCTTTCGTCAGAATACAGGCGCTGTAGGTCAGCGTCCCGGGACCATAGTAATAGGGCAGGCAGGAAGCCTCGCACACGGCGCTGACCAGCAGGCCGTAGGCCTCCATGGAGGATAGCATCTTGTTCGGGAATCGGCAGGGCTTGTCCGGATAGGTGCAGCTGCGGCAGATGGTGCAGGAGCCCGCCGTCAGCGGCAGGCAGTCCGGAACCAGCAGTCTTGTCTGCCGGGCCAGGGTGAAGAAATTCTTCTTGTGGAGCTCCTGGGCTTTTGTCATGCTCTCGTAATCAAAGTCGTCGGCAAGCGCCGCCGTGGTCTGCACCAGCACGCCGCCGCTGTAAGCCTCCATGCGCGTCTGGCACTCGTCCAGTCCGCCGCAGGCGGGCGGACAGCTCCAGCTCTTCCCATAGCGCCGGCAGCGGCCGGTGGCGCACATTTCCCGCACCTCCGGCAGCGCATGCAGGGCGGAAACGTTCAGGGGCGCGGCATGGGAAAAACCGATCTCCAGCGCGAGCTTGACCAGATCCATTTTCCTTCCCCTCCTTGACAAAGGCCGCCGACAATAATAATATGTCTTTGGTAGGTTTGTTAGATTATATGGCAGGAAGGGCACAGTGTCAACTGCGCAGTTGCGAAAAAAATGTACAAGATTTTGATACGCGGCGTCCGGGATCAGGTGCTGGAGGCCGCCGCTGGCGAGACGCTGCTGGCGGTGCTGCAGCGGGCCGGGATCCCGGTTTCCGCCCCCTGCGGCGGACAGGGGCGCTGCGGCAAATGCCGCGTCCGTCTGCTGCAAAACGGCGAGAGCCGCGAAGTGCTCGCCTGTCAGCATGTTGTGGAAAACGACTGTACGTTGGAAGCCGAGGCTCTCGCAGGCGGAGCAATCCTCGCCGGGGACAGGATCGCTACGGTTGCGGTCCGGTCGGGCCGCTGCGGTCTCGGCGCGGCGCTGGATCTCGGCACCACCACGGTGGCGCTGGAGCTGTTTGATATGCAGAGCGGTGAAAGCCGCGGCACCGCCGTGGACTGGAACGCCCTGGCCCCCTATGGGGCGGACGTGATCAGCAGGGCCCAGTACTGCATGGAGCATCCGGATGGTGCCGGACAGCTTCGCGGGATTCTCCGGCGGCAGACGGAAGCGATGCTGCAGGGGCTGGGTATAAAACCGGAGGTACTGCGCGAGCTCTTTGTGGCGGGCAACACCGTCATGCAGCACCTCTACGCGGGGCTGGACCCCTCCCCCATTGCCCGGGCTCCCTTCACGCCGCCCACGCTTTTTCCCACGGGCGTGATGGAGGACGGCGTCGCCTGCGCCCCCTGTGTGGCGGGCTATGTCGGCGGCGACATCACGGCGGGGCTGCTGGCAAGCGGGCTGTACGACCGCCCCGGGGTACATCTGTTTCTCGACATCGGCACCAACGGCGAAATGGCTCTGGGCGGCAGGGACGGTTTCCTCTGCTGTGCGGTGGCCTCCGGCCCCGCCTTCGAGGGGGCTGGCATCGCCTGCGGGATGCCGGGGCTGGCCGGCGCCGTCAGCCATGTGCGTTGGGATAGTGACGCGCCGGTGTTTGAAGTCATCGGCGGCGGAGAAGCCAGAGGACTCTGCGGCTCCGGCCTGATCGATCTGCTGGCGGTTCTGTGTCAAAAGCGCCTCATCACCGGCGGCGGGCTTTTGCTTGGGCCGGAGGATGCGCCGGAGGCATACGCCCGGTATCTCGGTGAGGATGAAAAGGGCAACGGCATTTTCTATCTGACGGATGACCGGCGGGTGTTTCTCACCGCATCCGACGTGCGGCAGCTCCAGCTGGCCAAGGCGGCAGTCGCCGCCGGGATCCGGGTGCTGCTGAAAAAGAGCGGTCTCAAGGTCGAGCAGATCGCCTCCGTCACGCTGGCGGGCGGCTT
>ONPY01000074.1 GCA_900319835.1 uncultured Eubacteriales bacterium | reverse complement strand
CCTTCGACCCCCACGGCGGCACATTCCGCCACAATTCGGGAGACATTTGCAGGTTCTGTGGCCTTTGGTGCCTTTCCTGTGTAGTTGTAGAAAGCATAGGCGATGGTGAGTCCGCTTCGGCTGATGTATTGCGAGGAAAGGATTTCCTGATAGATGCTGTATTCTCCCGGGTTGACGGCTGGCTGTGCGCCGAAGATGGCGGCGCCGTTCATGATGTAACCGTCGTCCGTCGAACTGGCACCGATGCCCGTGTTGTCACCCGGATTGAGTACGGAGATAAGTAAATAGCCGTTCGACGAGCCGTTCCATCCCCAGTTGACGTGATAGAGTCCTTCGTCGTCCACACCATCGACGATGAAAGCGTGTCCGCCACCTTGTGATGAACCGGAATAGTAGATGGGACGTCCAGCTTTCAATTCATTATAGAGCATGTTGTCCCATTCAGCCACGCTGTATCTTCCGCGACGCTTGTAAACCGTGTTGGCGTCGAATCCGAAATAAGTGCGCAGGGCGTATGCCACGTTGTAGGAGTTGGCTCCTGAGGAGGTCGATTTGTAGTTCATGCTCACGCTCTTCCCGCAATATGCCATCAGGTTTGCCACGGCAGTCTTTTGCGCAGTCGTGGTGGTCGTCCCGCTGTAGGCATCAACCATGTTTGCCCAGTCGATAGGTGCGTCGCTGGCAACCGCCGGAACGGTTTTGGAGTAGGTTGTTCCGTTATAACTGAACGAGTAGGAATAGGACGGGATTTGCGCCTGTGTTTTGGTCACGGCTTTTGCGCGGTGGTGGTAGAGCACCTGTGCCATGGCTGTAGCCACGCAACCTGCGTAGGAAACCGTGCCGGTTCTCGGGTCCGTGACCTCCACGATCACGCTGTCGGCTGCCAGTTCAAAGAGTTCTTCTTCCATAGGATTCCTCCTTTGCGTGTCTCTTCCCAAAAAATATAGTACGCCTTTTGCCGCGTCAGTTTCAACTTATACAAAAAAACAACTCGCAGAAATTGCGCGTTGTTTTTTGTATACCTTGTCAAATTGAACCCGATTATTTTTGTTTGCTTTGGCAGTTTCTTGCAATTTTTACAATTTTGGCAGCACCAGCGTGCCGTTGATATCGCAGATCGGGACGGCGGGGACCGGTTCGGACCACTCCCCCCGGAAGCGTTCCAGCGCGCGGCGCACGCCGGGCAGTTTGGGGGAGTTGAAGTCGTGCAGCAGCAGATAGCCGCCGGGGCTCAGCCGCGGATAGAACCAGCGCAGGCCTGCCAGGGTGCTCTCCTCCAGATCCACATCCAGGCTCACCAGCGCAAAGCGCTCCTCCAGCCCCTCCGCTGTCGCGGGAAAGAATCCCTGCCGGATCATCACCCGCGCCGGATGCGGCATCAGGCGCAGCACCTTCTCCGCCGCGGTGTCCCGGTGGGCGTTCCGGAAGCCCGCGCCGTATCCGGCGGCCTCCGTCTCATCAAAGCCCGTGAAGGTATCAAACAGGTACAGCGTCCGCTCCGGCAGCAGGGCGTTGATACAACGGGCAAAGGCGCCCCGGTAGACCCCCAGCTCCGCCGCCGCGCCGGGGACAGCGTCCAGCTCCCGGCAGATCAGCTCCAGCGTGCGCAGGCGGACATAGTCATTTTCCAGGTCCCGCTGAGAAAGGGGGCTCTCCGTGACACACAGGGGCTCACGCACGAGATGCGGGACGCGGCGCAGCGCCGCGATCTGCTCCGGCGGGAGCAGCCCCGCCGCAGCGTCATAGGCCGTGTTGCGGTCCCGCGCCTCCCAGTTGTTTTTCAGAAAGAGCATCCGGTCTGCCCGGATACCGAGCGCGGCGGCCTGGCGGGCGATTTCCCCCGTGTGGCGGCTTGCCACCAAAATGAGTCCATCCTCCATGCCCCGCAGCGCCTCCGGGCGCAGGACCGGCCGCCCGAGAAACTCTGCCCCGCCGGGATTGCTGTCCACGAACGCCGTGATCTGCTCCGGCGCTAGGCCCTGATCCGCCAGATCCCCTGCGGCACAGCCGGTTCCCCAGATGTAGAGCTCCATGCGCATCCCCTCTTTTTCTTCTTTTTGCAAAATTATAGAACAAATGAAACAGTTTGTACAGAGATTTCCCTCTTTACTTTCCTACTCAAGAGGGGTATACTTCAAACTATCAAAGTGTTTTTATTTGCAATTCGCTTTTATGAGGGTTGTGAGGAACCATGCCGAGAACCGTTTATCTGATCCGCCACGCCATGCCTGATATCCCCATCGGGGAGCGCTGGTGCATCGGAGGCCGGACCGACCTGCCGCTGGGTGATCTCGGCCGGCTGCAGGCGGCGCTGCTTTCCTTTCAGCCGGAGCTGAAAAGTCTCTCCGCCGTCTTCTGCAGCGCGCTGAGGCGCGCCCGGGAGACCGCCCTCGCCCTCACCCCGGCGCCCATTGAAATAGAAGGGCTGGAGGAACAGGACATGGGCGTATGGGACGGGCTCCCCTTTACGGAGATCATGGCCCGCTTCCCCGCGCTGTACGCCGCCCGGGAGCGAAACCCCAATCTGCTGCCCGAGGGGGCGGAATCCCATGAAGCTCTGCATGAGCGTGTGGTGACGGCGGTGCGCCGCTGTCTGTTGGAACGCGAGGGCGATATCGCCATCGTCAGCCACAAGTCCGCCATCGCCGCCCTGACCGGGCAGCGGAGCAGGCTGGGCTACGCCTCCGTCACGCCGCTGGTATTTGACGGGGACAGCTTCTCCGTTGAAGCCGTGGGGATCCCCCCCCACCCGGCGTTGACGGATGCGGTCTGCTTTTCCCTGCTGCGGGCCGCCGGAGCGGACGAAAAGCTCATGGCCCATTCCCTCGCCGTGGCGGAACAGGCGGTTCGCCTCTGCGACGCGGTCCATCAAAAGGGGCTCTCCCTCGACCGGGAACTGATCGGCCGCGCCGCCCTGCTGCACGATCTGGCCAAGGGACGGCCCCGCCACCCCGCGCTCGGCGCCGTGTGGCTCACAGAGCTGGGCTATCCCGACGAGGCCGCACTGGTCCGCCAGCACAATGAGCCGGAGGCGCCGGGGCTGAATGAGGCGGCTATCGTTTTTCTGGCGGACAAGACCGTGAGAGGCGATACGCTTGTGACGCTTGAGGACCGCTTTGCCGCCACGCGGGAGCGCTGCCGGACCCCGGAGGCGCGGGAAGCTCACTGCCGGCGGCTGAACAAAGCGCTGGCTTTGAAGGAAGAACTCAATACGCTCTGTGCGGCAGAGCTTATTCGATAATGAGGAGGTTCGGCTATGAAGCTGATGAAGACCGAGGACGCGGTAGGGCACATGCTCTGCCACGATATTACCCAGATCATCAAGGACGAGAAGAAGGGCCCCGTGTTTCGCAAGGGCCATATCATCCGGTCCGAGGACGTGCCCGTGCTGCTGAGCGTGGGCAAGGACCACATCTATATCTGGGAAAACAACGAGAACATGCTGCACGAGGACGAGGCGGCGGAGATCCTGCGGGATCTGTGCATGAGTGAGAACATGCACGCCACTGAGCCCAAGGAGGGCAAGATCGAGCTGGTGGCCGATATCGACGGGCTGCTGCTGATCGACTTGCCGCGGCTGCGCGCCGTCAACTCCCTGGGCGACATGATGATCGCCACGCGCGCCTCCGGCTTTGTGGTGAAGAAGGGCGAGAAGCTCTGCGGCACTCGCGTCATCCCGCTCATCATCGAGAAGGAGCGCATGGAGAAGGCCAAGGCCGTGGTCGGCCCGGAGCCGCTGATGCGTCTGCTGCCCTTAAAAAGCAAGAAGGTCGGCGTGGTCACCACCGGCAACGAGGTCTATTACGGCCGCATTCAGGACACCTTCACCCCCGTCATCGAGGAAAAGCTGCGAGAGTTTGGCGGCAGTGTCATGACCGAGCATGTCACGCTCAACGACGACCACGAGAAGATCACCGCCGCCATCCTCGACATGCTGGCCAAGGGCTGCGACATGGTGGTCTGCAGCGGCGGCATGAGCGTGGACCCCGACGACCGCACACCGCTTGCCATCAAGAACAGCGGGGCCGACATCGTCTCCTACGGCTCGCCGGTGCTGCCCGGGGCCATGTTTCTGGTCTCCTATATGCCGGACGGCCGCCCGGTCTGCGGGCTGCCCGGCTGCGTCATGTACGCAAAGCGCACCATCTTCGACCTGCTGCTGCCCTATCTTGTGACGGACACCCCCATCACGAAGGAGCACCTGGCCGGTCTCGGCCACGGCGGACTGTGTCTCAACTGCAAGGTCTGCCACTTCCCCAACTGCGGCTTCGGCAAAGGAATCTAAGCCGCCCTTTCCCCTATTCTTCCGGTATAAGCACGTAAAGCCGTGTTTATATAATACATTTTTCCCTGAAACACGGGAAAAGGAGGAAGACACACATGAAGAAAACCCTGGCACTGCTGCTTGCGCTCTGCATGATCTTCGCGCTGGCAGCCTGCGGCTCTTCCGCCGCACCCGCAGCTACCCAAGCCCCCGCGCCGGCCGCCGAGCCCGCCCCCGCTGAGGAGCCCGCTCCCGCCGAAGAACCAGCCCCCGCTGAGGAAGCCCCGGTCGAAGAGGTCGAGCTGATCGTCTTCGCCGCCGCCTCCATGACCGAGACGATGAATCAGATCAAGGGCCTCTATGAAGCCGCCAACCCCGGCGTCACCATCACCTGCAACTTTGACTCCTCCGGCACGCTGAAGACCCAGATCCAGGAGGGCGCGGACTGTGATCTCTTCATATCCGCCGCCCCCAAGCAGATGAACGCGCTGGACGCCTCCAAGGATGCCGACGCCAACCCCGATGGGCTGGACTATGTCCTGCAGGGCAGCCGCATCAATCTGCTGGAGAACAAGGTCGCGCTCGTTGTTCCCGAGGGCAATCCCAAGGGAATTGAGTCCTTCGATCAGCTGGCCGAGCTGCTCAAGAACGGCGATCTGCTGATGGCCATGGGCAACAGCGACGTGCCCGTGGGCCAGTACACCCAGAAAATTCTGGTCTTCTATGAGCTGGATGAGGAGGCGCTTGCCGCTGCCGGCAAGCTCTCCTACGGCTCCAACGTCAAGGAAGTCACCGAGCAGGTCAAGCACGCCAGCGTGGACTGCGGCGTGGTCTATGGCACCGATGCCAGCTCAGCCGCGCTTGAAGTGGTGGACACCGCCACCGCTGAGATGTGCGGTCAGGTCATCTACCCCGCCGCCGTGCTGAACACCAGCGCCCACCCCGAGGCCGCCCAGGCCTTCCTGGACTACCTCAAGAGCGACGAGGCTATGGCCGTCTTTGAATCCGTCGGCTTCTCCCCTGCCGTCTAAAACAAACCAGGGGCGGGAGACAACTCCCGCCCCGCTTTTTTTGAGTGATTTGTCATGAATATGGACTGGTATCCCCTCTACAACTCTCTGCGTATCGCCGCCATCAGCTGTGTGCTGGTGTTCTTTCTGGGCATCTTCTTTGCCTACTATGCGGCAAAGCTTCCCCGCTGGCTCAAGGGCATCCTGGACGTGATCCTCACGCTGCCCATGGTGCTCCCTCCCACCGTCTGCGGCTATTTTCTGCTGCTGCTGGTGGGCGTGCGGCGTCCCCTGGGCATCTTTCTGCTGAAATTTGGCGTGAAGTTTGTCATGACCTGGTACGGCGGTGTCCTCGCTGCGGCCGTGGTGGCCTTCCCGCTGATGTACCGCACCGCCCGGGGTGCCTTTGAGAGCTTTGACGAAAACCTGGCTTACGCCGGGAAGACCCTGGGCCTCTCCAACACCTATATTTTCTGGCGCGTGCGCATGCCCGCCTGCCGACAGGGGATTCTCGCCGGCACGGTGCTGGCCTTTGCCCGCGCCCTGGGCGAGTACGGCGCCACCAGCATGCTCATCGGCTATACGCCGGGGCGCACCGCCACCATCTCCACCACGGTCTATCAGCTCTGGCGTACCGACGACGAGGCGGGCGCCTTCTTCTGGGTGATGGTCAATCTCGCCATCAGCACGGTGGTGCTGCTGACCGTGAACCTCCTGGAAGCCAGGCAGAAAAAGGCGGTGAAGAGATGAGTCTGATCGTTGACATTCACCGGGATTTCGGCGGCTTTCGCCTGGACGCCGCCTTTGAAGCGGAAAACGGCGTCACCTGTCTCTTGGGCCCCTCCGGCTGCGGCAAGAGCATGACGCTCAAATGCATCGCCGGCATCGAGCGCCCGGACAAGGGCCACATCGAGCTGGACGGCCGGGTGCTGTTCGACTCCGAAAAGCATATCAATCTCCCGCCCCAGGAGCGGCGGGTGGGCTATCTCTTCCAGAACTACGCCCTGTTTCCCAATATGACCGTGCGGCAAAACATTCTCTGCGGCCTGCGCCGGGAAAAGGACCGGACTGTCCGGGAGCGGAAGCTTCAGGACATGCTCCGGATGATGCGGCTGGAGGGGCAGGAGAACCACCGCCCCGCCCAGCTCTCCGGCGGACAGCAGCAGCGGGTTGCTCTGGCCAGGATTCTGGTCAGCGAGCCGCAGCTTTTACTGCTGGACGAGCCCTTCTCCGCGCTGGACGGGCACCTGCGCGACGCGCTGAAAATTGAGCTGCGCGACCTGCTACAGCAATTCGGGCGCGAGGTGTTGATGGTGACGCACGACCGCAATGAGGCCTACAACATGAGCCGCAGCATTGCCGTCATGGAGGCGGGCAGGCTCCTCACCGTACAGCCCACCAAGCAGCTCTTTGCAGACCCCGGCAGCGTGGCAGCCGCCACCCTCACCGGCTGCAAGAACATCGCGTCAGCCAGAAAGTGCGGTGAGTTTGAGGTGGAGGTCCCCTCCTGGGGCATCCGGCTGAAAACCGCGGCGCCCGTGCGGGACGATCTGAAGGCCGTGGGCATCCGCGCCCACTATTTCAGCGTCAGCACCAGCCAGAACCGCTTCCCCATCACCTATGTGGAGGAGATGGAGGAGCCCTTTGAGCTCATCCTCCAGTTTCGCTTTGAGGGTCAGGATCCCGCAAGCCCGCCCATCTGGTGGCGCATCCCGAAGGATCGGCGTCCCGCTTCCTTCCCACAGGAGCTTGGCATAGCCCCGGTAAACATTCTGCTGCTCTACTGAGCCGGCGGCTTCTCATGCTCATTTTTCACAAAGCGCGCTTCTCCATCGGCGCTCGTCTTTTTGCTATATACCAAATCGATTGGTTGTTTGCGGACTTCTGTTGGCTATAGCTGTAAAAAGTGCTAAAGTCACGCTATCAAACAAGGGAGATTTCATCATGACCATGTTTCGCTTTGCATACGGATTTGACGATTTCTTTTTTGGAAAAGGAAACAGCGGTTTGTGCTGCAAAGAAACGCCTGGTCATGCACGGGAATAATCACCCAACCCGTCACCGGAAAAGGGGCTGCCTCAAAAGGCAGCCCCTTTTTTGCTTATGGAAGCTCTCTCCACCAGCGCTCCCGCACCCGCTCGGGCTCATCGAGGGAGAAGGTCTGGCAGAGTCTGGGTGTGAGCACCTCGATTTCCTTTTCCTCGCAGGCTCTCACGATGCGCTCGGGGGAATCGTCCCAGCCGTGGTCGGAGAGCACGAAGGCGCCCCAGTGGATGGGCATGACCGTGGCGGCACCCAGGGTCTCTGCGGCCATGACACTCTCCTCCGGGAACATGTGCCAGCCGTGCCAGTTGCTGTTGTACTGGCCGCTGTCCGGCAGGAAGAGGTCGAAGTCCCCGAAGCGGCGGTGGATCTCCGCAAAGTGCCAGCCGTAGCCAGTGTCGCTGCTCTCGAGGATCTGGCGCTCATTGTCCCGCAGCACCCAGGAGCAGACCAGTGTGGTCTGCGCATTGTCCAGCGCCCGGCCGGAGCGGTGGTTGGCCGGCGTGCAGACGATCTCCAGTCCGTCCAGCCGAACGCTCTCCCACCAGGCGAGGTTCATGATCCTGCTGTCATCCCGGATCCAGCGGGCGATGTGTTTGTCAATGCCGAGCGGGACGATGAAGCGCGCGGTTTTTGCCTCCAATGCCTTGATGGTCGCCCGATCCAGATGGTCATAGTGGTCATGGGTGATCAGCACGGCGTCGATCGCCGGCAGATCCTCGACAGAGACAGAGGGCTCGGTAAACCGGGCGGGTCCGGCCCATTGGACGGGTGACGCCCGCTTGCTGAAGATGGGGTCGACCAGGATGTTCTTCCCGCCCATCTGAATGAGGAGCGAGGCGTGGCCCAGCCAGGTGATGGTCACATCGTCCGCAGCGGCCTTGGAAAAGTCCGGCGTGAAGACCGGCAGCGGCTTTGCCGGCCGCGTGTCCTTGGCCGAGACCTTTTGATTGACCGGAATGCCGGGCTGCTTCCACTCCTCCGGGTAAAAGAAACGCTCGCCATCATAGTACGCCCCGGCCCGCTTCAGGTAATCCGCACGGTCTGCCGCGTTGGGTCTGCCGCCAAACTCCGGGTAAACCCGCATAAAGAGCCGGGCAAAGAGAATCAGGGCGATCACGCCCACAACGATCCAAACAAAAATTCTCATCAGGAACTGTTTTTTCCAAAATTGCTTCATGCTATGCATCATCTCTGCTCTTCCGCCGTGCGGGATTGTTTGTAAGCTTACAGATACCGGCCCGTGACGCTGCGGGCATTTGCGCGGATCTCCTCCGGCGTCCCGGCCGCCACGATCTCGCCGCCGTCTTTTCCGCCGCCGGGCCCCATGTCCACAACATAGTCCGCGTTCCGGATCACGTCCAGGTCGTGCTCGATCACAATCACAGTCGCTCCCTGGTCGATCAGGTGCTGGAAGACATTCACCAGCGTTTTTACATCCAGCGGATGCAGGCCGATGGTGGGCTCGTCAAACACGAAGACGCTGTCCGACTGGCCCCTGCCCATCTCGCTTGCCAGCTTCAGGCGCTGGGCCTCTCCGCCGGAGAGGCTCGGTGTCTCCTCCCCCAGCGTGAGATACCCGAGGCCCAGATCGTGCAGAACCTGCAGCCTCGTCTGTACGGTTTTGAGATCGCCGCATTCCTCCAGCGCCTCGTCCACGCTGCAGGCCATCAGCCTTGGCAGGGAGCAGCTCTGTCCGTCCCGGCGCACGCGGCTCACCTGCCAGGCTTCTCTGGCGTAGCGCGCGCCGCCGCAGTCCGGACAGGGCACGTCCACATCCGGCAAAAACTGCACGTCCAGACTGATCTGGCCGGTGCCGTCACAGGTGGGGCAGCGCAGTTTGCCGGTGTTGTAGGAGAAGTCCCCCGCCTTGTAGCCGCGCGCCTTTGCGTCCGGTGTCCTGGCGTAGACCTTCCGCAGCTCGTCGTGGACGTTGGCATAAGTCGCCACCGTGGAGCGCACGTTGATGCCGATGGGCGTGGCGTCGATCAGCTTGACCTGATGGATCCCCTCCGCCGTGACCGAGACCACGTGGCCCGGCAGTTTCCTCCCGGCGATCTGCGCCTCCAGGGCCGGGATCAGGCTCTCGAGGATCGTGGTCGTCTTTCCCGAGCCGGAGACGCCGGTCACCACCGACAGTCTCCCCTTTGGGAAGGAGACGGAGAGGGGCTTGACGGTGTGGAGCGCCCCGGTCTGCATGGAAATGCTGCCCAGGCTGAACAGCTCCTCCCGGGCCGCTTTCACCCGCAGGACGTTTTTGTGCTCTGGAGTTAAGAAGGGGCCGATCATGGAGTCGGGCCGCGCCGCGATCTCGTCCACCGTCCCCTCGGCAATGATCCGCCCGCCGCCCGCGCCCGCCTCGGGTCCCAGCTCGATGAGCCAGTCCGCGTGGGAGAGCACCTGCGTGTCGTGGTCCACCAGCACGACGGTGTTGCCATCGGCCACCAGATCGTCCATCACGCCGGTCAGGCCCTCCAGGTTTGCCGGGTGCAGGCCGATGGACGGCTCGTCCAGCACATAGAGGGCGCCCGTGGTGCGGTTGCGCACCGCGCGGGCCAGTTGGGTCCGCTGGCGCTCGCCGGTGGAGAGGGTAGTTGCCGCCCGGTCCAGGGACAGATAACTCAGCCCCAGATCCACGAGCCGCCGCGCCGTGTGCAGGAAGGACTCGCAGATGCTCTGCGCCATGGGACGCATCTCCTCCGGCAGGGAGGCCGGCACGCCCTTGACCCACTCGATCAGTTCAGACAGCGGCAGCTCACAGACCTGGTCCAGGGACTGGCCCCGCAGACGCAGGGACCGGGCGCGTTCCGAGAGCCGGGTGCCGCGGCAGCAGGGACAGGGCCCCTGCTTCAAAAACTTCTCCACCCGCTTCATGCCGCTCTCATCCTTGACCTTGGACAGGGCGTTTTCCACCGTGTAGACCGCGCTGTAGTAGGTGAAGTCCATCTCCGCAAAGGTGTTGGTCTTCTCGTTTTTATACAGGAAATGCTGCTTCTCCGCGGGGCCGTGGAAGACGATCTCCCGCTCCTGCGCGGTGAGCTCACAGAAGGGCACGTCGGTTCTCACGCCCATCTGCCGCACCATGTCCTTCATCAGCGACCACATCAGCGACTGCCAGGGGGCCACCGCGCCCTGGTCGATGGTCAGCGATTCATCGGGCACCAGCGTGGCTTCATCCACCGTGCGCACC
Source organism: uncultured Eubacteriales bacterium (assembly GCA_900319835.1). The sequence continues at coordinate 2,373 of ONPY01000074.1, read as the reverse complement.
ACGCCCGTGCCCTCACAGTGCGGGCAGGCCCCGCCGCTGTTGAAGGCCAGCTCCTCGGCGCCGATGGGCGTCACCACCGCCCCACAGACCGGGCAGCGCAGCTCTTTCTCCGCCGCGATGTTCATCGAGGGCGGAACCTCGTGCCCGTTGGGGCAGCGGTAGACGGAGAGGCGGGAGAACATCAGCCGGAGACTGTTGAGCAGCTCCGTCATGGTGCCGAAGGTGCTGCGGATGCCCGGCACACCCGGCCGTTGGTGCAGGGCCAGGGCAGCGGGGACGTAGCGTAGCTCATCCACCTGGGCTTTTCCCGCCTGGGTCATGCGGCGGCGGGTATAGGTGGAGAGGGATTCCAGATACCGTCTGGAGCCCTCGGCGTACAGAACACCCAGCGCCAGCGAGGACTTTCCCGAGCCCGAGACGCCGGCGATACCGACGATCCGGTGCAGCGGGATGTCCACATCCACCTGTTTTAAATTGTGTACCTTTGCGCCCCGGACCTCGATTTTCTCCGGGAGAGGCCGCTTCTTGTCCATCCGTTTCATTCTCCTGCTTTGACTTTGTGTTCTGTTTTAAAATGTCTGGCTTCCGTCCCGGGAGGAACGGAAGCCAAAATCACTTATTGAAATCAGAATTTGATTTTCAACTGCTGTCCGACGGTCAGCATGGAGGGATCCTGGATATGGTTCCACTTGATCAGCTGATCCTTCGTCACATGGTACTTCTTCGCGATCTCGTCCAGGCTGTCGCCGGGCTGCACGCGGTACGGGAGAATGGAGCCGCCGGTCACGGCGTCCATCTCGTCGTCGTTCATTGCAACTTTGTTCACTGCCATTTTATGTTCCTCCGATGGACTCTTAATTAAAGTGGCTGCCGTCGACCTCGCCGGTCGCCGCGTCATAGTAGGCCCAGGTGCCGTCCGTATCTATGAAGAAGTAGCTCCCGTCCTCGCCCTCCACATAGGACGAGCCGTCGCTCCACTCCATAATCGTGGTTCCGTCGTTGGTCTCATAGACGACAACATCGTCCTCGGGCTCGCTGTAGCTACTCCGACTCGCAGAGCCGTAGATATCCGCCTGGTAGATGTTGCTGGACGTGGGAGAGCCGATGTAGTACACAACACAGGAGCATCCGTCATAGAACTCGCCGCTCACACTGCAGTTCCAGGCGTCCACAAACACCTCGGTTCCGTTTGCAAGATTGATGGCAAATCCGCCGCCGCCCTCGTGGGCATAGCCGCTCATGGAGCCGTACTGCGGCACAGGCTCGGGCTCGCTGCCCTTGATCTCGCAGTAGGTGAAGTTCAGGCCCTTGGTGGTGGTTCCATTCCAGTACGCGGTCGCAGGTGCGCCGTAGTAGATCTCACCGCTCACGGAGCAGATATCCCAGGGCAGTGCAACGACCGTGGCGTTGTCGATCTGGATGCTGACGGTGCTGTAGTTCCAGTCCGCCACGCTGCCGTAGTAGACGCCGCCGTCAGGTACGGGGACCGGGGTCGGTGCCGGAGCTGCGTTCTGAATGGAGATATAGGCCGTGCTGGTGCGGGCGGTCTGCCCTCTGTAGAAGAAGGTGCAGTAGGCACCCCAGCCGTTGAAATCGGAGGTGAGATTGCCTACGGAGAGCGTCGTGCTGTAGTAGCCGGAGACATTGGAGATCTGGGCGGGATCGTACTCCAGGCCCTGCGGGTCAACCATCACCCACTTGAGAGAATCAAAGACATTGGCACAGGCGACGAACAGGGCCGTGCCGCCCACCTTTCGATTCTCATTGGTCGGGTTCTTGGTGATCATCAGATACATGGGCTGCTCGACCGGCACCGGCGTGGGCACTGGGGTAGCCGCGGGCGCCGCGGTGGCCGTCGGGGCGGGGGTGGCTTCCGGCGCCTGCAGCGCGGCGGGCTTTGGCACAGGGAAGTTCTCCGTGGCCTTCTTCACGCCCATAAACACGGCGTAGCTGTCGGTCAGGCGGACGAGGCTCTTGGCGTCCTCCGCGGTCAGCCACTCAAAGCTGGTGTTGCTTCTCTCAGCGCCGTCAAAGGCGAGAATGCCGGCGGAGCTGTACTCCGCCTGGGAGATGTCATCGCCATCAGGATTGGTGTAGGAGATATGGCGGGTGCCGTTTTCCACCAGGGTGTGTTCAATGGCGAACGCTTCGTAGCTCATGACGCCGTCCTTCATGCGGAAGGCGCTCTTGCTGGTGTAGATCTCCGTGTCGGAGAGGACGATGTTGTCATAGAACAGGTAATTCCAGGTGTCAGTCGCGGTCACATGGAAGGTATCCACGCTGTCGGTCATGATGTCGGGGAAGGACTCCTCCTCGTCCTTCTGGACCTTGCACTCCGCCAGCGCCTTGCGGTCAGCGCTGACTTCCCAGAGC
>ONPY01000072.1 GCA_900319835.1 uncultured Eubacteriales bacterium | reverse complement strand
GGAAACGCTGGGCAATCCCAATTCCGACATTCCGGACATCGACGCCATCGCGGCAATCGCCCACGCCCATCAGATCCCCCTTGTGATCGACAACACCTTCGGCACGCCCTATCTGATCCGGCCCATTGAGCATGGCGCGGACATCGTGCTGCATTCCGCCACCAAGTTCATCGGCGGCCATGGCACAACGCTCGGCGGCATCGTGGTGGATTCCGGCAAATTCGACTGGAAGGCCGCCGGGAAGTTTGCCCCCATTGCGGAGGCCAATCCCAGCTATCACGGCATCTCCTTTGTGGACGCGGCCGGCCCCGCTGCCTTCATTACCTATCTGCGGGCTATTATTCTTCGTGATACCGGCGCATGCATTTCTCCCTTCAACGCCTTTCTGCTGCTGCAGGGCGTGGAGACCCTGTCTCTGCGCCTCGACCGCCACGCAGAGAACACCAAAAAGGTGGTGGAGTTTCTCGCCGGGCATCCGCAGGTGGAGAAGGTCAACCACCCCTCGCTGCCCGATCATCCGGATCACGCGCTGTTTGAGAAGTACTTCCCCAACGGCGGCGCCTCCATCTTCACCTTCGATATCAAGGGCGGCGTGAAGGAGGCCCACGCCTTCATCGACGCGCTGGAGATTTTCTCGCTGCTGGCCAATGTGGCGGACGTGAAGAGTCTGGTCATCCACCCGGCCACCACCACGCACTCCCAGCTGAACGCGGAGGAGCTGGAGGCCGCGGATATCCATCCCAACACCATTCGTTTGTCCATCGGCACCGAGCATATCGACGATATCCTCGCGGATCTGGAGAAAGGCTTTGCTGCCGCGGCAGCGCTCGCATAACAGGAGGGGGGAACCATGGAATTCTATGTAGAACAGGCCGTGCTGGACGCCGGGGTCAAGATTGTGTTCGCAGAAATCTGCGGTCTCGACAATCACGGCGAGGATCCGGAATGGGCCGCATACCGTGACAAGCGTCTGGAAGAGCTGTTTGAGGAGTATGCGGAGCTGGATGTCCACGCCGACCCGATCCTGGAGGGCTTCAACATCCTGCATGACAAGACCGGGGTCAAGCGCCGCAAGAACATCCCCGCCAGCGAAAACCTCATCAAGCTGCTCAAGAAGAATCACGGGATGTTCTACATCAACCAGGCGGTGGATATCTATAATCTGATCTCCCTTGAGAGCAAGCTGGCCCTCGGCGCGCACAACATCGACCGGGTCGACGGGAACGTCACCCTGCGCTTCACCGACGGCAGCGAGCGCTTTGTGCCCATCGGCCAGACGGATCCCATCCCCGTGGCGCCGCACGAGTACTGTTACTGTGACGACGCCAATGAGGTGCTCTGCCGCCTGGAGGTCCGCCAGGTGGAAAAGACCAAGGTCGAAGAATCCGCCCGCAATATCTTTTACATCATCCAGGGCAACGAGGCCACGCCGGATGAGCTGCTGCATGAGACTGCACAGCGCGTCATCGATCTGACCACCGCATACTGCGGCGGCAGCGGCAGGATCATCTTGCCCCGGGTATGAATACTACACCTAGGAGTTGATCCCTATGTTCCTTCTGACCAAACGATGTAGATTCCAACCAGATACGCCAACACAAAAAAACACATATTATTTTGGTCAGGAGGAACGATCATGTCTAACATCTATACATCCGCCGATCAGCTGATCGGAAAAACGCCCCTGCTGGAGCTCACCAATATTGAGAAGGAAGAAGGACTGGAGGCCACGGTCCTCGCGAAGCTGGAGTATTTTAACCCCGCCGGCTCCGTCAAGGACCGCATCGCCAAGGCCATGATCGATGACGCCGAGGCGAAAGGCCTGCTGAAGCCGGGCTCTGTACTTATCGAGCCCACCTCCGGCAACACCGGCATCGGCCTCGCCTCCGTCGCGGCGGCCCGCGGCTACCGCATCATCATCGTCATGCCCGAGACCATGAGCGTCGAACGCCGACAGCTGATGAAGGCCTACGGCGCGGAGCTGGTGCTCACCGAGGGCTCCAAGGGCATGAAGGGCGCCATTGCAAAAGCTGACGAGCTGGCGAAAGAGATCCCAAACGCCTTCATCCCCGGGCAGTTTGTAAACCCGGCAAATCCCACCGCGCACCGGGAGACCACCGGGCCGGAAATCTGGGCAGATACAGATGGAAAGGTGGACATCTTCATCGCAGGCGTCGGGACCGGAGGCACGATCACGGGCGTGGGCGAATACCTCAAGGAGCAGAATCCCGCCGTAAAGGTCGTGGCGGTAGAGCCCGCGGGTTCACCAGTCCTCTCCAAGGGGACGGCAGGCGCCCACAAGATCCAGGGCATCGGCGCGGGCTTTGTCCCGGACGTGCTGAACACCGCCGTTTATGATGAGATCATCGCCGTGGAGAACGAGGACGCTTTTGCCGCCGGCAAGCTGGTCGGACGGAAAGAGGGCGTGCTGGTCGGCATCTCCTCTGGCGCCGCGGTCTGGGCTGCGATCCGGCTGGCCAGGCGGCCGGAGAACAAGGGCAAGACGATCGTCGCGCTGCTGCCGGATACCGGCGACCGCTATCTCTCCACGCCGCTGTTTGCAGACTGATATGGATCAGACCCTCTCCCTTTTGATCCGGCACACCGCCGACGAGCTCGCTCAGGCGGAAGCACCCGGCGAAGGCACGGCGCGGGATTACAGAAACCTTCGCGCGGAGGCTGAGCACTTCACCGATCTTTTGATCCATGCGCTGTTTCCGCGCTTCGCCCCGCAAAATGAGTCGCGGGAGAAGCTTCTGGAGCAGGCGGTCACGCTGCTGGAGAGCATCCTCGCGCGCGTGCCCTTAACGCTTCGTTCGGAGGAGATCGTCCTTGCCCTGCTGGCAAATCTCCCCGAGATCAGACGCCAGCTGCAGACAGACCTGTTCGCCGCCTATCAGGGGGACCCTGCGGCCAAAAGCGTCGACGAGGTCATCCTATGCTATCCGGCCTTTACAGCCATCAGCACCTACCGCCTGGCCCACATCCTGTATCGGGAGGGCGTGCCCCTCCTGCCGCGCATGATGACAGAATACGCGCACCGCCTGACCGGGATCGACATCCATCCCGGCGCGGTCATCGGCGATTCCTTCTTCATTGACCACGGCACCGGCGTCGTGATCGGAGAGACGACGACCATCGGCTGCGGTGTTAAGCTGTATCAGCACGTCACGCTCGGCGCCAAGAGCTTTGAGGTCGGAGAGGATGGGACGCTCGTCAAAGGGATCAAGCGGCATCCCGACATTGGCGACCGTGTCGTCATCTACTCTGGCGCCACCATCCTGGGCGGCGAGACGCGCATCGGAAACGACTGCGTCATCGGCGGCAGCGTGTGGCTGACCCACTCGGTCCCGGCCGGGAAGATGGTGCTGGCCCGGGCCGCCGTGACGGAGCCGCCCCTGACGCGGGACGTCATCACAAACTCCATATTGGACTGTTCCATGCTGTAGAATAAAAAAAAGCGAACCCTTTCACGGGTTCGTTTTTTTTATCGGAATGATTGGGAAAAAGATCAGTATCCCGGGTTCTCGTTTTTGACGAAGATGCCTGCCTTCTCCTCGCCTCTGAGGACGCGCAGACCGCCCAGAGCCAGGGAGAGCATCTCATCCTCGCCCGCGTAGACGTACACGGGGGCCAGGAATTCCACGCGCTCGCGGATATAATCGGTGAAGTACTTGGAGTAGGCGATGCCGCCGGTCAACAGGATGGCGTCCACCTTGCCCTTGACGAAGGGGGCGCACTTGGCGATGTTCTTAGCCACGTTCAGGGCCATGGCGTCGTAGATGAGCTTGGCGTGCTCGTCGCCGTTTGCGATCATCTTCTCGACCTCGCGGCTGTCGGTGGTGCCCAGGTGGGCCATCAGACCGCCCTGGCGCTTGACCATCTTCATCATGGAGTTGTAGTCGTGCTCGCCGTCGTAGCACATCTTGATCACGTCAAACATCGGCAGGCCACCGGAGCGTTCGGGAGAGAAGGGGCCTTCCTCGTCGTTGATGAAGTCCTCGATGCGGCCGTTGTGGTGGAGGTTGACGGAGATGCCGCCGCCCAGGTGGGCGACGATGACGGTGATGTCCTGGTAGCTCTTGCCGGTCTCGCGGGCGTAGCGCATGGCCGCAGCGCGGGTGTTCAGGTTGTGGCCCATGCCCTTGCGGCGGAAGATGGGCAGACCCGTGATCTTGTTGATTGGGTCAAGCTCGTCGACGGTGATGCCGTCATAGATGAAGGCGGGGATGCCGTACTCCACACTCAGCGAGCGGGCGATCATGGCGCCCACATTGGAGGCGTGCTCGTTCTGGGGACGGTTTTTGAGCTGCCAGACCATGTCGTCGTTGACCTCGTAGGCGCCGGCGCGGATGGGCGTCAGCAGGCCGCCGCGGGAGACGATGCCGGTAAGGCTCTCGAGGGCCACACCATGGTTTTTCAGGGTCTTGACGATCAACTCCTTGCGGAACTCGTACTGCTCGGCCACGTGCTCAAAGGGGGCCAGCTCCTCGGGAGTGTGGACGATGGACTCGGTAAAGAGGGGCGTCTCGTCCTCAAAGACCGCGATCTTGGTGGAGGTGGAGCCGGGGTTGATGATTAAGAGCTTTTCCATGCTTGTCTCCTTTTACTTGGCGGCGGCGGTGGCGATCACGATGGACAGGTACTTCTCCTCGGGGGAGGAGCCGCGGCTGGTCATGACGATGGGGCATTTGGCGCCGACGATGAAGCCGGCCATGCGGGCGCCTGCGGTGACGGTGAGCATCTTGCCCATGATGTTGCCGGCGTGGATGTTGGGGGCCACCAGCACGTCCACGTCGCCGGCCACGGGGCTGACAAAGCCCTTGAAATCCGCGATCTCCTTGCTCATGGCGCAGTCATAGGAGATGGGGCCCTCCACGATGCAGCCGGTGATCTCGCCGCGCAGGTTCATCTGCTTGAGCTCGTCGGCTTCCACGGTCTCGGGCATCTTGGGGTTGAGCTTCTCCACGCAGGCCAGAACGCCGACCTTGACCTCGTCATAGCCCATGGCGCGCAGCGCGCCGACGGTGTTCTCGATGATAGCCTTCTTCTGCTCCAGGGTGGGATAGGGCACCATACCGCCGTCGACGGGGATGAGCAGCTTGTGGTAGTTGGGGACCTCAAAGGCGGTGAAGTGGCTCATGACGCCGCCCTTGCCGAGACCCGTCTCCTTGTTGACCACGGGGCGCAGCATGACGCTGGTGTCGAGCTTGCCCTTCATCAGCAGGTCGGCCTTGCCCTCACGGACGAGTGCGACGGCGCACTTGGCGGCCTCGGCGATGTCGGGCACGTCGTAGATGTCCTCGGCGGGGACCTCGGCGCCGAAGTGCTTGAGCGCGGCGTCGATGGCGGCTTTGTCGCCCACGAGCACGGGGGTGACGATCCCCTCCTGGCGGGCGTGGAGCACTGCCTCGATGGTGTGCTCGTCGCCGGCAGCGGCAACGGCCATGCGGGCGGCGTGGGGCTCAGCCTTCTGCTTGGCAATCAGTTCATCAAAGTTTCTGTAGTACATGGCGCTCACTCCTGATTGATAATAGATTTGTTGTTTTTCATGTTGCTTTTTCGCAGAAATCCGTTATAATGTGTTATAAATTATAAAATATAAAATTTTTGGAATTGGGGTGCCGCGAATGGCAAAGATCAAAAAGCAGTCTCTGGTAGATCAGATCTACTCCCGCCTGCGGGAGGACATTCTGAATCTGCGCTTCCCTCTCGGCAGCCGGATCAATGTCAACGAGATCCAGGACGAGCTTGGGGTCAGCAGCACACCGCTGCGGGAGGCGCTCAACCGCCTGCAGCAGGAGGGGCTGGTGGTCATGGAGAACAACGTGGGTGCCTCGGTGCTGACGCTGGACGCCCACGATGTGGAGGAGATCGAGGAGCTCGCCTTCACGCTGCAGTCGGCGGCGGTGCGTTTTTCCCTGGAGCGGGGCGACCGCGCGGCCATGCTCCAGCGCATTGAGGAGCAGCTGCAGCGCTACGCTTCGGCCCGCTCCGCCAAAGAGTGTACCAAGGCGGTCTTTGAGCTGATCGGCACCTTCTACCACAGCTGCGGCAACCGCCGTCTGGACAACAGCATGATCGCCCTGCAGGGCCAGGTGCTGCTGCTGCGCGGCATCTATGCCGACTGCCCCGGCAGCCGGGAGAATCTGGATCTGCTGGAAAAAGTCCGGGACGGGGTAAAGGCAGACGACGCCGACACGATCCTCTCAGCGCTGCAGACCTACAGCCGCCGCAGCCAGGACGCGGTCATCGCCTGGCTTGCCGACAAGGCATGAACAGCGGATAAATAGCAGCACACCCACCGCACTTCCCAAAAGAAGTGCGGTGGGTTTTTGTTTTTACGCCTTCTGGGCCTTGCCGAGCTCCAGACCCTTTTCAAAGGCCTGTTTGTTCAGCGGGAGCAGCTTGGGCTTGGAGGCCAGCTTGTGCTCGATGGTGTTCCAGACGATGGCGGGGTCGATGACCTGGGTGAAGCCCACGTACACGCCCAGCATGATGACGTTGAGGACCTTGGCGTTGCCCATCTCCAGGGCCAGCTCCGTGACGGGGGCCTTGACGAGGGTCACGTCGTCGCGGTCGATCTGATCGGGGACGATGGAGCTGTTGATGAAGAGGTTGCCGCCCTTCTTCAGGGTGGGCAGAAACTTGGCCAGGGAGGGTCCGTTCATGACGATGAGGTCGTCCATCACGTCGCCAAGGGGCGCGCCGATGTCGTCATCGGAGATGACCACGAAGCAGTTGGCGGTGCCGCCGCGCTGCTCAGCGCCGTAAGAGGGGAAGAAGGTGACGTTCTTGTCGGTGGAGTTGCAGGTGGCGTCAGCCAGGAACTTGCCCAGCGACATGACGCCCTGACCGCCGAAGCCGGCGACGCAGAGATTGGTTTCCATAGCTTATGCCTCCTCTTTGCTGCGGTCCCGGATCACGCCGAGGGGATACTCCGGGAGCATCTTCTCTTCGATAAAGTCCAGGCTCTTGAGCGGGTCCAGACCCCAGTTGGTGGGGCAGCCGGTGACGATCTCCACCATGGAGAAGCCTTTGCCGTCGAGCTGGTTCTGGAACGCCTTCTTGATGGCGTTCTTGGTCTTGGTGACGTTGGCGGGGTTGTTGCAGGAGGTGCGCTCCAGGTAGTAGGGGGCGGTGAGCTGGTTTAGGATCTCGCACATATGCATGGGGTAGCCGTGCTCCTTGGGGTCTCTGCCCTTGGGGGCGGTGGTGGCCTTCATGCCCACCAGGGTGGTGGGAGCCATCTGGCCGCCGGTCATGCCGTAGATGCCGTTATTGATGAAGATGACGGTGATGTTCTCGCCGCGGTTGGCGGCGGACATGGACTCGGCCAGACCGATGGAGGCAAAGTCGCCGTCGCCCTGGTAGGTGAAGACCAGGGACTCGGGGTTCGAGCGCTTGAGGCCGGTGGCCACGGCGCAGGCGCGGCCGTGGGGCGCGGTGGTGTTGTCATACGCGATGTAGTCCATGTGCAGGCCGCAGCAGCCGATGCCCAACACGCAGGCGGTCTTGTCCACCACGTTCAGCTCCTCGAGCACCTCACCGATCAGCTTGATGACGGTGGAGTGCATGCAGCCGGGGCAGAAGCCGGACACCTTGTCGGCCTGGATGGTTTGGGTTCTGGTGTAAATCTTGTTCATATCTCAGCCCTCCACAATTTTCTTAGCGGCTTCGATGACGGCTTCGCGGCTCATGATGTTGCCGCCGGAGCACAGGCAGGTCTCGATCGGGGCGCGGCCCTTCACGGCGTCCTTCACGTCGTCGACGAACAGCGCGGGGATAGCCATCTCAACATCCAGGATGGCCTTGACCTTGGTGTAATCCAGACGGTCATAGGCGGCGTTGGGGAAGGGATAGACGGTGATGGGGCGGATCAGGCCGGCCTTGATGCCGTCGGCGCGAAGCAGGTTGACAGCGGACTTGGCGATGCGGCCGGAGATGCCGTAGGCGGTGAGGATGAGCTCGGCGTCCTCAGTCATATACTCCTCGACCATGGCTTCCTTCTGCCAGGACTCGTACATGGCGGCGGCCTCCTCGTTGCACTGCTGCATGACGAGGGTCGACCAGTTGCCGGGCTGGATCCAGGCGCGGTTTGCATAGTCGAGCTTGTGGCCGACGCAGGCCCAGGACTTCTTGGACTCCTTGATGGCGGCGATCTCCTCATCGGTCTTGGGCTCGGGCAGGACCACGGGCTCCATCATGGTGCCGATGACGCCGTCGGCCAGCAGCAGCACGGGAGTGCGGTCGCGGTCGGCCCAGTCGAAGGCCAGAACGGTCAGATCCACGGCCTCCTGTACGGTGGCGGGAGCCAGAACGGGCATGCGGAAGCCGCCGTTGCCGCTGGCCTTGGTGGCCTGCAGGTAATCCTGCTGGGCCGGCTGGATGGAGCCGACGCCGGGGCCGCCGCGGGCGAAGTTGGCATAGACCATGGGGACGCGGGCAGCGGCGCAGTAGCTGATGCCCTCGCTCTTGAGGGAGATGCCGGGGGAGGAAGAGGAGGTCATGGCACGGGTGCCGGCGGAAGCGGCGCCATAGACCATGTTGATGGAGGCGACTTCGCTCTCGCCCTGGACGAACACGCCGCCCACCTCGGGCAGCTTGCGGGCGAAGTACTCGGGAACCTCGTTCTGCGGGGTGATGGGGTAGCCGGCGAAGAACCGGCAGCCGGCACGCACGGCGGCCTCAGCGACGGCCTCGGTGCCCTTCATAAATACTCTAGCCATTTTCAGCCCTCCTTAACGATAGACATCGATGGCCCCGTCGGGACACATCCGGGCGCAGATCGCGCAGCCAATACATGCTTCGGGATTCGCGGGATAGACGTACTCGTATCCCTTGGAGTTGACCTCTTTGCCGACGGCGAGGACACCCTTGGGACAGAATTTGATGCAATAGCCGCAGCTCTTGCACCGCTCTTTGACAATTTCCACCTTGCCTAGTGCCATTTCCTTCGCTCCTTTATATGAATTTTAATTGATCTACTGATCAAGGAAGGACAACTGCTATGCTTTCACCCACTCGTAGGTGAGGGCCAGGTCGATGGGATAGACGGGGGCGGGCAGCAGGCCGCTCACCTGCCCGCTCAACTCCCGGCGGACTGCGAAGAAGTCGATGTCCTTGTAGGGACTGATCATCTCGTTGAGCTTCTTTGCGCCCTCGATGACGTCCTCGGCGCGGGTCTCCAGACCGAGGTTGGGGTTGCCGATCATGCGCAGCTTATCCAGCTGCACATGGGACACGCCCAGCACCTGGCTCAGCACCTTGTCGATGTGATCCAGATCCATGGACCAGGGGCGGTAGGGGTTGATCACATACCACACCACGGTGCCGGGGGCGTTGAGCAGCGGGGCGTAGCCGCCGATGGAGCGGGCGCCGATGTAGTCGCCGCCCACGTCCAGAACCGTATAGCAGCTCGGATCCCGCAGCAGACGGCTGACGCCGCCGGCCATGGTGGGCGCGTCGTAAAACTGCTCCTCGTAGTGGAACCGGATGCCGTTCTCCCGCAGGAAATCGGCCTGATCCCGGGAGCGGAAGAGGGGCTTGGTCATATCCAGATCATAGAGGTGGACGGGCTTGTCGCCCCGGGCCGCCAGCGAGCGGGCCAGGTTGATGGCGATCTCGCTCTTGCCGCCGCCGGCCTCGCCGATCAGGACAAAGTTGCTTGCGCCTTCACAGGCGGCGGGAAGGGGGAACCCCCCGGCCAAATCTGCCATGACGAAACCTCCCTGTTCTCGGAATGCTGTGTTTGTGATTTTATTATAAATGACGCCTCGGGAAATTGCAAGATAATTTTACAAAAAATAAAATATATTTTATAAAATATCAAATTCCCTCTGGACAGCCGGTAGTTTTTGCGTTACAATACCTATTGTAATTAAGAAAACGTCGGCCGCCCGCGGGGCTGCCGCGAGAGGAGAATGAACATGACGCGCCGTCCCACTTCCCTGCGCTGGTTCTACATGATTCTGGGCGTGGTCGCCCTGCTGTTTGCGGGCGTGATCTACGCCTGGTCAATTTTGAAGGCTCCGCTTGGCGAGGAGTTTGGCTGGACCGGCTCTCAGCTGGCCCTGAACTTCACGCTGACCATGTGCTTTTTCTGCCTGGGCGGCTTTGTGGGCGGCCTCGTCTCCAAGCGCATCGGCAGCAGACTCAGTCTGATTCTGGCCGCCGCGCTGGGCGGTCTGGGCTTCTTTCTCGCCTCCCGCCTCACAGCGGGGAGCCTCGCCATGCTCTACATCAGCTACGGCGTGATGGCGGGTCTCGGCATCGGCATCGCCTACAACGTCATCATCTCCACCGTCTCCGCCTGGTTCCCGGATAAAAAGGGCCTGTGCTCGGGCGTGCTGATGATGGGCTTCGGCTCTTCGGCCCTCGTGGTCGGCAAGCTCGCCTCCGCGCTGATGGAAGGCCCCGGCTGGCGCACCGCTTTCCTGGTGATCGGCCTTTGTCTGGCGGCTTTCCTGGTAGTCGCGGGTCTGATCCTCCGCAAGCCCGGCGAGGGCGACACTCTGCCCGCCGCGGAGAAGAAGGCTGCCGCCGGCGGTGAGGATTTTGTGACCGAGGACTACCCCACCGCAAAGATGCTCCGCCGTCTCTCCTTCTGGCAGGCCTTTCTCTGCATCGTCTGCATGTCCGCCGTGGGCAACACGGTGATCTCCTTTGCCCGTGACCTGTGCCTGTCCGTGGGCGCGGGGGCGGCGCTGGCCACCACGCTGGTGGGTGTTCTCTCCGTCTGCAACGGTCTGGGCCGCATTGTGGTGGGTGCGCTGTTTGACAAGCTGGGCCGCAAGAAAACCATGCTCTTTGCCAATCTTCTCACCATCGTGGCGGCGGACATCACGCTCGTCGCGGTGCTCAGCCACTCCCTGCCCGTCTGCATCCTGGGTCTCTGCCTGACCGGATTCTCCTACGGCGCCGGCCCCACCATCACCTCGGCCTTCACCTCTGCCTTCTACGGCAGCAAATACTTCCCGGTGAACTTCTCGGTGATGAACTTCAACCTGATGTTTGCCTCGTTCATGGCCACCGCCGCGAGCGGACTGCTGGAGTCCACCGGCGGCTATGTGGGGCCCTTTGTGTTCCTGCTGGGTCTGGCCGTCGTGTCCCTGCTGCTCAATCTCAGCATCAAGAGGCCGTAACCTTCTCCCCTCAGCGCCGGATTTTCCGGTGCACCGCGTCCAGCGCCACGCCCACATACCAGACGCCGACGAGCATCGCCGCCGCGATCTGGAGGGGCGTGGTGCCGAGGAGCTTCAGCTCCATCGGCCCCATCACGGTCAGTCCGATGGCCCAGCCGCAGAGCCAGGCGGGCAGAAAGAAAACCTGCGGCAGCGCGGAGGCGATCAGCACCGCCAGCGCACCCATGAGGCAGAGTGTCACAAAGAGGTTCCCGTTTCCGCCGAAGGGCAGAAGCTCCATGACCCACAGGGCCGCCACGGCCCAAGCGTCTCCTGCGAGAAAGCCCAGGGACATGGGCAGCGCCTTTTTCCGGTCGTTGCCCGCGGCAACGTACACCCCCGCGCAGATCAGGGCAACCGCACCCGTCTGCACACCGAGAGTCGGCGCCAGCACCGCCCAGAGGGGCGGCAGCAGCGCGATCAGCAGGGCGAGCGTCAGGGTCTCCCGGTTCCAGTTCTTCATTACCTTTCCTCCGTGAAAAATCCGCTCCTCCGCTGCTGCGGAGGAGCGGAGCATTTATGGGATATCAGTGCTGGGGAGGAGGACCGCCGGCCAGCTTGTCCATGCCCGAGACCTTCATGGAGATGGGCAGGAAGATCAGCACGCCGATGTAGGCGGCCAGCAGCATCTTGGGCAGGGCGCCCAGGAAAGCAAAGCCGTACATGTTCATCGGGGCGCCGCCCATCTTCATGCCGACCCAGGTCATGATGAGGGTCATGGGGACGGTGAAGATCACCGTCAACACGGCGGCGGGCAGCAGGAACTGGGGCATCATCATGGGGTTCTTGCCGGGGAAGAACTTGGCGCCGATGCCCATGGCGATCTTCTGCACGGGGACGATGGCGCCCAGGATCTCAATGACCACAAGGCCGATGAAATACTGGATGATGGTGCCGGGATTGAAGCCGGCGCCGCTGGCGATGGCCGCGGTGATGGTCATGACGACGCAGAGCGGCAGGTTGAACGCCAGGTTCTGGGTAAGGATCATTTTCTTGGTGGGCATATGTTTGTCTCCCTTAATGATAAATTCAAGGCGATCCGACAGTTTCGCAGAGAAGCGAATCAGCGCATCGTGATGAAGCCGCGGTACTGGCTGAGGTTGTCAGAGGTGGCCCGGTCACCGCAGAAGATGGAGGCGATGTTGAACTGGGGCTTGAGGTAGGGGAAGTGCTCCTGCTCGGCCCAGTCGGGCTTCTTGATCATCCGGTCAGCCAGGACGACCGCGGCCTGATACCACTCTTCCGGACCCTCGAACCAGATCTCGCACAGGCGGTCAAACTTGGCGGAGGGTGCGCCGTAGTTGATCTTCACCTTGCTGGAGACGAAGCGGTTGACGAACACGCTCTTCTGGAAGTAGGGCACGACCTCGTCGTAGAACCACTTCTCGCCGTCCTCCTTGCTGACGCCCTCGGGGTACTGCAGCAGGAACTGCCAGCGGTAGTTGGGGCCGTCCTCGGGGGTGCGGCCGGCGCCCTTGAAGTCCTCCTCCCAGTTGATGGGAACGAAGGCAAAGATGAAAGGCGGGAAGTCGCCGCCGCCGACAGCGCGGCCGGCGTCGCCGGTCTCGGCGTTCTGGTGCACCGCGGCGGTGTCCACATCGGGGATGCAGCCCTGCCAGCGCAGCACGTCCATCGGCATGTACTCGTTATAGATGTTGTTGGCCATCTCGGGCAGGTGCTCGTCCACCAGCCAGTAGTGCTCGGTCAGCTGCATCTTTCTCGCACCGAAGCGCTCGCCCTCGGGGGGCATAGGGTAGGCCTGATAGAAGGCGTACTTGATGCAGTACGGGGTAAACTTGGAGATGCTCTCGGGGACGTGGTACTTGTACAGCCACTCCTCCAGCTTGGGGCGATACTCTTCCTTGGCAAGCCCGACGTAGATCAGGCTGCGCATGAGGTTAAACTCAAAAGCCATTCAGATACCCTCCGTAGTAAAGATGTGTGGTTGTTTCTTACTTGGCCTTGGACGGGGCGGGGGTGGGCTCGCAGACGGCGGTGTAGTGGGCCTTGCGGGCCTTGAACTCGGGATCCTTGAAGAGGTCCATCAGACGGCCCTCGTTCTGGAAGATGTCGGCGCCGTGGGCAGCCTTGCCGGAGAGCAGGTCGTGGCAGTGCTCGATGGTGCCGTTCTCGCCGAGAGAGGGATCGTTGACCAGCTTCACGCCCTCTTCGCCGATCTCCAGGTGACCCTCCAGGCCGCAGAGCTCGCAGACGGCGTGGTTGGTGCCCGGGAAGATGTAGAAGTTGTTGCTGTGGCAGTGGGGGCAGCCGCCCTTCTTGCCCTTCCAGAGATCCAGGTTCTCGGAGCCGGGGATCATCACATGGTTGTCAATGATGTACTGGGCAGCCTCCACCAGGTTGCGGCCGATCTCCCTCATACGCTCGACCTTGTCGTCCTGCATGATGACGTCCTTGCTCCAGGAGAAGAAGTCGTTGTCGATGACCTTCCAGCCGGGGGACATGGCGAGCATCGCGTGATCGGTCT
>ONPY01000073.1 GCA_900319835.1 uncultured Eubacteriales bacterium | reverse complement strand
GAAAAGCCAAACCAGAAATGGGTCACGGACGTAACAGAGTTTTCCCTGTTCGGAGAAAAGCTATATCTATCTCCGATCCTTGACTTGTGCAGCGAGGATTTGGTCAGCTATACGATCTCGGAGCATCCTAAGCTCAGCATGGTCACTTCAATGTTGGATAAAGCTTTCGCGACAATTCCCGATGGAACCGGGCTGATCCTGCACTCCGATCAAGGCTGGCACTACCGGCATAAGCAATACCAAAAGATGTTGGAAGATAAAGGTATCCGGCAGAGCATGAGCCGGAAGGGCAACTGCCTGGACAATGCTGTGATGGAGAACTTCTTCGGCTTGCTCAAAACGGAACTATTATACCTTCAAGACTTCGATTCTCTGGAACATTTCAAAGCAGAGCTCATCGACTATCTCGATTACTATAACAACCGCAGGATCACAAGCTAAAACTAAAGGGCCTGACACCTGCTCAACACAGATACCAGACCCTTCAGGTCGCCTAATTCTATAAATGTCTAACTTTTGGGGTGCACTTCACTTTGAAACTGCGGTGTTCTTCTTTATTCCGAACTTTACAGTTATTTCAGCAATGGGTAGGCCATACCAGTATCGTGCAACGAACAGATTCCGATCTAAGACAGGCTGACTCTCTAAAAAAGAGTTAAAAGCTCGGATAAGCTCTCTGTTTTCGATGGATTTCTCCATGCTCCAACCTGAAGGAATACATTCTGCTAATTCATCAATGGCAATCAGAGCTTCACCTTTTCCGCGTTTATCGGCAAAGCGCTTCCGTAGCCGGTCAATAGAGATGTGCCTTGTTAATGCGCCAAAAAAAGTCTTTAGACTATTGGGGCGCGTAGGCGGTATAGCGTTCCATGCTGCAAACCATGTATCGTTGACACTTTCCTCAGAATCAGCCGGATCGTTGAGGATACCATTCGCCACACGATAGCAATAGCCGCCATATGTTACCTGGCTTTCCTCAATGGCTTGTTCCGACCGAATGAAATATAGATCTATAATTGAGGTATCTGTCATGCTCCAACCTCCTTCGCCCCTAAAGTCGTAAACAGTAAAAAAAGATTGCACGAAAAAGAATATATATTTTCGCTCGCTTCGACATTTTGCTTTCTGATTGCAAATTATAGCAGTTCTGATATGGATTGCAAATTTGTAAAAGGGCATCACAGAAAACTTGTCTCACGGCGAGACACATTTACAGCTTTTCCTTCACGAAATTCCACGCCTTGTTAGCCATCAGAACCGCCTGCCGGATCTCCGCCTCCTGGATGCTCTTTTTGGCGTTGGCCCAATGGGCGATCTGATTGATGTTGTTGCCGATGGACGACAGCACCCGCAGCAGAGGCGCGTATTCGTCGGGCGGCCTTTGCCTAAGCTGCACCCCGGCGAGGGCGTGACGGATCAGTACGCTGGCCGGCAAGCCCGTGATCTCGCATTGCTCCCGCAAATGGGAGTATTCCTCGTCGTTCAGCCATAGGCCGACAAAGTGATTGCGTTCTCTCATAACACCTCCAGGAAAAAAGGAAACTTGTCTCACGGTGAGACAAGTTTCCGGTTGATCGTTATTCGGTTGTAAATTCGTTTCACGGTGAAACGGAAAAGCTTTGATATCCTTTTTACTCCGTTGGGCTGATGCTTGATTCGATGAGCGCCAATTCTTCAGATGTAAGCTGATCCCGGCGCTTCAGGCCTTTATCGAGAAGGATGTGAATTCCTTTTGCCCGAAGAAAAACTTCTGCATTTATGTACGCCTCTTGATAAGTGATGGGCCTGATTGGATGGATCGCGTTCCACGTCATAGTTTCGGCGAGATACTTAAGCATCAGCTTGTTTATGTGCTCCTGCATTTTGTCATACTGCTGGGTGTAATAGCATTCTCGCAGCTTTTTGACCTCGTCAATCAAATCCGAGATCTCCCTGATATCTTTGTATGGTTCAAGGAAATTCAAATAATCGCTCACGCCTGTTCTCCTTTGACTTTTCTTGATAACCGCCAATTAGCCTCAGCGGCCGGCGTCACCCGTCCGGCGGCAGTGTCAGCAAAGCCTTTCTCGATTTCCGCTTTCAACTGCTCCTTTGTGAGATTGCTCATGTCCGGGACGGGGACGGCGGGCAGTTTCATCTTCTGTGTTACATTATTCTTCATCGATTCTGCTTCTGTCTCTCTTGCCGTAGAGAAAGCGGCGAATCTCTACGCGGTCTTGAAAGACGGCATAATAGAGCACATAGTTCTTGACCGGCACCTTGCGGATCTCGTCTTTCATCGGGCGGTCTGTTCGGTAAAGCTCGTGGGCGTAGGGGAACTCCGCGATGCGCTGTACCGTCTCGTCAAACTCGGCCAGCAGATCGCGGGCGGCTTTTGGCGCGTCCAGCGTGTAGGCAATGTAGCCCAGCGCGTCCATCAAGTCGCTCTCCGCCAGCGGCAAATAAACGATCTTATGCACGCTTTTGCTCCTCCGCACCGCTCAGAAACGCACGTGCTTTTGCCATAACATCGGCGTGGCTCAAACGCTCGGTCGTGCTGGCCGCCTGTAGCTCCGCCTCACGCAGCTTGTCATAGACCATGCTGTCATAGCGGTTCTGCTCATAGCTCTCCATGCTCATGACAACGATGGAACCGACGCCGTTCTTGGTCAGGAAGATCGGCTCACCGCTGAGCTGGGCGTCTTTCGTGATCTCTGCGAAATGATTTCTCAGATCGGAAACAGGACGAATATTCGGCATCTCGCCACCTCCTTGCTTAGCATTATTATATGCATAATTACGCTAATTGTCAACGACATATCTTGGCGTACAGTGTTCCTCCGGCAGGTGTCTGTTCGTTCCGCTGCGTGGGGTTTTAGGGGTGCCCCCTAACAAGGGCGTTTGTGTTTAACAAACGCCATACTTGCCCGGACCTGAGTTATTTACCGCCACCATTCATCTCCGGATATTTGAAAGTGCATTTATCTTATGTGCCTATTGTAAAAAGCGCAATAAAAGATATAATAATGTCTATATTATTTGTATTATAAATTATTAAGGGGGTATCGTTTTGAGCCAAATTGATATTGAGATAACAAAAGTAAAAAACATAGAATGTCTGCAGGCGTCATTTCCCCTTGAGAAGGGAATGTACGCACTTGTTGGTGAAAATGGATGCGGTAAAAGCACTTTGATGCTTGCCCTTTCGCTAATAGTCAAAACATCCTCTTCTCATATGCTGAAATCGTATGACATTTCTCCTCTAAGTAAGATCACAATTTCAATAGAGAATTCTGAAGATATTTGGTACTACAAAAAAGAAAAGCTTACGACAGGAAAGTTCGGCCCAACTCATAGGAACACAGCAGGAAAACCTCATAACGCATTGATCGCCAGTACTCACATGGACGGTTTTTATGAAGGGAGCATTTTCTATGGTTGTCGCTTTGACGACTATAATAACATTGATCAATTTATGAGCGATCCAAATATGAGATCGTATCTTGTTGACGCTGACGATTTTGTAAAAGAGAGCCTTGGGTACATTCTTCACAATAACAAGAACTATTATCAAAACCTAAAGAAAATACGGACACGCCCCCTTGCAAAAGCGAAAGGGTTCAATGGGATCCCGTATTTTAACGAGATTAATGGAAATATTATAAGTCAGTATAGAATGAGTAGTGGCGAAAGCATGCTTATTTCTCTTGTTGACTTTATAAACAATTTAGTTATTAAGAACGTACGGGGCCAACATGATATTCTGTTTCTTATCGATGAGGTAGAGCTTGCCTTACACCCTGCAGCTATTGATCGGCTGGTTTTGTTTCTTAATGACTTAACAACAAAGTCTCAATCAAATCTAATTATTTATTTCTCGACGCATTCTTCAGAGTTAATCCAACGTATTTCGCCCCGAAATATTTTCTACATTGAGAACAACAATGGTTATGTCGAAATAACTAACCCTTGCTATCCCAACTACGCAGTAAGAAATCTTTATGTGCCTAATGGGTTCGATTTTCTTCTTTTGGTCGAAGATGAACTCGCACGGTGCTTAGTTTTAAAAGTAATTCGAGAAAACGATTTATCAAAGAGTAAACTATGCTGTGTTCTTCCCTCGGGGGGATGGGCGCAAATGCTTAAGCTTCACCACGATATGATTACATACAACACATTAGGCGTTGGTAAGCATGTAATAAGTATTTTCGATGGGGACGCGAAAGATGAAGTGGCTAAACACACCGAATACCGTGCATTACCAAAGTCTTTTCTTCCTATTCCTAGCATAGAAAAATATTTAAGGAAAAAATGCATTATAGAAAAAGACCAGTCATTTATTAAAGAGATAAACGATAAATACTTTGGCGTGCGCTCACTCAAAGATATAATCAATGACTATTGCAATAATCCTCGAACAATAGCGGGAAAAGACAATGATGGAAAAGCATTTTATAAAGTGATTATCTCCAACTTAGAGAGGTCTGGTTTAGAAGAAAAAGATTTCGTTAATTATCTGTGTGACGATATCTGCAAATTTGAAGATATGTCCAGCTTTACATCTAGCATGAGAGCTCTTCTCAGTTAATATTTTACGCCCCAATTATTTTCTGTAGTTGATAGATAGATGGATGGATAGATCCCTCAGTATAATTCTATCAGTTTCTTTCTATCAGTCTTATTAGGGCATAAGTATTTGGTTTCTTGATGTAAAAGATTTTAACCTCCAGACTTCGGAAAAGCGGAAGTCTAGAAGTTTCCTTTTGGGAAGTCTAGATGTCTGATTTGGCGCAGAATTGCAGGACATAGATGCGATCTGGTTTGCCCTGGCCCTGCTTTTTGCGCTCGATTAGTCCGATTCGCTCCAGCTCCGAAAGCAGCTTCCCGGCGGTGACGCGGCTGCAGCCGAAGTCCTCGCAGATCTCCGCGACGGCGTAATACACATACGTCCGGCCCTCCCCGTCCCGCCAGCCGTTCTTGATGGACAGGCTCACGCGGTCGAGCAGCAGAGCAAACAGCAGCTTCCCAGCGGGTGACAGTGGGCGGTACTCCGTTCCTTTGACAAGCTGCCGGGGAACCCGGTAAAAACAAAAGCCCTCGCTCTGAGGGCGCAAATCCGTCATAAAACCTCCATAGACGCAGCAAGAGCGCAGCCGTGACGCTGCGCTCTTGTTGCTTTTTCCGTATTCTCGCTATTTTGATCGTGACTATGTATTTCGTGTGAGGAAACGCCTTGTTCTTTTGCGTGGGTATCATGTGGTAACTGACACATGCGTCACCGCGCCCACCAGCTTGCCGTTCTGGATGATGGGGCTGCCGCTCATGCCCTGGACGATGCCGCCGGTGCGGCCGAGCAGCTCCGCGTCCGTCACGGAGAGCATGGCGTGTACGCCCTCCTCATCGCGGTAGACGCGGTTGACCTCCACGGCGTACTCGCGCAGCTCGCGCCCTTCCACAGTGGAGACGATGGAGGCGGGCCCGGCGGTGATGCTGCCGGTTTCCAGCCGGCGCCCCTCGGGGCTCTGCAGCAAAAAGCCGAAGATGCCCTCGGCGGTGTTGCGGTCGATGTTCCCCAGCACCGCCCCCAGATCCGACAGACCGTTGAGCTCACCCGGGACGCCCGCCGCGCCGGGCCGCACGCCCACGATCTGGG
Organism: uncultured Eubacteriales bacterium; assembly: GCA_900319835.1. Next base: position 7,788 of record ONPY01000073.1, on the reverse strand, counting down.
CGTCGGTGATGCTGCCCTCCCGCAGCGGCACCCGCAGGCCGGTGCCCGCGTCGCTGATGCTGTGACCCAGGGCGCCGAAGCGGCCGCTCTCCGGGTCACAGAAGGTCATGGTGCCGATGCCGGACAGCCCGTCCCGCAGCAGCAGACCCAGCATGGGCCGCCCCTCCGCGGAGAGGACGGGGGTCACCGGCACCAGCAGATCCTGCTCCCCGCGCCGCACGGAGAGGGTCATGCTCTGCTCGCCGGCCGCGGCGATGGCGTCCATCAGAGCTGCCGCGTCCGGAAGTGTGGCGCCGTCGGCCCCGACGATCAGGTCGCCCTCCTGCAGCCCAGCCTCGGCGGCGGGACTCAAAACGCCCTCAGCGGTCTGCACCTCGCTCAGCCCGGCCACCAGCACCCCCGCCGTGCTGATCTGAATGCCCACCGCCTGGCCGCCCAGGATCAGTTCCTGGGCGAAGGCGGGCACCGTCAGAAGGGGCAGCAGGAGACAGACCCACAGCCCCGTCACAATCGATTTTTTCATGTTGCTTTCCTCCCGCACAATTTTTCCGCGAGTAGTATGTGCGGCGAGGGAAAAAAATAAAGGCGGATATGCCTGTCAAAACTGCCAGCTTTTTTTGAAAAGCCGGACAGCCGGGCATATCCGCCGTTTGTGAAAAATTGCTTCTTTTTTATTTGTCGATCACATGGACGTTGACGTGCTCGTAGCTCATGGCGACACCGTTTGCCGCGAAGGTCTCGCGCACGTTCTCGTTGAGATCAAAATACACGTCCCAGTAATCCGCGTTCTTGCACCACACGCGCACGATGTATTCCACCACGCTGCCCTTGTAGGCGCCGAGGCGGACGAAGGGCGCGGGATCGGCGAGGATGCGCGCGTCCTTGGCGATGGCGTCAAGAATGGCCTTCTTGGCGTCCTCGGTGGGCACGTCGTAGGAGGTGCAGAAGGTCATGTCCACCCGGCGCAGGGGCTCGCGGCTGTAGTTCTTGACGGTTGCGCCGGTCAGATCGCCGTTGGGCACGACCATGGAGACGTTGTCCAGGGTGTTGATGGTGGTGTTGAAGAAGCCGATGGACTTGATGACGCCGACCTTGTCGCCGGCCTCAACAAAGTCGCCCTCCTTGAAGGGCTTGTTGATCAGCAGCAGGATGCCGGAGAAGAAGTTGGACAGCAGGCCCTGCACCGACATGGAAAGAGCAAGACCTACGACGCTCAGCAGGGCCACCAGAGAGGCCGCGTTGATGCCGAAGGCACCGGCGACGATGATGATGGCCACTGCCCAGAGAACGAAGGTGACGGCTTTGGTGATCAGGTTCTTGACGGGCAGCTCCAGCTTGGTGGCCTTGCCCAGGGCCTTGGCGACCAAAGTCTTGACGATGCGGATGGCGATGTAGCAAACGACAAGGGTAATCAGACCGGAGACAAGGGTGTCCAGCGCCAGGTTGCCGGTGAGGGACTGGACGTTTGCGGTGATGTTTTCCATAAAAATTCCTCCTTATTGAAATATGAAACTGTGTTCTCTTATTTGCACGAGCCGAGCCAGCCCTCCAGGATCAGGCTGGCGGCCACGGCGTCCACGGTTTTGCGGTGCTGCTTTTCCTTTTTGCCGCCGGCGTGGAGAATGGCGTGGGCTTCGATGCTGCTGCGCCGCTCGTCCCAGAGGATGACGGGCAGCCCGCTCTCTTGGATCAGCAGCTCGCGGAAGGCGCGGCTCTTCTCGGCACGCGGTCCCTCCGTACCGTCCATGTTTTTCGGCAGGCCCAACACCAGGGTACCCACATCCCGGGCTTTTGCCTCCTCGGCGATGCGCTTTGCGGCGCGCTCCATGTCCCATTCCTGCATGGTCCAGGCCTCGCCGGCCAGCATCCCCAGCAGGTCGGATACGGCCAGCCCGATCCGCTGATCGCCGTAATCGATTGCCATGGTTCGCATTTTAATCACTTCCTTATAGGCTCCCCTGCCTAAGGGGAGCTGTCAGCGAAGCTGACTGAGGGGTTCTGCAATGGCCTCCGCCGATCTCAGTGAACCGGACTGGACATTCCGCAAATCTTATCCCCCCGCCCTCGCTGCGTTCGGGCACCCCCCTTTCGGAAAGGGGGGCATGATGAGCTGACGGAGACTCAGTACTTCCCGAAGAAATACCGGATCTCGCCCACGGAGTAGAGCGAGCCCACGGCGCAGACCACGCTGTCCTCGTCGGAACGGTCCAGGGCCAGGGTGACCCCGTCCTGGATGCTGTCGCAGACGGCCACGCTCTTGTTGTAGCGCTTGAGGTGGTCGGCCAGCTCCGCGGCGGGCAGGGCCCGCACGGAGGCGGGGGTGATGCAGATATACTCGTCTGCCACGGGGTCGAGGATGTCCGTCAGCCCGCCGTAGTCCTTGTCCTTCAAGATACCCAGCAGCAAAATCCGCCGCTTGTCCGGGAAGTAGCGCAGCAGGTTCTCCGCCACGGTCTGGGCGCACTGGGGGTTGTGCCCGCCATCGACCACAAAGAGCGGCTCGTCAGACAAAAGCTCGAAGCGGCCGGGCCAGCTGACGGCGTAGAGCCCGTGCTCCACGTCGGTCTGTTCCAGTTTCCAGCCTTTCTCGCGCAGCACATTCACCACCTCCAGCACGGTGGCGGCATTTTTCAACTGGTGCGAGCCCAGCAGCGGCAGGGCGTAAGCCTCGCCCTTGTAGGTGAAGCTTTGGCCGTAGAGGGAGTCAAACTCGCTGTGGATCTGGGAAAAGTCCGGGATAACGAGGGCAGAGCCCTCCTGCTCGCAGCGCTCCCGCACCACGTTTGTCACGCTTTCAGACTGCTGGAAGAGTACCACCGGGCAGCCGTTTTTGATGATGCCCGCTTTTTCAAACGCGATCTGCTCCACCGTGTCGCCCAGCACGGCGGTGTGGTCCAGCCCGATGTTCATGATCACCGCGCACGCGGGCGCCGCGATGATATTGGTGGCGTCGAAGCGGCCGCCGAGACCCACCTCCAGCACCACCACGTCGCATTTTTCCTGCGCGTACCACAGCAGAGCCACCGCGGTCATCAGCTCAAACTCCGTGGGGTGATCGGCCATGGCCTCCGCCGCGGGCTTGACGCGGGTGACAAGCTCGGCCAGGACCTCGTCGTCGATCTGCTTGCCGTTGATCTGCATGCGCTCATTGAAGCGGTAGAGATAGGGGGAGGTGTAGAGCCCGGTTTTGTAACCGGCGGCCTTGAGTACCGAAGCGGTCATGGCTGCGCAGCTGCCCTTGCCGTTGGTGCCGGCGATGTGGACAAACTGCAGTCCCTGCTGGGGATTACCCAGCTTTTCCAGCAGCTCCCCGATGCGCTCCAGCCCCGGCTTGGAGCCGAAAAATTCCACGCCGCTGATATACGCGAGCGCTTCCTGAACATTCATAATCGCAGTGTGTCTCCTTTATCTTGCTGGCCACATTCTAGCATCTTTTACGCGCCGCGGCAAGAGCAAGTCGTGCCCCGGCCGGATTTCTTGCAAAGCGCAGCGCGGCATCGTATAATGGGTTATCCCATAGGAAAAGAGGGGGTAGACGCATGCAGCGCGAGGAATACATGTCCCTGGCCCTGGAGCTGGCCCGGGAGGCGGCGGCCAACGGCGAGGTGCCGGTGGGCTGCGTGATCGCCGGGCCGGGCGGCGCCGTCATCGGCCGGGGCCGAAACCGCCGGGAGGAGAGCGGCGACGCCACCGCCCACGCCGAGCTCGAGGCCATCCGCCAGGCCTGCGCCGCCCTGGGGGACTGGCGGCTCTCCGGCTGCACGCTCTTTGTGACGCTGGAGCCCTGCCCCATGTGTACCGGGGCCATCATCAACGCCCGCATCCCCACGGTGGTCTTCGGCGCGCGGGAGGCGCTCTCCGGCTCCTGCGGCAGCGTCATCGACCTGTTCTCCGAGCGCTATGGCCACCGCCCGGCGGTCTTTCCCGGCGTCTTGCGGGATGACTGCGCCGCCCTGCTGCAGGACTTTTTCCGGGACAAGCGCTGACGCCCGGCACAAAAAGCTATGCCCCCTGTCTTTACAGCCAGGAAGCATAGCTTTTTATTGTATGATCAACTGCCTGTTATTTTTTAGATTTATGATGGAATAACTTGCTTTTTATGGAATCATCCTGTACAATTTTTCCGGGAAACGCTTCGGACGCATGCGGAAAACGAACGATTCTGTCCGAAGCGGAAAGGAAATCGAGATGAAAAAAACCATGGATAAGGATACCCTGATCGGGAGAATCTGATGGCTGTGCCTGGCACTGGCGGTGATTCTCAACATCGTGCTGATCAAGAACACGCCCCAGCCCGGGGCCGTCCTGGCCGCCGACACGCCGGATGAGGCCGTCACCCTGGTGGGCACGGCGCCCGGCCGCAACGGCCCTGTGGAGGTGGAGGTCACCGCCACGGCCGACCGCATCTACGGCATCCGCGTGCTGAGCCATGTGGAGTCCGACGGCATCGGCACCGAGGCCGTCCGGCTGCTGCCCGGCAAGATCTATGAAAACCAGAGCCTGATGGTCGACTCCGTCTCCGGCGCCACCATCAGCTCCGACGCCATCAAGGCCGCCATCGCGGACGCCCTGGAAAAAGGCGGCCTTGACCCCGCGGTCTTCATGGTGGAGGTGACCGCGGCGCCCGTGGAGCGCACCCCCGTGGAGCTCAGCTGCGACGTGGTGGTCGTCGGCGCCGGCGGCGCGGGCCTGACCGCGTCGGTGCTTGCCACCCAGCAGGGACAGAATGTCATCCTGCTGGAGAAGATGCCCTTTGTCGGCGGCAACAGCCTGCGCGCCGAGGGCGGCATGAACGCCGCCGATACCAAGGTGGAGGCAGAGCTGGGCCTGACCGACAGCACGGTCGAGAACTTCGTCGCCGACACCATGGCCGGCGGCCACCAGCTCAACAACATCGACCTTGTCACCACCATGGCCGAGAACAGCGCCGAGGCGGTGGACTGGCTCTTCTCCATCGACGCGCCGCTGACCAAGGTCGCCGCCACCGGCGGCACCAGCCACAAGTATCTGCACAAGCCGGACGACGGCCGTCCGGTGGGCGAGTACCTGGTGGAGAAGCTCAAGGCCCAGACCGAGAAGCTGGGCATTGAGGTGTATGTCAACACCAAGGCCACCGAGATCCTGATGGAGAACGGCCAGGCCGTGGGTGTGCTGGCCGAGGACAACGAGCACAGCTATACCATCCACGCCAAGTCCGTGGTGCTGACCACCGGCGGCTTCGGCGCAAACTTTGACCTGATGGCAAGCTACGATCCCTCTCTCGCCAACGCGGTCACCACCAACCACTCCGGCGCCCAGGGCGACGGCATCCTGATGGCCCAGGCCGTCGGCGCCGACACCGTGGATATGGAGCAGATCCAGCTGCACCCGACCGTCATCCAGTCGGACGGCACCCTCGTGTCCGAGTCCGTGCGCAGCCACGGCGCCATCCTGGTCAATGCCGAGGGCAAGCGCTTCACCAACGACATGGACTTTCGGGACAAGGTGTCCCAGGCCGAGCTCAAGCAGCCCGGCGCCTACGCCTTCATCATCTTTGACCAGGCGCTGGTGGATGAGGTGGCCCTGACGCAGAAGTTCATCGACCGCGGCTTTGCCATCACCGGAAAGACCTACGAGGAGCTGGCGCGGAACATGGGCTTTGAGAGCGACGCGGTGGCAAACTTCGTCAACACCATGGAGACCTGGGAGACCTACGTGGCCGCGGGCGAGGACAAGGACTTCGGCCGCAGCAACGTCAGCATGATCGACATCTCCACGGCCCCCTACTACGCCATCAAGATCGCCCCGGGCATCCACCACACCATGGGCGGCATCAAGATCAACACGCGCGCCGAGGTCATCGACACCGACGGCAGCGTGATCCCCGGTCTCTTCGCCGCGGGCGAGACCACCGGCGGCGTCCACGGCGGCAACCGCGTGGGCGGCAACGCCGTGTGCGACTTCATCGTCTTCGGCCGCATCGCCGGCCAGAGCGCGTCGGACTTTGCGTCCGCTGCCCAGCTCCCCGCCGCGGCCTAAGCCCGAGACAACGAAAAACCTCTGTCCCTTGGGGGACAGAGGTTTTTCGTTTACAGCAGTTCTGCCTTGAAGATTTGGACCACTTCGGGAATCCACTGGTGGATGAAGGCGTCCAGATCCAGATTGTAACGATCCTCGCAGCGGCGCTCGATGATGGCGCCGATGCGCTCGGTGTCCGCGCCGGTCAGCACGCCAACGCCCGCGCAGACCGCGCCGAAGGCGATGCAGATGGCCACGATGATGAGAATGACTCGCCAGCCTTTTTTCACCGTACCTCAACCTCCTTGTAGCACCACTTGCGGCTCAGGGCGGCAACGCCGCGGACGAGGGCCGGGATGGCCCCGCCAATGAACCAGATAAAGGTCCAGGCCAGCAGCAGGCCCAGGGCCAGCGCCACCAGCGCGCAGCCCAGCACCAGCAGGATGTCCGCAAAGACGGAGAAGCTGCCGAAGGCCGCGACCAGACCGGACGTGCCGAGTCCGATGGCGGCGACGCCCGCCGCCAGACTGAGCAGGGTGGGCAGCAGCAAAAGCGCAATGCCCAGCAGCGTGATGGGAATGGCAAACAGAAGAAAGACAAGCAGCAGGAAGACCCGGGGCTTGCGTACGGTGCGCGACGGCAGATCCGGCAGGTCGGGCAGCTTGTCCGCCGCGGGCTTCTGCGCGGCGGGAGCGGCAGGCGCGGCAAACTGCGCGGAAACCTCTTCCTTCGCCTGTGCGGCAGGGGCCTGGAAGACTGCCTCCCCGGCAGGGGCCGCCTCGGGCTCCTCCGGGAGCACCGGCGCGGGTGCGGGCGCCGCATCCTCATCGGGCAAGCGGTGCGCCTCTTCAAAAACAGCGGGTTCAGCGTTTTGGGCCAACTCGCTGCCGGCGATGCTGAAGTCGGCCAGGAAGGCGTCCACCGCGGCGTCCTCCGGATTGGAAGCCTCGGCGGGCTTTTCCTCCGGGGCGCTCTCACTCCCGGCGGTCGTCTCCGCCGCTGTCGGGGCGGGGGCCTCGTCCTGCGGGGCGGCGTCCTTCTCCGGCTGGGGCTTCTCCTCGGGCTGGGCGGCGGGGGCCTCAGCACCCTGGGCCGCGTCCTCGTCGGGGAAGCGGGCGGGCTCGTGCTCCACAGGGAGGGTGAAGGGCTCCGGCTCATCAGTCGCCCCGTCCAGCTGGGCGGCCACGTCGTCAAACACGCTGGTGTCCAGATCTGCGTCCTCAAACAGGGAGAACTGATCGTCCGACACGGCGGGCGCCTTGGCGCCCAGCGCGGCGGCCTGGTCGCGGATGCGCTCGATCACCTGGACAAAGGAGGGCTCCTCCTCCGCGGTCTCGCCCGCCTCGCGGGCCTGGGCGTGGGCCTGGAGCTTTCTCTCCCTGGCGTCGTAGGAGCGGGCCAGATTCACGGCCTGACGGGTGGGAGAGACCAATAGCTGTAAAAGACCGGTCTCGTCGTCGGTCTCGTCAAACATGCTGTTATACATGGCCAGGGCCCGGACGCGGTCCTCCTCATACATGAAGGTCAGCAGTCTGCCAAGCTCGGCCAGAAACTTCTGTCTGTTAATCGCAGTTCACCTCCGATTTCATTTCGGTGCAGTATGGATTATACCTTTTTTCATCCCCGCGGTCAAGACAAAAATTACAAAAAGGCTACAAAATGTTTTCGACATTCTTCGCACACACCCTGTGCAGTGTAGGTTTGTCAATGATGTGTGACAGAGTTAGGAAAAGAAGAAAGAGCCTGTTTAGGAGAGAGCCAGCCGAGAGGACGCATGGGGAAGTCATTGTA
>ONPY01000091.1 GCA_900319835.1 uncultured Eubacteriales bacterium | reverse complement strand
TCAAGGTGCCGTCGCCGCCGATGCAGGCCACAGTGTCAAAGTCTGCTGCGTGCTCTGCGGCAAGCGTTGTGGCGTCGCCCCGGCCGGCGGTAAAAAACACCGTCGTGCGCATGCCGCTCTTGTCCAGGGTGTGCAGCGCGTCGGCAAAGCCCTTTTTATAGGCGCCCCGCCCCGCGGCAGGGTTTACGATCAGCATGAGCCGTTTGTCCATGGCCACGTCCCTCTCTTTTTGATGGATACCCGTTGATTATAGCCTGTCGGCTTTTTTGCGTCAAGGCTTGTTATCCCAATAAATGCCAAAGGGACGCAGAAACTTCCGTTTCTTACGTCCCTTTTTGCTGCGCAGATGAAATTACTCCATCTCGTTGAGCTTCGTAGCCATAGCGGACTTCTTGTGAGCTGCGTTGTTCTTGTGCAGCAGACCCTTAGCGGCCGCGCGGTCAACTGTCTTGACAGCAACTTTATAGGCGTTGACGGCATTATCCTTGTTGCCCTCGGCAACGGCTGCGTCAAACTTTTTCACCATGGTCTTGAGCTCGGTCTTATCGGCACGGTTCTTGGCTCTGAGTTCCTTGGACTTGACATCTCTCTTGGCAGAAGATTTAATGTTGGCCATGTTTCAATCGCCACCTCCTCCTATAATAATTAGCTGTCGGATGATTCCTAATCATGTAGGCATCTTGACTCGCGTTTAGTGATTATAGCAAAAGAGCCCTTGAAAATCAAGCATTTTTTCAAAAAAAGTTCTACTTTTTTTCGATCCTTATGGATTGTGTTTCAAATAGGGCAAACTATACCATATCTTGTTATACAAAGGAGTGGGTTGTTTTGTCCGAATACGCGCGCACGGACCTGGCCGCCGAGGCGCGGCGGCTCGTTTTCGGCAGGGAGCAGACGCTGCCCGGCGTGAGCTTCCGGCAGGAAACGCTCTATGATCTGCCGCTGGAGACACTGGAGCTGGAGGCGGGGGAGGGAGCCCGGAGATTGGGAAAGCCGCCGGGCCGCTACTTCACCCTGCTGCTGCCGGAGCATCTGGGCCGGGGCGAGGGGGACTTTGTCCGCTGTGTCCGGGCGGCGGCGGAGCTGATTGGACGCTGTCTGCCGGAGAAGACCGGGCGCGTGCTGGTGGCCGCGCTGGGAAATCCCGATATCACGCCGGACGCGCTGGGCTCGCTTGCCGCGGAGAACATTTTGGTCACCCGGCATTTAAAGGAGGCGCAGCCGGGGGATTTTGCCGCCTTCTGTTCCCTGGCCCTCTGCCGGCCCGGGGTGCTGGGCACGTCCGGGATGGAATCGGCCCTGCAGGTCAAAACCCTCTGCGGGGCGCTCAGGCCCGATCTCGTCGTAGTGATCGACGCGCTGGCCGGGGCAGAGGCGGAGCATCTCTGCCGCGCGCTGCAGGTCACCGACACTGGCATCGCCCCGGGCTCCGGCGTAGGCAACAACCGGCTGGAGTTCAGCCGGGCCAGTCTCGGCCTGCCGGTGGTCTCGATCGGCATGCCCACCGTGGTTGACGCCGGGCTCTTCGGCGGGGAGGCGGTGTCCGGGATGTTCGTCACGCCCCGGAACATCGATTCCCTGGTGCGCGCCGCGGGGCGCGTGATCGGCTATGCGGTGGATCTGGCTCTGCACCGGGGCATCTCCATCGAGGACGTGGACGCCCTGCTGGGATGATTTTACGAATCGTCAATCTAAAAAAGCGTGTCAACTTTTCTTTGCTTGGCCAAAGAAAAGTTGCAAAAGAAACGCCACAAGGGAGGGGAAGATTCCGATTTCTTCCCCTCCCTTGACTCTCCCTAATTGAAACGTCCAAGGGGGATCTGCGGATCCCCCGTTGGATTCCCCTGGGCGCGGAGTGAACATGGCTCGTTTTGCAGCTGGGCAGCGGCGCGAGCGTGAGCGAGCTTTCGCGGATGGGGAGCGCAACAAGGTATGAATCTTGTATCAGAGCTGTACAATCTCCGATGATCGCGATGCCGAGCCTTGGAACTGTACAGCCGTCGATCGCGTGGGCGCCCTTTTCTTTCTTCCACCGCGTCGCGGCGCTATCTTTCTTTTCGGCAAGGCGAAAAGAAAGATAGGGGGGCGCATTGCGCAGCGTGACTATTGCAAACACTTACCAAGTCTTGTGTTTCACGTGAAACATTGTAGAACGTGCATGCAAAAAACAAAAATGTTTCACGTGAAACATTGCAAAGAAAACGCAATGCTGGTATAATGTCTTGCACAGTTCAGAGAAGGGAGGATCGCCATGGCAAAAATCATTGCAGTCGCCAATCAGAAGGGCGGCGTCGGAAAGACCACAAGCGCGGTCAATCTGACGGCGGCGCTGAGTCTCATGGGCAAGCGCGTCCTCCTGGTGGACTGCGACCCCCAGGGCAACGCCAGCTCCGGCATGGGCGTGTCCAAGAGCACCCGGCCCAACAGCTACGACATGCTGATCGCCGAGACGCCCGCCGCCGACTGTGTGGTCTCCACGCCGTACGGCGACGTGATCCCCGCCTCTAAGGAACTGGCCGCCGCCTCCGTGGAGCTGATCCAGGCCGAGCGCCGCGAGCGCGTGCTCAAGGAGGCGCTGGCACCGCTCTTTTCCGAGTACGACTACATGCTGATCGACTGCCCGCCCTCTCTGGAGCTGTTGACCGTCAACGCCCTGACCGCCGCGGACAGCGTGCTGATCCCCATGCAGTGCGAGTACTACGCGCTGGAGGGCATCGCGGATCTGCTGACCAGCATCCGCATCTGCTCCCGCCGGCTCAACCGCAGACTCAGCGTAGAGGGCATCATCCTCACCATGTATGACGCGCGGGCTAATCTCACCCAGCAGGTGGCAAACGAACTGCGCAAGCACATGCCGGACAAGGTCTACAACACCGTCATTCCGCGCAGCGTGCGCCTCTCGGAGGCGCCGAGCCACGGTCAGCCCGGCGTGGTTTACGACCGGGTGAACAAGGGCAGCAAGGCCTATATGTCCCTGGCGGCGGAGTTTTTGGCGAGAAACGAAAAGTAGCATCGTGCAGGGACGGACGACCCCTCAGGCGCTTCGCGCCAGCTCCCCTTGAAAGGGGAGCCACATTCGCGCAGGACGAATAACCCTCAGTCCGGCTGACGCCGGACAGCTCCCCTTGAGAGGGGCGCCTATAAGGAAGGTGATTGCTTGGCAAAAGAAAAGAAAGGGCTCGGCATCGGGCTGGACGCGCTGTTCGGCACGGACGAGCTGAATGAAGCGGAAGCGGAGCTTCAGTTTCTGCCCATCTCGAAGGTGGAACCCCGCATGGAGCAACCCCGCATGCAGTTTGACGAGGAGGCCCTCCAGGAGCTGGCTGACTCCATTTCCCGCTATGGGCTGATCCAGCCCATTACAGCGCGGAAGCTGGACAGCGGCTATTATCAGATCATCGCCGGCGAGCGCCGCTGGCGCGCCGCGCGGCTTGCGGGTCTGACGGAGGTGCCGGTGCGGGTCATTGAGGCCGACGACCGCCGGACCGCGGAGCTGGCTCTGGTGGAAAACCTGCAGCGCGAGGATCTCAACCCCATTGAGGAGGCCAAGGGCTACCGCGCCCTGATCGAGGAATACGGTCTGACCCAGGAGGAGACCGCCAGGAGCGTGGGCAAGTCCCGGCCCACGGTGGCCAACGCCATGCGGCTTCTCAGTCTCTGCCCCCAGGTGCTGGCGATGGTGGAGAAGGGCGAGCTCTCCGCCGGACACGCCCGGGCGCTGGTGCCCGTGCTGGATGCGAAGCTCCAGCTGGCCGCCGCCCAGGAGGTTGTGGCAAAGTCCCTGTCCGTTCGGCAGACCGAGCAGCTGGCCGCGAGACTCCTGCGCCCGCCGAAGAAGGAAAAGGATCGCGATCCGCTGGCAGTGGACTACGCCGCCGAGGCTGCCAGGCGGCTCAGCGAGAAGCTGGGGCGCAAGGTGCGGCTTGTCGACGGGAAAAAGATCGGCCGCATCGAGCTGGAATTCTACGGCGCCGACGACCGCGAGGCGCTGCTTGCAGCCTTGGAAAAGCTGAAATAAAAATGTAGGGGCGGATATCGTCCGCCCGTGGACAAGCCCAGAGCTTCGGGCGGTTGATAACCGCCCCTACAGCTCCCTGCAAGGGGGCAAAATGGAAGATCCCCCAGTCTGGCCTGCGGCCAGCCAGCCCCCTTTCCTAAAGGGGGCCTATATGGAAGATCCCCCAGTCTGGCCTGCGGCCAGCCAGCCCCCTTTCCTAAAGGGGGCCTATAAGGAAGATTATTTATAAGAGAGGATACGAACATGCTCGACATCAAGTTTGTCAGAGAAAACCCCGAAATCGTCAAGGAGAACATCCGCAAGAAGTTCCAGGACCAGAAGCTGCCCATGGTGGACGAGGTCATTGAGCTCGACGCCAAAAACCGCGCCGCCATCACCGAGGCCAGCGACCTGCGCGCCCGCAAGAACCAGCTGTCCAAGGCCAACGGTCCCCTCTTCGGCAAGCTGAAAAAGGCGCCCGAGGAGGAGAAGGCCGCCATCCAGGCACAGATTGACGCCAACATGGCCGCCGTCAAGGCCGACGACGAGCGCCTCATGGAGCTGGAGAAGCTGGAGGAAGACTACGCCGCGCGCATCCGCCAGCTCATGCTGAACATCCCCAACATCATCGACCCCTCCGTGCCCATCGGCCCGGACGACTCGGCCAACGTCGAGGTCCAGCGCTTCGGCGAGCCGAAGGTGCCGGAATACGAGGTGCCCTACCACACCGACATCATGGAGAGCTTCGACGGCGTGGAGATGGACGCCGCCGGCCGCGTCTCCGGCAGCGGCTTCTATTACCTCAAGGGCGACATCGCCCGCCTGCACTCGGCCGTGCTGGCCTACGCCCGCGACTTCATGATCGGCAAGGGCTTTACCTATTACATTCCGCCCTTCATGATCCACGGCAACGTGGTCGAGGGCGTCATGAGCCAGACCGACATGGACGCCATGATGTATAAGATTGAGGGCGAGGACCTCTACCTCATCGGCACCAGCGAGCACTCCATGATCGGCAAGTTCATCGATCAGATCATCCCCGAGGAGACCCTGCCTCAGACGCTAACCAGCTACTCCCCCTGCTTCCGCAAGGAGAAGGGCTCCCACGGCATTGAGGAGCGCGGCGTCTACCGCATCCACCAGTTTGAGAAGCAGGAGATGATCGTGGTCTGCAAGCCCGAGGATTCCATGGCCTGGTACGAGAAGATGTGGCAGCTTTCCGTGGAGCTCTTCCGCTCCATGGAGATCCCCGTGCGCCAGCTCGAGTGCTGCTCCGGCGACCTTGCCGACCTGAAGGTCAAGTCCTGTGACATCGAGGCCTGGAGTCCCCGCCAGCAGAAGTACTTTGAGGTCTGCTCCTGCTCCAACCTGGGCGACGCACAGGCGCGCCGCCTGAAGATGCGCGTCAAGGGCGCCGACGGCAAGATGTATCTGCCCCACACCCTGAACAACACCGTCGTGGCGCCGCCGCGCATGCTGATCGCCTTCCTGGAAAACCACCTCCAGGCCGACGGCAGCGTCACCATCCCCGAGGTCCTGTGGCCCTACATGGGCGGCACCAAGGTTCTGGTACCCAAAAAGTAAACGTGTACGCATGGGGAGGATACCCCTCGGTCAGCCTTGCGGCTGACAGCTCCCCTTTCTAAGGGGAGCCAACACAGAAAGGAGTACTTACAATGAAAAAGTTCTTTGAAGAGTTCAAAGCCTTCGTCATGCGCGGCAATGTCATGGACATGGCCGTCGGCGTGATCGTGGGCGGCGCGTTCGGCGCCATCACCACCTCCCTGGTCTCCAACGTGGTCACCCCGCTGCTGGCCGTCCTGTTCAAGTCCCCCAATCCGGACGCCCTGAACATCACCCTGCGGGCCGCCGACGAGGCCGCCGGCACCGAGGCCATCGTGCTGGGGCTGGGCACCTTCATCGGGGCCATCATCAACTTCCTGGTCATCGCCCTGGTGCTGTTCTCCGTCATCAAGGCCATCAACAAGGCCAAGGAGCTGGCCGAGGCCGCGAAGAAGAAGGAAGAGGAAGAGGCCGCCGCGGAAGAGCCCGCCAAGCCCAGCACCGAGGAGCTGCTCACCGCCATTCTGGAGGAGCTCAAGAGCAGGAAGGAGTAAGGATTCTCCGCAGACGCCGCCGTTCCGGAACACCCGGGACGGCGGTTTTTATTTTCTTCGGAATTTTCCACAAAAAGAGCGAAAAAAGGCTGTGTAAAAACTGTCTTCTTTATTTATATTTAGGTCTTCATTTTCCTTGAAAAAAAAGGCCGTTTCTGGTATAATAATTTAGATTCGTAAAGTATGCCTTTTGGGGGTGCTGTCATGATGAATTCGGTACAGGATATTTGGCAGAAGGTTCTGGATATTCTCTCCCAGCAGCTGACACAGACGGCCATGGAGACTTGGTTTCTCGACTGCCGGCCGGTGGAGCTGGATGAGTGCAGGCTGATCCTCTGCACCAGCTCCGAATTCAAGCAGAACATCCTGCAGACCCGCTTCGGCGACCGCATCCGCGCCGCACTCACGGACCTGTTTGCCACGGATTTTGACGTGCTGGTGGTGACCGACGACGAGCTGGGCGATCTGCCCACCCACAAGCAGGACAACGGTCTGCCGCCCGAGATGGCCGGCTACACCTTCGACCACTTCATCGTAGGCAACTCCAACCGCTTTGCCCACGCCGCGGCGAAGGCCGTGTCCGACAACCCCGGCAAGACCTACAACCCCCTGTTTATCTACGGAAACTCCGGTCTCGGCAAGACCCACCTGCTCATGGCCATCGGCAACGCCATCCACGAGAAGGATGCGAAAAAGTCCATCGTCTACATCAAGGGCGACGACTTTACCAACCAGCTTGTCAAGGCCATCAAGAACGGCACGACCGAGGAGTTTCGCAACAAGTACCGCAATGTGGATCTGTTTCTGGTGGACGACATCCAGTTCATCGCCGGCAAGCAGCAGACGCAGAACGAGTTCTTCCACACCTTCAACAGCATCTACGAGGCCGGCAACCAGATTGTCATCACCTCCGACCGGCCGCCGCTGGAGATGGCCACTCTGGACGACCGCCTGCGCACCCGCTTTGAGTGGGGCCTGATGGCGGACATTCAGCCGCCCGACCTTGAAACGCGCATGGCCATCACCCGCAACAAGGCGGCTCAGCTCGGTCTCCTCCTCTCCGACGATGCGGTGGAGCACATCTCCCAGAAGATCACCTCCAACATCCGCAGACTTGAGGGCGTCATCAAAAAGCTCACCGCATACAAGGAGATCCTGAACGAGGTCATCACCCCCGAGTCCATCGACCGCGCCATCCGGGACGTGATCATCGACGGCATCTTTATCCCGACGCCCGAGATCATCATCCGCGAGACCGCGCGCTACTTCCAGCTTAGTGAAGAGGATCTCAGGGGCCAGAGCCGTTCCAAGAACACCGCCCAGGCCCGCCAGATCTCCATGTACCTCATGCGCACGCTCACGGAGCTGAGCCTGCAGGCCATCGGCGAACAGTACGAGGGCCGCAACCACGCCACCGTGCTCTCCTCCATCCGCAAGGTGGAGGGCCTGATTCAGACCGATCCCAAGGTCTCCACCGTGGTGCGCGACATCACCTCCAACATCAATTCCAAGGAACGCGCGGACCTGTAAGCTTTCCACATTTTGCTGTGGAAAAGAGGAAAACCGATTGTGGAGAAAAAACAAACGCTCTCCGCTGTGGGAAAGGAAAAGTTTTTCCACAAAAGCGCAGCCGCCAAAACCCGCCTCCCGCGGGCGCTTCCGGGGTTTTCCACAAAAAAATTGCCTACTACTAGCGTTACTAAACATAAGATCCTTTCTTTTCTGAAAGAGAAAACTGATTTTTCGGAGGAGCCGTTATGAAATTCAGCTGTGAAAAAAGTCTGCTGCAGGCCGCCTGCAACGTCGTCTCGAGAGCCGCCGCCTCCAAGAGCCCCATCCCCGCTTTGGAGGGCCTTCAGATCGTCGCGGACGATCGGCTCACCATCAAGGGCTACGACCTGAAAAAGGCCATCGTCACCGCCGTGGAGGCCGACATCAGCCAGCGCGGCTCCATCGTGCTGGGCGCCCGCCTCTTCGGGGAAATGATGCGCCGCATGCCCGACGGCATCGTCACCATCTCCGCCGATGAGAAGGACAACGTCAGCGTCAAGTGCGGCAAGAGCGCCTTCAACATCATGGGGATGAGCAGCGAGGACTACCCGGAGCTGCCCCGTTTCGACGCGCTCAACTCCATCACCCTGCCGCAGAATCTGCTCAAGGACATGATCAACAAGACCATTTTCGCCGTCTCCACCGACGAGGTGCGGCCCATCTACACCGGCACGCTCTTCGAGGTCAGCGAGAAGGAGCTCAATCTCGTGTCCGTGGACGGCTACCGGCTTGCCAAGCGCAGCGAGAAGCTGAAGGACGCAAAGCTCGAAAACTGCAGCTTTGTCGTGCCCGGCAGCGCGCT
>ONPY01000070.1 GCA_900319835.1 uncultured Eubacteriales bacterium | reverse complement strand
ATACAACGATTTCCCAATGCGTCCTCTCGGCTGGCTCTCTCCTAAACAGGCTCTTTCTTCTTTTCCTAACTCTGTCACACATCATTGACAAACCTACAAGGCCAATTTGCAGAGAAAAAGATAGACGCCGGCGCTCTGGGCAGCCACACCGAAAACGGCGGCCAGTCTCTCCACGCCCGATGCATCTATCGCAATCACAATAGCAGACAAGAATATATGCGTCAAGGAGTCATGTTAAGAATCGTTACACACGGCACAGAGTAGAGATAAATGAAAACAAGTGGAACACTTATCAAAACGCAGGGGAAAACATTGGGCGAAATGCTATATGAAAACGATCCCGGGAAGCTTTCAGCTCTTGATATCGCATGCATAAAAAAGAACCGAGTTATTGCGGCGCAATTTACTTCAGAAGAAGTCATTGCTAATACTCCGCATTCTCCTCAGCCTAGTAATAGTATACTCGAATCTTCCGAAAAAAGCAACACCAATTTTGCAGAAGCGGATACCGAGAGCCAGCCTTACTCCTCCGACGACAGCGCATACTGGGAGAGCATGCCGGAGGACAGCGAGCAGCGCAAAAAAATGCCGCCCAACCTGGGCGACGAGAACACGGTGTTTGCAGAGGAAGGAGACAAAAGCTACGCGCTACGAGATAAGACCATCCCTACCCGTGAAGAGCTGGAAGCGAAAGAAGATATTCCTGTTGTGGACATTCGGGAAGAGACGAGTGGGAGCTACAAAGAACAGCGGGACGCTTTCCTGAGTAGCGAAGAGGCGCAGGCCCTATATCGTGAGCCGGCGCTGAACCGCGACACCAACGAGCCACTTTTCATCATCCCGGCAAGCATCACCCACACATTCAGTAATGCCGGACAAGAGAACATCCAGCTGGCCAAGCATATCCGTGAGATTGCAGAGAGCGCAGTGTTGACGCACGGAGAAGCGAGCCGCAATGCGCCAGACGATCACACAACCGGCGTGTACAAATTCTTTGGAGCTGTGCAGACAACCGACGGCGTGCAGCCGGTTAAGCTCACCGTAAAAGAATACAGTGTTGACGGACAGGATATCCCGAGGACAATAGTGGATTATAAAAACAGGTTCCATCTGGGAGACACATTCGCCTCAATCTATGATGGCAAGGTGCTGGTGCTGGAGGGCATAGAAAAAGAGACCTCCAGTTCAGCAGCGTCCAGCACTCAGGAAAAACCTGCACCCGACAACCACCCTTCGGTCTCTATTATTAGCGTAAAAGATCTTTTGGATCTTGTCAAGGGGAAAGATGTACAGTACATCCCACAGCGCGAAAAGAGCAACAGATCTTCCGCTGACACGGACACCGATACCGAGAGCTACTCCTCCGACGACAGCGCGTACTGGGAGAGCATGCCGGAGGACAGGGAGCTGCGCGGAACACTTGCCGCCATGGGCTACAACCAGCGGGAGATCAACACCGCCATGCAGGGCCTCAAGCTGGGGAGCGCGAACGCCGAGAGCAAGGAAACAAACAACGCCGCCCACGAAGGGACGGCGGAAGATGAGGTCCTGACTATAAACAAAGACGGCACACAGTCGTTCAAAACGGAGACTTCCCAAACGGGACGTGATTCCGCGACTAATGTACCGTCTAACAGTAATGTATCATCCCCCGCGCCGGTTGTCAACACCAACTCCGGCAGCGGGATCATCTGGTCCCGCAGCCAGATGGACAGCGAGAAGCGCAAAAAAACGCCGCCCAATCTGGGCGACGAGGATGTGGTGTTTGCGGACAATAGGCAAGGGAGAAGTTACAACATAGATGAGGGGTTTGCCGATGCTGCTCAGAAATGGTACGATGAAACAAAACCAGAGCAGCGGGCAACTTCACACGGTTATTTTCATATCGGAACAACTTCGGATGCATTGACCAGCATAGGAGCGAGAGCGGATAACATCTACATGCGCAAATACAAAATTGGGACGATCCTGGAGGATCATCCCAACATGAGTATCGATGTTATAAAGCAAGTTCCACAGCTGCTTGAAACCCCCGTGCTTATTATGAAGTCCCGTACACAACCTGACAGTATTGTTCTCCTTGGCGATTTGCGGGCAACGAATAATGACACAGTGCTGGCGGCTCTTCAGCTGACGCCTACACCAGGCGGCGGCACAGAAGCTGAGTTCTCACTTGTGACAAGCGCGTACGATCGGAGCATAACAAACATTCAGAATCTTATCAGGAACTCTGAACTGCTGTATCTAGATCCCAATAAAAATAGAACCAACAATTGGCTGATGCACCTCAGGGTACAATTCCCGTCAGGCCAGCCACCTTTTGGTTCTATTGGTACTATATCATATGACGATGATGGTGTCAATATTCAAGGAAAAACTTTGAAAGAATTGGGCGTGGAGATGACTGTTGCTCCTGATCTGGATTCGACGCAGAAGAGCGTGAGCGAGATCCCGGATGAACAGAAAACTCCGATGCAGAAGGCGTTGGAAGATGCTCTAAAGAAACGGGCAGATACTGACACCGAAAGCCAGCCTTACTCCACCGACGACAGCGCGTACTGGGAGAGCATGCCGGAGGACCAAGAACTGCTGCGGAGTGCGGCAGCCAGGGACGACGCCAACCCGGAGGTGACCGCCTGGGGGAAGAAGCAGGAGCGGATCGAGACGCTGGACCGCAAGGCCAACAACCTGCGGGAGGCCATGCAGGAAAATGAAACGAAAGCCCGGCGTGAGCCGGGCACAAGTCTTTAGACCATCCCAAGTCGTGTCATCTTGAGCGGAGCGAAGCGGAGTCGAAAGATCTGAAAACTCCTGCTATTCTGCTTTTTGAGATCCTTCGCTGCGCTCAGGATGGCAAGTCTTTTCCCACGCAAGTCTTCCTGGTACGGCGGAAGCCCGGCGTGAGCCGGGCTTCCGGGAGGGACAGCGGCGGAGGGAAGAGGGCCGCCGCGTTGCTTATATTCAGCGCTTCGCCGCCACGAAGGCGCTGACGGCCAGCACCGGAATCGTCCAGAACAGCATGTAGAAAAACAGCGTGGACAGCGGGCAGGTTCCGGCGCCCACCAGCCTGACAAAGACCATCAGCACGCCGAGCACGGCGGCCAGCAGGTTGATCCAGACGTTGACGCGCGTGGCCAGATACATGCTGCGTCCCACGTCGGCCACACCCGTCAGCGGGGGCAGACCCTCGTTGCAGAGAATGGCGGTGATGCGCTCGTTGCGCGCGTCCGCCGCGGGCTCGGAGAGCTTGAAGCGGTCGGCAAAGGGCGGGAAATCGTAGCCGTCGGTGGCCAGGTCAAAGGTATTGTGCAGCATCTCGGGGTTGATGTTGAAGTCCCGCACGGCGAACACCGGGGGCCTTGAGGTGCGCATCAGATCCACCAGCGCGCGGCGGATGGTGGGCAGCCCCTCGTACTTGAGGGAGAAGATACCGTAGAGGATGCCGTCGATGGCCAGCAGCACTGTGGTCTTGTCCGTGAGCCGGAAGGGGATGCGCACGTTCATCAGCCGCATCAGATCCGTCGAGCCGCAGAGCACCACATGTCCGTCGATGACGCCCTTCATGCCGCCGCCCGGGAGAAACTCAAAGCCGTCCACCGTGCGCATGGGGGAATTGGTCTCCTTCATCAGCTCCACGAAGCAGGCCGCCGAGCAGCAGCCGGAGGCGCTCATGATGGTGCCGGCGTAGGAGATGACCTTCTGGGCGTCCTCATCGGCAAAGATGCGGACGGAGTCGATGGTGATGGCGTTTTCCGGGAAGAGATCCCGGTCGGTGACGGTCAGGTTCTTGCTGGCCCCGATGTCGCAGAGGCCGGACCAGCCGGCGATGGCGGCACCGAAGCGGAAGATGCGGTTGGAGCCCAGGGAGAAGGGCAGCGCGAAGGAGAGCATGGCGCCGAAGGGCACCGTCAGCACCAGCAGGGCGGAGAGTATGTAGAGGAACTCTGCGTAGCTCTTCTTGGCGATCATCACGACGATCGTGAGCAAGAACGCCAGACCCAGCAGCGGCAGGGAGATCTTGTTGTACAGCGTCTCGTCCGGCCCGGCCTCCTCGGCCCGGTGGACAAAGCCCTTGGCCGAGCGCAGGGATTTGAGCAGGGTGATCTCGCCGGGGGCCAGCTTCTCCTCCGCGGTGACGGCGTAGAAGTGCTTGCCGATGGCGGGTACGCGGATGGCCTTGCGCAGGCCCTTGGCGCTGAGAGTTGCCGCCAGCAGCAGGCCCACCATGGAGGCGGAGGAAATGGCGCAGAGCGGCATGTGCAGGGCGGCGGCGTCGTTGAGCGCCACGTTAAGCGCGTCAAGCCCCGTGAAGAGACAGGCGAACACCGCCAGGGTATCGGCCCCGATGCGGAGCCGGAAGACGTTCAGGATGCCGGTGGTCACCACGTCCAGCGCCAGCAGCAGGATCGCCGCCTGCAGGCCGAAGCAGAATATGGCCATCACGGGCAGGGTCTTGAGCATGCCCGGCACCGGCGCCTCCAGCGAGACGTAGCAGAGAATGGCCAGCAGCACACTCGCGATGCGGAGCCTGAGCTTCATGTTCCGCAGCAGAGAGCCGTAGTACTTGGAGGCCTCGGCGGGGCTGAGCTCGGGGCCCAGGTCCTCTTCGTTGTCGGCCATGGTCTCCGCGGTGGAGCCGCGGGCGGTGCCGCGCAGGCGCAGCCAGAAGGAGGCCAGCAGACTCAGCAGGTATTCCCGGAAGGTGGGGGGGACATAGAGCTCGGAATCCCGGTAGCGGGAGCCGCGGCCCGGATCATCGTCCTCATCCCCCTCCAGCGGGAAGTCCGCATCCTCGTCGTCGTAGTCCTCCTGGGGGGCGTAGGCGGCGGGCTGGGCGTCCTCGTCGTCAAAGGCGGTATAGGTGACAACGGGCTTTGCAGTCTCCTCTTCGTAAGGCGCTTGGGCAGCCGCGGCCGCCTCCTCATCCCGGACGCGCTCGCGCCGGACGGCCTCCTGCCGGGAGCGGCCGAAAAGGAAGCGGTGCTTTTTGCGCGGCTCCTCGATCTCCTCGCTGCGCTCGGCCAGCGGATCATCGTAATCCGGGGTCCACTGGCTGGGATTGTAGCCGGTGGGCGTTGTGGGGACATAGTCCTCGTCGGCGCTCAGATCCACGGCGCTGCCGCCGTAGGTCATCTGCTCGCGCTGCTTTCTGCCGCTGAGATTGAAGCGGCTGTCGATCTCCTCTTCCCGGCGCGCGGAGGGGCGATAGACCTCGTCCTCCTCGCCGTATTGGGTGGGATCGGCGTCGGGGGCGGCACTCTCCGCCTCATCGTAGTCGTAATCGTAATCCAGACCCTCGTCATAGCCGCTCTCAACGGCCTGGGCAAGCCCAGCCTCGCCCTCAGGGGCGGGGCGCTCGGGACGCTCGTCCTCCGGGTCGATGCCCAGCAGCGTGTCCAGATCGACGCTGTGGCCGATGCCGCGCTCCCGGCGGGCGGGGCCGCCCAACTCCGAGCGCAGCTGCGCGATGGCGTCCCGGGCCTCCTGCTCCATCCGGCCGAGGGAGCCGCTGTGGCTCTCCTGGCGATAGGGCCGCTCGTTGGCGGTCCTGCCGGCGGGCGCTATGTCCTCTTCCGGTGTCTCGGGCAGCGCGGCCTCTCCCTGCTCGGATTTGTCTGGCTCGTCATAGTCTGGCTCGCGGGCGGCTTTCCTGCCGCTGAGGAAGGAGAACAGGCCTCTCTTGGCCGGCGCGGAGGCCCGCTGCCGGCGGGTGTAGGTGAAGGCCTCCTCATCGAGAGGCTCGTCATCCTCGTAGGTGTCCTCCTCGGGGTTCAAATAATCCTCCACGTCCTTCTCCGGGACAGGCTCCTCCCAGACCCGGTCCTCGGTCTGGACGAGAGAGTCGGCCCAGGCGGCGGGATCCTCTTCAGCCGCGGGAGCGGATGCGGAAAGGGGCACGCCATCAAAGACGGGGGCGGAATCCTCCGCCTCCCGCAGGACAGGCGCGGCGATCGGCGCGTCTTGAAAACTGGGCGCGGAAGCCTCCGGCGCAGCCGTCTTCGGCTCTGCCGGCAGATCAAAATGAAATTCAGCGAGAATATCGTCAACAGACAGATCGGAAGGGGTGCTGTCCGTATCGCGTTCCCAGGTATAATCGTCCATGGTGATCCCTGCCTTTTCCCAAAAGGTGTTGACGCTTAACGGCTTCTCTGACGGAGAACCTCATACATGGTGACGGCGGCGGCAACGGAGGCATTGAGGGAGTTGAGCTGCCCCCGCATGGGGAGGGAGAGGACAAAGTCGCAGTTGGCCTTGACCAGCCTGCCCATACCGTCCCCCTCGGAGCCGATGACCAGGGCGATGGGACCGGTGAGGTCCGTCTCCCACAGGCCGTTTGCCCCGTCGGCGGCGGTGCCGTAGACCCAAAGTCCGGCTTCCTTCAGCTCACCGATGGCGGCGGACAGATTGGAGACCCGGGCAATGGCCATGTGCTCCACCGCGCCCGCGCTGGCCTTGTCCACAATGGCGGTCAGCCCCGCGCTGCGCCGCTTGGGGATGATGACGCCGTGGGCGCCCACACACTCGGCGGTGCGGATGATGGCCCCCAGGTTGTGCGGATCGCTGATCTCGTCGCAGACGATCACAAAGGGCGGCTCTCCGCGCTCGGCGGCCAGGGCGAGAATGTCGGCGATCGAGCTGTACTCCCGCACGGCGGCCAGGGCGATGACGCCCTGATGGGCCTTGGTGCGGCTCATGAAATCCAGCTTGCGCCGGTCGGCCTCCACTACCACAATGCCCTTGTCCCGGGCCTTGGAGGCGATATGCCCCAGCGTCTTGTCCACATCGCCCCGGGCGATGAAGATCTTGTCGATGGGGCGGCCGGCCCGCAGCGCCTCAATGACCGCATTGCGGCCCTCAATCTGCTCGTTTTGAAGCTCCTCGTGGAGATTTTCCCGTTCTTTTTCCAATTTTGCAAACCTCTCCATAATTATTTAGTTTACATATTACCATACTCCGCTTTTTTTTGAAAGACCCGTTTTGCAAATTTACAAAATTTTATAGACATCTTTTTTTCAAAAGGGTATATTGTTAGCAATCCAATGAGCGGACAGGAGAATTGTCATGTTTGATCCCAGAAGAAAAATTGAGGAATTCTGCTACCGGCATCCGGGCTTCGGCATCCCCAACCTGATGCGCTATCTGACGATCGCCAATGTGGTGTTCTGGCTGATGGGCCTGGTCAACGGGGTGTTTCTCAACTATATGGTGTTCGACCCCGCCCTGATCCTGCACGGTCAGATCTGGCGGCTGGTGAGCTTTCTGTTTATCCCGCCCAGCATGGGCTTTCTGGCGCTGCTGGTGTTCTACTGCTATTACTGGATCGGCTCCGTGCTGGAGCAGCAGTGGGGTACGGGACCCTTTACCGTGTTCTTTTTCTCGGGCGCCGTTCTCTCGGTGCTCTGCGCCTTTTTGGTCTACTTTGTGACCGGGCGCCCCGTGTATCTGGATTCTGCCTATCTGTATCTGTCCATGTTCTTCGCCTTTGCCATCCTGTTTCCGGACATGCAGATGCTCTTCATGTTCATCATACCCATCAAGGTCAAGTATCTCGGCTTGATCGACGCGGCCTTCTTCCTCTATCAGATCGTCACCACGCGCTTCCCCCAGAACCTGGTGCCGGTGGTGGCCATGCTGAACGTGCTGATCTTCTGCGGCAGCGATCTCAAGCGCCTGCTGCCGAGAAAGCAGAGCAGGTCCACCATCAACTTCAAGCGGGAATCGGCCCGGATCCGCCGGGAACAGCAGCACAAGCTGTACACGCACAAATGCGCGGTCTGCGGGAAAACGGACGTGGACTACCCGGATCTCGAGTTCCGCTACTGCTCCCGCTGCCAGGGGTATCACTGCTTCTGCAGCGAGCATATCAACAATCACATTCATTTTACGGAGTGAGCATGGAGGAAAAGAAGAGCCTGCCGCCGACCTGGAAGAAGGCAGCGGCGGGATTTGCGGCGATCGCGGCGCTGGCAACGCTGATTCTGGCCTGCCGCGCCATCGGCACGTATCTGCACAGGCGGCAGGAAGGCAACAGACTCTTTGCCGCGGGGAATTATGTGGAGGCCAAGGCCCTGTACCTGCAGACGGGAAACGACAAAATGGCCGCACTGTGCGACGAGTACGCCCTGGAGCAGCAGTATCTCAACGGACGCCGGAGCCTGCAGAGCGGAGACTATGAAAGAGCGCGGGCGCTGCTGCTGGAAATCCGCGGCTACAAGGACGCGGCCAATCTGCTGCTGGCCTGCGACTATGTGGAGGCCGGGGATCTGGCCGAGCGCGGCGAGCTGGAGCAGGCCAGGGAGATCTACCTGGATCTGGGAGACTACCCGGGTGTGGTGGACCGCATCCGGGAGCTCAATGAGGAGCTGTACGCCTATTCCCTGGAGCTGGCCGACGCCTTTGAGCTCGAGCACGCCGTCAAGCTCTGGACGGATCTGGGGGACCTCAAGGACTGCGCGGCGCGCCGGTCACTGGGCGAGAAGATGATCGGGTGGCTGAACGACAAGCAAGCCCAGCGGCTGACGGATCCCGCCAACGCCTTTACCAACGACAACGCGAGAAAGGCCTACCAGATCGGGGATGCGGCCTATCTCTACGTCCCGGACAAGTGCCTGATGAATCCGCCCCCCAACACCATCGCCCTCTTCCTCACACGCAACGGCGTCAACCACAGCGTGGAGGAGAAGAACCGGGAGGGGATCGAGCTGCTGCTGCGGGCCGGTGCCGAATGCGGCGTGTTTCTCAAGGCCCCCACGGTGGTGGGCTCCAGCCTGGGCGCCTACCCGGCGCTTTACAGCGGGCTGTATACCTGGAAGGACTTCGGGCTGAAGGTGCCCGCCATCATGACGCTGGACGCGGGCAACAACTGGGAGCAGCCGGATCAGATGATGGCGTTTCAGGAGCTCAAGGAGCTTGCGAAGATCCACCCGGACATCTATCTGTTTGACAACCCCGGTCTCGGCCTGGACCGGGAGGGCATCCGCCAGATGGTGGAGGCCGGCAACCGGGTGAGCATGGTGGACTGCACCTATGACGAACATAACCAGATGACGCTGGATGCCATGGGCATGGGCGTGCTCCACTGGATGGTGGGGGACAGGACCGGACCCTGCACCATGGAAATCTACAATTTCCGCAGACTGTCCGAATAAAAGCAAAACCCGCGTGAACCGGAAGGCTCACGCGGGTTTTGCACGTTCTTCAGAAATTGCCGGAGCGGTGCTTCTCTGTCAGCTTCGGGTCGCCGGTGCGGGCCTTGAAGCGCAGCTCGTTCAGCGCGTCTCCAGCCGTCGGGGCAGAGCGGGTGGGCTCCGGCTCGGCTTTCTTCTCCACGGGCGCGCGGTTGACCGGCTCGGGTGCTTTCTGCTTTTTCTTCCCGCCGAAAAGTCTGGTGAAAAATGACATGGATTTTCCCTTCTTTCTCATGCTTGCGTCACGCGTTCTTACCCAATCGCAGCCCAGCGCAGCGGGTCAATCAAATCTGTTTTTTGCGGGGACATGCGCCTCGCAAAAAACACTTCTCAGCTCTCCAGTGTGCGAGCGTCTCACGCAAGCGAGTGCGCGCAGAGAGCTGCAAACTTCGCCGAAAAGCGTGCTTTTCGGCGATTTAATCGCCCATGCAGATCCCGATATCCCTTGCCACCTGGATCATGGGGTGATCCACGGGCAGGAACTTGGTCTTGCTGGCGGCGTCCTCCAGCGGGATGGAGACGATCTCCCCGTGCTGGATGGCGACCATGCGGCCATACTGCTGGTTGATGATCAGATCCGCGGCGTAGGCGCCGAAGCGCGTGGCAAGCACGCGGTCGTAAGGGCAGGGGGGGCCGCCGCGCTGATAGTGCCCGGGGACGGTCACGCGGGTGTCCTGCCCGGTGAGGCGCTCAAGCTCCTCGGCGATCGCGTAGGAGACCGTGGAATGGCGGCTGGCCTCGCGCTTGCGGCGGCTGGCCTCCTCGTCGAGCTTGACGTCGTCGACGGCGACGGCACCCTCGGCGCAGGCGATGATGGAAAAGCCGCTGCCTCTCTTGCGGCGGAGCTTCAGTGTCTCAGCAACTTTTTCCAAGTCGTAGGGGATCTCGGGGATCAGAATGACATCGGCCCCACTGCCGATGCCGGCGTGAAGCGTCAGCCAGCCTGCGTCCCGGCCCATGAGCTCCACCACGAAGATGCGGCCGTGGGAGCAGGCCGTGGTGTGCAGATAGTCGATGACATTGGTGGCGATGTCCACGGCGCTCTGAAAGCCGAAGGTGGTGTCGGTGCCCCAGATGTCGTTGTCAATGGTCTTGGGCAGCGTGACCACGTTCATGCCCGCGTCCATCAGGAGCTTGGCGCTCTTCTGGGTGCCGTTGCCGCCCATGATCACCAGGCAGTCCAGACCCAGGCGGTTGTAGGTATCCAGCATCTTGGGGATGACGCTGTTGCCCTCGTCGTCCACGATGTCCTTGCCGGGGATGTAGCGCTGGCGCGAGGTGCCGAGAATGGTGCCGCCCTCGGTGAGGATGCCGGAGAAGTCCTTCCTCTCCATGAACTTGTAGTCCCGCTCGATCAGACCGCGGTAGCCGTCGTACATGCCGTAGATCTCCAGGTTGTCGACGCGCTGGAACAGCGCCTTGCCCACGCCGCGGATGGCGGCGTTGAGTCCCTGGCAGTCGCCGCCGCTGGTGATGAGCCCGACGCGAGTTGCTCTTTTCATACCGTTCCTCCCTTGTTTGTTCTCTTTCCGCTCAGCCACGCAGGGCCATGCGGCAATAGTAGTTGAAGTTCCGCTCCCGCTCCAGGGTGCTGGAGTCCATGTGACCGGGGTAGACCTCGTAGTCGCCGGGAAGCTGACAGATGCGGCGGATGGAGCGCAGCTCCTGCTCCATGTCGCCGCCGGGCAGATCGGTCCGCCCGCAGCTGCCCTTGAAGAGCGTGTCGCCGGTAAACAGGGCGTCCTCGCAGCGGAGCGTGACGCCGCCGGGAGTGTGTCCCGGGGTCGCCATGACGAAGAAGCGCAGGCCAGCGGCCTCCACCACGTCCCCCTCGTCGTAGTTGTGGTCGTCCTGCTCCATGATAAAGCGCATGTGCTCGTCCGTGGAGAAGCGGGCGTCATCCCGCCGGTTCATGTAGACGGCGGCGCCGGTCTCTTCCTGCACCGCGCGCAGGGCGCCCACATGGTCAAAGTGCCCGTGGGTCAGCAGGATGGCGACGCATTTGAGATGGTTGGACTCCAGATAGTCCAGAATGGTGTTGGCCTCGTCGCCGGGATCAATGACCACGCTCTCGAGTGTGTTTTCATTGGTGACCACATAGCAGTTGGTTTCCAGCTGGCCGACGGGGATGGTTTTGATTAACATGGATCAGAGCTCCTTTGTATCCAGAAGAATGGTGACCGGCCCGTCGTTGACGGAGGCCACCTGCATTTCAGCGGCGAAGACGCCGGTCTCCACCGTAAAGCCCCGGGCCCTGCACGCCGCGATCACCTTCTCGTAGAGGGGGATGGCGGTCTCGGGCCGGGCGGCCCTGGAAAAGCCGGGGCGGCGGGACTTGCAGTCGGCAAACAGGGTAAACTGACTGATGATGAGAAGCGCGGCGCCGGCGTCCGCGGGATTGACGTTCATCTTGCCGGCCTCGTCCTCAAAGACGCGCAGGCCGCAGATCTTGTCGGCGATCTTCAGGGCTTCCGCCTCGGTGTCGTCCTGGTGGACGCCCAGCAGCACCAGAAAGCCCTTGCCGATGGCGCCGTGAATTTCCCCCTCGATTTCCACCGAGGCGGACTTGACGCGGGTGACAACTGCTCGCATAGTTTTGTTCCTTCCTTACATCCCGTTTCTCGTCACGGCGTTCACCCCGGGGACGGAGGTCACGCGGGTGATGATATATTTGAGCTCCGCCGCGTCCTTGACCTCCAACGTCACGGAGACCACGGCCATGTTGATGCCGGTGGTCCGGGCGGAGAGAGAACGCACCTTGGCGTTGATGGCGTTGAGCACGGTAGCCACGTCCATGACCAGACCGGAGCGGTCCTTGGCGTTGATCATGATGGTGGTGACATAGCTGTCGCTGATCTTGCTGGCCCAGGACACTTCCACCCAGCGGCCCGCGTTCTCCGGCTGGCCCAGCAACTGCTGGCAGTTGGCGCAGTCCCGCCGGTGGATGGAGACGCCCTGACCGCGGGTGATGAAGCCCATGATGTCGTCGCCCGGCACGGGGGTGCAGCAGCGGGAGAACTTCACCAGACAGTTACTCAGCCCCTCTACCAGAATGCCGTGGACGGCTTTGCCCTCTTTTTTGGCGGCCTGGGTCTCCCGGCGCTCGGCGGCCTGGGACATCTTGTCCAGGGCGGTCTTACGCTTGGGCTCCTGGTTCTTGGCCTCGTCCCTCAGCCGGTTCGCGGCACGGGTGGCGGTGAGCCCGCCGTAGCCGATGGCGGCGTAGAGATCGTCCGCCGAGCTAAAGGAGAAGCGCTTGAGGATCGGGGCGACGATGGCCTCGTCCATCACATCGTCCAGGGTCAGCCCGTCCTCGCGCAGGGCCTCCTCCAGCATGGAGCGGCCGCGCTGGACGTTCTCCTCGCGCCGTTCCTTTTTGAACCACTGCTTGATCTTGGTGCGGGCCGAGCCGCTCTTGGCCATGTTGAGCCAGTCGCGGCTGGGGCCGGAGGCGGACTTGGAGGTGCGGATCTCCACAATGTCGCCGTTTTGCAGGACGTAGTCATAGGTGACGATGCGGCCGTTGACCTTGGCGCCGACCATACGGTTGCCGATGTCGGAGTGGATGGAGTAGGCAAAATCGATGGGCGTGGCGCCGGCGGGGAGGTTGATGACGTCCCCCTTGGGGGAGAAGACGAACACCTCATCGGCAAACATGTCCACCTTGAGATTGTGGAAAAAGTCTGTGGCGTCAGACTCCTGCTGGCTCTCCAGCAGGCGGCGGATCCAGGCAAACTTGTCCTCGTCCCCGGCCCGCAGGGAGGTGTCGGCCGAGGCGCCCATCTTGTATTTCCAGTGAGCGGCGATGCCGTACTCGGCGGTGTAGTGCATCTCCCAGGTGCGGATCTGCACCTCGAAGGGGATGCCCTCGGAGCCGATGACCGTGGTGTGTACGCTCTGGTACATGTTGGGCTTGGGGGTGGAGATATAGTCCTTGAAGCGGCCGGGCACGGGCTTAAACATGTCGTGGATGATGCCCAGCACGTTGTAGCAGTCGGGGATCGAATCGACGATGACGCGGAAGGCGCACAGGTCAAAGATGCCGTCCATGTCCAGCTTCTGCGCGTACATCTTGCGGTAGATGGAGTAGACGTGCTTGATGCGGAAATAGATGGTGGCCTGGACGTTCTCCGCCTCCAGCCGCTCCTGGATCTTCCGCTTCATGCTGTCCATGAATCTCTCCAGCTCCGGCATCCGCTTGGTCAGATTGTCGGTGATCTCCTTATAGCCCTGCGGGTCGAGATACTGCAGGGACAGGTCCTCCAGCTCCCACTTGGCGCGCTGCATGCCGAGCCGGTGGGCGATGGGGGCGTAGATCTCCATGGTCTCCAGACTCTTGGCCTTCTGCTTTTCGGGGCTCTGGTAGGCCATGGTGCGCATATTGTGGAGCCGGTCGGCGATCTTGATGAGGATGACGCGGATGTCCTTGGCCATGGCCATGAGCATTTTGCGCAGGTTCTCGGCCTGTTCATCCTCCTTGCTGGTGTACTGCACCCGCGTCAGCTTCGTGACGCCCTCGACAATGTCCGCCACGGCCGTGCCGAACTGGCGGGCGATGTCGTCGTGGGTGAGGTTGGTATCTTCGATCACGTCGTGCAGCAGCGCCGCGATGATGGAGTCCTCGTCCAGCCCGATGTCCACGCTGATGTCCGCCGCGGCGATGCAGTGGGTGACATAGGGCGAGCCGTCGCGCCTTAGCTGGCCGGAGTGGGCCACCCGCGCCATCTCGTAGGCGGCGCGGATCCGGCCCAGATCCATCCCGTGGGCGGTCTCCTTGATTTTGCTCAGCAGCGCTTCAAACTGCAGGTCAGGATCAATTGTGGTTTTGACTTCCCGTTCTGTGTCCATGCTGTTCTCCCATAGTTCCTTGTCTGAACCGGCGCAGGCTGCGGATCAGCCGCGTCGCCTCAAGATCGGCCTTGCCGGAAATGCGGCTGCAGCGGGCGGAGAAGATGCCTCCGTCCCGGCCTGTCAGCAGACCGGCCTCCCGCAGCACCATCAGGCACAGGCAGTATTTCTCCGGCTCCATGCCCGGCGGGCACTGGCGCAGGATCTCCTGCACCGTCTCCCCGCCGTGGAAGTCCGGGGGCATCGCCCGCCAGATGCGCACAAAGTCCGCCCGTTCCGGGCAGTAGACGGAGGCGGCCCACTCCGCGTCCTGATCCCCGCTGAGAATGGCCACGCAGAGGGCGGCGGGGTCATGCCGCCTTACGGCGGAGGCCACCAGCTGCACCGAGACGCTGCCCCGGTATTCGTTGATCTGGGGGGTAAAGGCCATATCGATCCAGTCTCCCTCGCGCACCCCTGTGTCGGCGGCGCTGTGGGAGAAGAAAATACACTCAAAATGCGCGCTGCCCAGGCGGATGCGCATCCGGCAGTGGCGGCCGCCGCCCACCTCGCTGATGGACTCCAGCTGCGCGCCGCTGACGCACATGACGGGCTTGGGATTGGCGTTGCCGTAGGGCTCCAACAGATCCAGCGACTTCACATTCGGCAGCGAGAGCAGCTCCGGGTCGGTGATCAGCAGATCGCACTGCACCTCCGGCAGGGCGGCGGGGCGGTTTGAGAGATAGTAGGCGCGCAGGGCGGCGCGGAACGCGTCCAGCCGGTCCCGCCGGACGTTGAGCCCCGCGGCCAGGGCGTGGCCGCCGAAGCCGATCAGCTCGTCCGAGCAGGCGGAGAGCGCTTCAAAGAGGTTGAAGCCACCGTAGCTGCGGCAGGAGCCCTTGCCCACGTCCCCGTTCATGCAGACGATGATGGCGGGCAGGGAATACTGCTCTGCCAGGCGTGAGGCGGCAATGCCGATGACCCCCTGATGCCAGCTGTCGCTGGCCAGGACAATGGGCCCGTCCGGCGTCGTGCTGGCCATCATGGCGTTGGCTTCCTTCCAGATGTCGTTTTCAATGGCCTGCCGCTGGCGGTTGAGCTCGCAGAGCTCCCGGGCCAGGGCGGCGGCCTCCTCGGCATCCTGCGACATGATCAGATCCAGCGCGATCCCGGCCTTGCCGAGACGTCCTGCGGCATTGAGCCGCGGCGCCAGGGAAAAGCCCACCGTGGAGGCGGTAAGGCGGCTGGGCTCAATGGCGGATTCCTTGAGCATGGCGGCGATGCCGGGGCGCGGGGAGGCCACGATCTGCTGGAGACCCCGGCGCACCAGATAGCGGTTTTCGTCGGTGAGGGGCATCACGTCCGCCACGGTGCCGATGGCCACCAGATCCGCATAGCGCGTGAGCATCTCCTCGACGTCCCCATCGCAGGCGCACACCAGCTTGAGCGCCACGCCCACGCCGGCCAGATTCTTGTTGGGGTAGTCGTCCCCACCGCGCTTGCAGTCGACCAGGGCGGCGACCTGCGGCAGCGCGTCGGCCCGGCACTCGTGGTGGTCGGTGATGACCATGTCGATGCCGATGCCCCTGGCGTACTCCGCCTCCTCCACGGCGGTGATGCCGCAGTCAACGGTGATAACCAGGGTCACGCCCTTGGCGCGCAGCGCGTCCAGCGCCGAGCAGTTGAGCCCGTAGCCCTCCTCGTTCCGGTCGGGGATGTAGGGATAGCAGGTGAGACCCCGGCCGCGCAGCCAGTCGGTGACGAGGCTGGTGGCGGTGATGCCGTCCACGTCATAGTCCCCGTATACCGCCACGGTCTCCCTCTCCCGCACAGCGCGCAAAACCCGGTCTTTTGCTGCCCGCATCCCGCGGATCAGCAGCGGATCGTACACGCACTCGGCCCCGCCGTAGAGCATGGCGTGGGCTTTTTCCGGCGTGTCGATCCCCCGGAGGGCGAGTACCTGGCACAAAAGCGGGGAGAGTCCTGCCTCCAGAAGCCCGCGCGAAACACAGGGCCTGGAGTATGGGATTTTCCAGTCCAATTTCTTCATGTTATGATTCTGCTTTTCTATTTTTATTAATAACCTATGATAACAAAATCAGGGTTGTAATTCAAGAGCGGGGAATATAAAAATCGCATTTTCCGATGGAAAATGCGATTTGCTTCAATCCTTATCGCTTGTAATCCGCAAACGAGGGCGCGGCGGAGACGGGAGAGACCGGCTCCGTCACATGGGCCAGGGCCTCCGCAGGCGACTTGCAGAGGGCAAAGAGGGACAAAACCTCCCGGCTCATAAAGCCGGCGTCCGCCGTGCGGCGCAGCAGCGCCAGGAAGGGCTCGTAGTAGTCCAGGGTGTTGAGCAGGGCCATGGGCTTGCGGTGCCGGCCAAGCTGTTTGAGCGTCAGGGTTTCGAAAAATTCCTCATAGGTGCCGATGCCGCCGGGCAGGGCGATGAAGGCGTCGGCCAGGCGCGCCATATCCATCTTGCGCTCGGACATGGTCTCGGTGAAAACCAGCGCACAGCCCTCCTTCAGGAGCACGCCCGGCTCGTCAAAAAAGCGCGGCGCCACACCGATCAGCCTCCCGCCGCCGGACAGGACGCCCCGGGCGCAGGCGCCCATGAGCCCCTCCGCCCCGCCGCCGAAAACCAGGGTGTGTCCGCTCTCGGCCATGAGATGACCGAGCTGCTCTGCCTCCGCGTAGTAGGCGGAAGCAAGGGTGGTGGACGATGCGGCATAGACACAGATGTTCATGATGATTCCTCCGGGAAACAGAATGGAAGCTCAGTATAGCATAAAAAGACGGTGCTGACTAGAAGTTAGCCTTGACAAAATCCGCGGTCTGCATTTATGATACAGAAACCTGTGATGAAACGGAGAGGAGGAGCTGCATGAAGCTGATACTGGACAGTCTGCTGGACGCGCTGAAGGACGGCGCGCTGAGCATCCCCATCCTGTTTCTGGCCTATCTGCTGATGGAACTGCTGGAGAGAAGCCGGAAGCTGGACGAGTCCATCCTGCACGCCTACTCCCGCAAGGCCGGCCCCGCCATCGGCGGCCTGCTCGGGGTCATCCCCCAGTGCGGCATTTCCGGCGCGGCGGCGACGCTCTTCTCCACCGGCACCATCACCGTGGGCACCATGCTGGCGGTGTTCTTTGCCACCTCGGACGAGATGCTCCCCGTCATGCTCTCCTCCGTGGCCGACGCAAACGGCATCGGCATGGGCAGCATCCTCCGCATTCTGGCGGCCAAGGCGTGCCTCGGCATCGCGCTCGGCTACCTGGCGGATCTGGCCTTTGGGCGCTTCTTCCGGCGGGACAAGGACATCCACTCCTTCTGTGAGCGGGAACACTGCGAGTGTGAGGAGGAAGAGGGGAGCGCCCTGCACGCGGCGCTGATCCACACGCTGAAGATCGCCGCCATGCTCATCGCGGTGAACTTCGCTCTGAACCTGATCCTGGAGTCCGTGGGAGCCGAGCGGCTCAGCGCCTCCCTGTTTTCCCGGCCGGTGGTCGGGGAGCTGCTGCTGGCGCTGCTGGGCCTGATCCCCAACTGCTCCGTCTCCGTGATTTTGACCCAGGCCTACCTCAACGGCATCATCCGGCTGGGCGGGCTGTTTGCGGGACTGCTGTCCAACGCGGGCATCGGCATGCTGGTGCTGTTTCGCAGCAACCGGAACCTGCGGGAAAACTTTACCGTCGTCGGCATCAGCTATGTGCTTTCCGCCCTGAGCGGCGCAGTCATCGGACTGCTGTTCTGAACAGAATAGATAAAAGCGGCGCACCCCTTGGGGTGCGCCGCTTTTGCGTGCTTATCGGTTGTCGGTGTAGACGTATTCGTTGAGACCGACACAGCAGAGCTTGTCATTTTCATCGTACACGCCCAGCTGCACACGGGCCATGGAGCGGCCTGCCTTGACCATCGTTGCCACGCATTTCATACGTGCGCCGCAGACCGGGCGGAGAAAGTGCGCGTCGGCGCATCCGGTGACCACGGGACGAATCTCCCCGTGCGCGTAGGCGGCCAGAATGCCGCCGGCGTTATCCATGATGGTGTTGATCATGCCGCCGTGTACAAAGCCGTAGAGGTTCATGTGCTCCGGGCGCAGCTGAACGTCCAGCACACACTCCTCCCGGTTCAGATCCTGCAGCTCAATGCCGCAGAAGCTGGCAAAGTAGTCCAGCATATGCTCGGCCTGGGGGGCGATTTTCGGGTCTACCATGGGTTCCACTCCTGCTGTCTTGATTTGGTTCTCCGCGGAAAACGCAGCTATTCTACACGATCCCGCGGCAACTTGCAAGAGCAAGGCTGAAAAAAGCGCCCTCCGGTGGAGGACGCTTTTGAAAAGAGCCGGAGCCCTTACAGAACTTTCGACAGGAAGAGTTTGGTGCGCTCGTTCTGCGGGTGATCAAACAGCTCGTTCGGGGTGTTTTCTTCCACGATCTTGCCGCTGTCCATGAAGATGACCCGGTCGCCCACCTCACGGGCAAAGCCCATCTCATGGGTGACCACCGCCATGGTCATGCCCTCGCGGGCCAGCTCCTTCATCACGTCCAGCACCTCGCCCACCATCTCGGGGTCGAGGGCGGAGGTGGGCTCGTCAAAGAGCATGACCTCCGGCTCCATGGCGAGAGCCCGGACAATGGCGATGCGCTGCTTCTGGCCGCCGGAGAGCATGGCGGGGTAGGTGTCCGCTTTGTCGGCCAGACCGATGCGCTCGAGCAGTCGCATGGCGGTCTGATCCGCCTCCGCCTGGGTCTTGAGCTTGAGCCGGACGGGGGCCAGCGTGATGTTTTTCTTCACCGTCATGTGGGGGAAGAGGTTGAAGTGCTGGAACACCATGCCCATCTTCCGCCGGTGCAGATCCAGGTCCACCTTGGAGCCGGTGATGTCCACCCCGTCCACGATGACCTTGCCGGAAGTGGGCTGCTCCAGCAGGTTCAGGCAGCGGAGCATGGTGGATTTGCCGGAGCCGGAGGGGCCGATGATGGCCACCACCTCGCCCCTGGCGATGGAAAGGGAGCAGTCGTCCAGCGCCTGAACGCCGCCGTCGAACACCTTGCTGACGTGCTCAACGCGGATGATCTCATTGCTTGTCCCCACGACGCATCCTCCTTTCAATCGCTTCGATCGCCTTGGAAGCGGGATAGTTGATGCAGAAGTAAATCAGGGCCGCCATGGTATAGGGGGCCAGGGTGATGTAGGTGGAGGAGGCCACGGCCTTGGCGCCGAACATCAGCTCCGCCATGCCGAGCATGGAGCAGATGGAGCTCTCCTTGACCATCGTGACGATCTCGTTGGCGATGGCGGGCAGTACGTTCTTGATGGCCTGCGGCAGCACCACCAGCTGCATCCCGTCCCACTTGGACAGACCCAGGGAGCGCGCGGCCTCCATCTGGCCTGCGTCCACGGCCAGGATGCCGGCGCGGAAGATCTCCGCCACATAGGCCGAGGAGTTGAGCGCCAGGGCCACCACGCCGGGGATGAAGCGGCTGAGATCCACAAAGCCGAACAGGGAATAGCGGGGGATGTTGATGACGCCGAAGAGGCCGAAGTAGATGATGGACAGCTGCACCAGCAGCGGCGTGGAGCGGAAGACGGCGATGTACGCGCCGGACAGGCTCCTGACAAGGCGGTTCTTGCTCAGCCGCATCAGGGCCAGCAGCAGGGCAGGGATCACCGCCAGCGCCACCGACACGATGGCCAGCAGCAGGGTGTACTCAATGCCCTGGATGAAGAACACACCGTATTTGGGCAGGAAGGAAAAGTTGAAAAAGCTCGCCGGACTCATGTCCGTGAACAGGTTGCTCCACCACATAGGAAGGGTCCTTTCTTTTCTCTAGGATAAACGCGCAATGTGCAAAGCCCACAGCAGGGCTTTGCACATTGCGGAAGGGACGGACGAGTGAGGATTACTCGGCGGAGACCTCCTGCCACACGTCCTCGAGAGAGTTGGCAAACTCACTGAACTCGGTCACCTTGCCCTTTTCCAGCATGTCGGCAATGGCCTCGTTGATGCCGGGCAGCAGACCCTTGGGGTCGCCCTTGGCGACGGCCACACAGTAGGGATAGGCCTCGCCCAGATCCACGGAGGCGACGGTCAGATCGCTGTTGGACTGCACAAACTGCAGGGCCACCGCGCCGTCGAGCACCACGGCGTCGATCTTGTCATTGACCAGCTGGTTGACCATGTCGTTGACGTTCTGCAGGGAGACCAGATTGGCGCCGGGCATATCGTCCTTGACGATGTTCTCCTTGGTGGTGGCGGTCTGCGCGCCCACGGACTTGCCGGCGAAGGACTCCAGAGAGGTGTACTCACCGGCGTTGGCGGCCTTCACCAGGACCATGGGGGGATAATCGGTGTAGTAGGGATCAGAGAAATCAGCGCTGTTGAGACGCTCCTCGCTGACCTCCATGGCGGCGATGACGATGTCGAAGTCGCCCTTCTGCAGGGAAGCCAGCAGGTAGTCAAAGCCCATGTTCTCGACCTTCAGCTCTTTGCCGGTGTATTCGGCGATGTACTCGGCCACGGAGACGTCGATGCCGCCGTAGACCAGGTTGCCGCCCTCGTCGGGGTACATGAACTCAAAGGGGGCGTAGTCGGCGGAGGTGCCCATCACCAGGACGGGCTTGGCGTCGGCGGCGGGTGCGGAAGCGGCGGGCTTGGAGCCGCAGGCGGCCAGGGCGAAGACCATGACCAGAGCAAGCATCAGTGCAACAATCTTTTTCATTTTATGTTCTCCTCATCAAATGACTTTTGGGATGCTTGGAGTATACCGCGAATGCTATTCAATGTCAATAGATAATTATGCAAAAACCCGAAATGTGCGGGGCGGTGATTTTCGTCAATGTGAATCAAAGCGGAAAACCTGCTGCGCCGGGATCCGGCAAGCGTCAGGACCGTTGGACGAAAAATGGGGAAAGAAAGCAAATATTGCTTGCCTCTTTGGGGCGGATACGCTATAATGACAAAATAACTGACCGGCGCGGGAGACCTGTGCCAGACAAAAGCAGCGAGAGTGAAGAATGAATAATAAAATGAATATACAGACATACAACTCCTACCTGGAGATCGACCTGGGACAGCTGCTGGAGAATGCCCGCAGCATTCTGGAGTCCCTGGACGCCGGTACGGCGCTGATCCCCGTGCTGAAGGACGACGCCTACGGCCTGGGCCTGGTGCCGGTGGCAAAGACGCTCTGCACCCTGCCTGCGATCCGCACGCTGGCGGTCGCGCATGTGAGCGAGGGCCTCCGCCTGAGAGAGAGTGGCATTGAGCGGGAGATCCTGGTGATGGGCGGCGCGCTGCCCTTCCAGTTGGAGGCGGCCTGCCTGGCGGAGCTGACCCTGTCCTGTGCCCACCTGGGCTTTGCTGGGAGCCTTGCGGCCGCGGCGGAGCGCACGGGCAAGCGTGGAAGGCTTCATATTAAAATAGATACCGGCCTGCACCGCATCGGCGTCGGGCCGGAGGAGCTGGACGCCCTCACGGAGGAGCTGCGCCGGGCGGGGGACCGCCTGGAGATCACCGGCGCGTTCTCCCATTTTTCCGATGCGGGAGACCGGGCGCTGGACGAGGAGGAATACCGCCTGTTTCTGGATTGTCTCGAGCGGCTGAGCGCCGCCGGAATCCGGATCCCCATGCGGCATATGGCCTGCTCGCTGACCTCGGAGCTGTACCCGGAATATCATCTCGACGCGGTGCGCTGCGGCAGACGGCTGTACATGGATCGTCCCGGGGTGACGGGCGGCACCATTCGGGAAGTGGCAAGCTGGCGCAGCTATATCACCAACCTCAGGCCCCGAAAGGTCGGGGACTATATCGGCTACGGCCGGTCGGTCCGGCTGGAACGGGACTGCCTGGTGGCCACGGTGGGCGTGGGCTATGGAGACGGACTCAACCAGGGGCTGTTCCCCATTGGCGGGCCGGTGCTTGTAGGCGGCAGGCGCTGCCGACTGCTGGCCTGCTGCATGGACCAGTGCATGGTGGACGTCTCCGGTGCCGATTGCGCGGTCGGGGACGAGGTGACCTTCTTTGGCACAGACCGGGCGGGGAATTTCCTCTCCTCCCAGGAGGTGGCCGCCCTGGTGGGTGGCGACGAGGGCTGTGGCCTGACCTCGGCCCTGAGCTACCGGGTGGCGCGGGTTTACCTCAACGGCCCACAGGAGGAATAAAGGCAACAGAAAAAGGGAACAATATTAGCACTCGCAAATTGCGAGTGCTAATATTCATATTCTGTTCATATATTAAGCTATATTTCTTCATAATTGTTTGGTAATTTATATATAAGAACAAACGAAAGAAATAAAGCTTGATCGAAAGCAGAAAAGTAAAAGGTAAATTTGGAGGTATATAGATCATGTTTGAACTCATTCCTTTTGACCGTCATATGCGCAGTGCCAGCTTCGACCCCTTCCGGATGCTCGATGAGATGGACCGCCACTTCTTCACCAACACCACCGCTGTCTCCGCCTTCCGTACCGATGTGCTGGATACCGGCGATGCCTTCAAGCTCGAGTGCGAGCTGCCTGGCTTCAAGAAAGAGGACATCAAGATCGA